>SFHI01000103.1 GCA_004555705.1 Clostridiales bacterium | reverse complement strand
TCAGGACGGTTCGTTAGGGCGTTTGTCCGTTTTCTGCACATTTTCCCTCTAACTGGGGGATTGCCACGACCAGTGTGCGCACTGGTCTCGCAATGACAGCATTTTTTCAAACAACAATTTTTCTGTTCAGTGAAACGGCGTTTTCTCCTATTTTATCCCCGGGCGCGGCCGCTGTCAAGGCCGCATATTCTCTTCCGGCGAAGCATACAGTAACCATACAGACACAGCAACGGAGGGGAAGCCTATGACAGAAACCATCCAGAAGCGGGCCTGTGACCTGGCTGTGTACATAATTGAAAATAGCGCCACTGTCCGGGCCGCCGCCCGGGAATTCGGCGTTTCCAAATCCACGGTACACAAGGACTGCCAGCGGCTGCGGCAGTGTAATTACGCGCTGTACCTCCAGGTGCGTGAAATTCTGGAGGAAAACAAGCGCCAGCGCCATATCCGCGGCGGCATCGCCACCCGTAGGAAATATAAGGGAGAATAACAAAAGGCCCACCCGGAGCTCCGGGTGGGTCAAAACTTTTCTACAGGTCATCCGCGTCCTGTACCGGCTTTTCCTCCGGGTCCGTTCCCCGGCCGGTGTAGCTGCCGTTGGGGTCGGTCACAACACGCTTTCGCTTTTTCTCCTGACCCATGGTCTCACCTCCGGCATTACCATTCCCGAAGCAGCGCAAACCATGCAGCCCGTCACGCGGCAAACAACTTCACAATCGCGATTCCTGCCCACAGCACGGGGTACGCGGCGTAGAAAATGTACTTGCAGTACTTCCCCCGCTCCCCGTTGTAGAATGCCACCAGCGGCAGCGCCAGCACCGGCGTCCCTCCGAAGAGCAGTCCAATGGCCCCTGCGGAGGCGTACATCGCAGGGGGGTGCTCCTTCAGCAGATAGAAAAGTCCCACCATCAGCTGCAGCAGCGCTCCTCCCGGCACATTCAGAATAAAGCACCACAGGGCGCTGCAAAGCACCATAAGCCCGCTGGCCAGAATCCTTCCGGCGCTGCCCGTTCCCATGGCCTTCAGGAAATAGAGCTGCACCATTCCCAGGGCCAGGCCGAACAGAATATTCTGTCCATTGAGCTCCACCATGTCCAGCCACACCCCGTTGCAGGCATAGTCATAAAAAGGCTCCGTCACCACCGCGGTAATGACCATGGTGATCGCATACCGGCGGAAATCCCCCGTATTCCGGAAGCCCTCCACCAGCAGAAAGGCAAAAATCGGCAGAGAAATATACCCCAGATAGGATAAAATAGCTCCCGGAACGCCCCCGGGAAGCATAATCCCTCCCACAGCGCAGAGGGTGAACACCCATCCCAGACATTTCAGCCCCAGGCCGTTCAGAGAATATTTTCGTTCCATGCAATCGCCCCTTTGATCATTCTCCGCCTATTATCCCCCAGCCGCGCCCAATTGTCAACCCCCAGCCAAGGGCGGTAAATTGTTGTTTAGAATTGACAATTTGGCGAAGCCGCTAAACAACAATTGTCCCTTCCGCCTGCCCTGGCTTGCCCTTTGCCCCGGCATTCCCCCGTTTCTCCCAGTTGCTTTTTTTCTTCGGAAATGATAGAATAAAAAGGTTTAGGAGGTGCGCCATGTTTGACATCACCCTCATCGCCATGGGAAAACTGAAGGAACCTTTCTACCTCAGCGCGGCGGCGGAGTACGCCAAACGGTTGTCGGGGTACTGCCGGTTTACCCTTCTGGAGCTGCCGGAGGCCCGGCTCCCCGAAAATCCATCCCCCTCGGAAATCGCCCAGGGGTTGGAGAAAGAGGCGGACGCCATCCTCGCACGGATTCCCAAAGGGGCATGGCTATGCGTCTTTACCCCGGAAGGTAAGCTTTTGTCCAGTGAGGACTTCGCGGCGAAGCTCCGGGAGGTCAAGAATTCCGGCAAGGGCAGCGCCTGCTTTCTCATCGGCTCTTCCTTTGGGATCGCTCCCCGGGTAAAGGCCCGGGCGGATTTCCGCCTCAGCATGGGCCCCATGACCTTCCCCCACCACCTGGCCCGGATCATGGTCCTGGAACAGCTCTACCGGGCGGAAGCCATCCAGGCCGGCAGCAAATACCATAAATAGCCCCGCATTTTCAAGTCACTATCTTTCCGGACAAATTGGTGTTTGTATGTTATGCTGTCATTGCGAGCCAGTGCGCACACTGGCGTGGCAATCCCCCGGTTGAATGGAACCAGGTAACGATTACCACCAAAAATTGCGGTGACTCCCATTCTTCTGGGTGCTTTTCGGTACATTTCCCCTCTAACCGGGGGATTGCCACGACCAGTCTGCGGACTGGTCTCGCAATGACAGGTAACTTTATCACACAGCGGCAAACAACAATTTGTTGCTCTGCTGAGCCATACCGATATCTAACACTCTTTTGAGGTGCCTTCATGGAACAATTACTCACCCAGCTTCGCTCCATACCGGAGTACACTGCCCTGCTGGACGCCCTGTCCCAGGGACAGACCGCTGCCGTCACCGGCGTGGGGCAGATCAACCGCAGCCATCTCATCGCGGGGCTGACCCGGGACTGCGGCAGGCCCCTGGTGATCCTGTGCCAGGACGACATGGCCGCCCGGCGGCTCCAGGAGGAGCTGCGCTGCTTCCTGGGGGAGACTGTCCCCATTCTCCCCGGCCGGGAGCTGACCCTCTATGACGCCGCCGTGGTGTCGAGGGCCTGGGAGCAGAAGCGCCTGCGGCAGCTATATGATCTCGCCTCCGGGAAAACCCCGGTGCAGATCCTCACTTGGGAATCCCTGAGCCTGCGCACCATGCCCAAAGCCATCCTGATGCGCTCCGCGTTCACCCTGGAGGTGGGCCGGGAGTACCCCATCGACACCCTTGTCCGCAGCCTCACCGATGCAGGCTATAGCCGCTGCGGCCTGGTGGAGGGCCCGGGGCAGTTTGCCGTCCGGGGCGGCATTGTGGATATCTATTCCCCCGCCCAGGAGCAGCCCATCCGGGCGGAATTCTTTGGGGACGAGCTGGACACCATGGGCTTTTTTGACCCGGAAACCCAGCGCCGCAGCGAGAACATCGACGCTGTCACCATTCTCCCCGTGGCGGAAACCCTGCCCCATCTTCATCCCGGCGGCCTCGAGGGCCTGTGCCGGGACCTCCGGAATCTGATTTCCCGGCAGCGCAGGCGCAAAAATCTCAACGAGCCTCTTATCGCCACCCTGACCCGGGATTCGGAAAAATACGAAAATGGCCTTTCGAACCCCGCCTCCGACCGGTATCTCTCCTTAATCTATCCGGAGTACGCCAACGCGGCGGACTATGTCCCCCAGGGGGCCCTGTGGGTTCTCTGCGACCACGCCGCCCTCCACCGCACCGCCCGGACCCGCACCGAGGATATGGGGATGCAGCTGGACGGAATGCTCCAGGGTGGGCTGGTGGCCGGGGAGCTGTGTGACTTTGTCTGCCAGTGGGAGGACTTCTGCGCCCAGCTTCAAAGCAAGGTGGCCGTGTATTTTGACGCCTTCGGCGGCGCCGCCTATCCCGAGGAGAATCCCCCCAAGGTGCTGCTTCCCATTGCGGCCAAGCAGCTGCCCAGCTACGGCGGCAACCTGGACACCGCTGTTTCCGACCTGACCCATTACCAGAAGATGGAGTTCGGCTCCCTGGTGCTCTGCGGCTCCCGCCACCGGGCGGAGCTGCTGCAGCAGATGCTCCGGGATCGGGGCCTCTCCGCGTTTCTCTGCATCCCCCTGACCAGTCTGCCCAAGCCCGGACAGATTCTTCTTTCGGAAGGGTCCCTGCCCTTCGGCATGGAGTATCCCATGAGCGGTCTTGCCGTCCTCACGGAAGGCCAGCTCATTGCCCACCGGGAGGCTCCCAGAAAAGCGGCGAAAAAAACCGCCACCAACCGTCAGAAGCTGAACTCCTTCACGGACCTGACCCCCGGGGACCTGGTGGTTCACGAGAACTACGGCATAGGCCGCTTCGTGGCCATGGAGCAGATCAAGGTGGAAGGGGCCGTCAAGGACTATATCAAAATCGCCTACCAAGGCTCCGACACCCTCTTTGTCCCCGCCACCCAGCTGGATTTGGTCAGCAAGTATATCGGCGGCGGCGGAGAGGATGCCAACGTCCGCCTGAACAAAATCGGCTCCGATGCCTGGCTGAAAACCAAGGCCAAGGCCCGCAAGGCTGCGAAAGACATGGCCGGAGAGCTGATCCAGCTCTACGCCGCCCGGAAGCGGCAGCCCGGCTACGCCTTCGCCGCGGACGCCCCCTGGCAGAAGGAATTTGAGGACAACTTCCCATATCCCGAAACCGACGACCAGCTGCGCTGCATCGGGGAGATCAAGCGGGATATGGAGTCCCCCACCCCCATGGACCGGCTGCTCTGCGGCGACGTGGGCTTCGGCAAAACCGAGGTGGCCCTCCGGGCGGTGATGAAGGCCGTCATGGACGGCAAGCAGGCCGCCATCCTGGTGCCCACCACGGTGCTGGCCCAGCAGCATTACCAGACCGCCGTCAGCCGGTTCCGGGGCTTCCCGGTGAACATTGACGTGCTCAGCCGGTTCCGCACCCCCAAGCAGCAGCAGCGCACCCTGCAGAATCTCCGCTCCGGGGCCGTGGACCTGATCATCGGCACCCATAAGCTGCTGCAAAAGAGCGTCCAGTTTAAAGACCTTGGCCTGCTCATCGTGGATGAGGAGCAGCGCTTCGGTGCTGACCCTCTCCGCCACCCCCATCCCCCGGACGCTGAACATGGCGCTTTCCGGCATCCGGGATATGTCCACCCTGGAGGAGCCCCCCGCCGACCGTTACCCGGTGCAGACCTTCGTCATGGAGCACAACAACGCCATCATCGACGACGCCATCCGCCGGGAGGTGGAGCGGGGCGGCCAGGTGTACTACCTCCACAACCGGACGGAAACCATCGACCAGTGCGCCGGGGCCCTGCGCCGCCGGATTCCCGGCATCACCGTGGCCGTGGCCCACGGCCAGATGGGCGAGGATGCCCTGGGGGACGTGATGCAGTCCATGGCCGAGGGAGAAATCCAGGTGCTGGTGTGCACCACCATCATCGAAACTGGCCTGGACATTCCCAACGCCAACACCCTGATCATCGAAAACGCCGACCGGTTCGGTCTGAGCCAGCTCCACCAGCTCCGGGGCCGGGTGGGCCGCTCCACCCGCCACGCCTACGCCTACTTCACCTACAAGCCGGACAAGAACCTGACGGAAATCGCCGAAAAGCGGCTCTCCGCCATCCGGGACTTTGCCGAGTTCGGCTCCGGCTTCAAAATTGCCATGCGGGATTTGGAAATCCGGGGCGCGGGAAACCTCTTAGGCTCCGAGCAGTCCGGCCACATGATGAGCGTGGGCTACGATATGTACCTGAAGCTGCTGGACGAGGCGGTGCTGGAGGAACGGGGCGAGGCGCCTCAGGCCCCGGACTGCACCGCGGACCTGAACGTCACCGCCAACGTGGACAAGGACTTCGTGTCCCGGGGCGAGGAGCGGATGGACCTGTACCGCCGGATGGCGGCCATCCGCAGCCAGGAGGACGCGGACGACCTGCTGGACGAGATTGTGGACCGCTATGGCGAGCCGCCCAAGGGCGTGCTGAACCTCATCGACATCGCCCTGCTCCGGGCCAAGGCAAAGGAGGCGGGCATCAAGGACATCCGCCAGAAGGCGGGGGATGTGCTCTTCACTCTGCACAATCTGAATTTCGAGGCTGTGAGCAGCCTGTGCGCCGACCCGGACTACAAATCAAGGGTCACGTTCCTCGCCAACACCAAGGAGCCCACCCTTCGGCTGAAGCTGGCCTCCGGCGTGGACAGCCTGCGCCAGAGCAAGATTTTCATCGACCGTTACCGGGCCTGTATTCCCCATTGACCCTGAGGAGGTATTTTCATGGCACAAGGCAAGTTTTCCAAGCCCCGGGGCCGTTTTGAGACGCCCCGGACCCCGGCGGAGCCGGAGCGCGTCCCCTCCGCCGATCCCTTTGACCCCTGGGAACCGCTGCTTGAGGAGGACCCCGGCGATTTCCCCGAAGAATCCCCCCTGCCAGAGGCGCAGCCCGACGGTTCCGCTCCGGACGAGCCCCGTCTGCTGCCCGAGGAGGAGGCCATGGATCACGCCTTTGCGGAGGTCGCAGGCGTCAACCGCAGGCAGCCCGGAGATTCCGACAGCTTCTTTCTGCGCAACAAAAAAATTCTGCTGGTGGGCGTGTGCGCCTTCGCCCTGATTCTGATTCTGGGAATCATCGGCTTTGTGGCCATCAGCAGCGCCGCCGATCCCTACAACGGAAAGATTCTGAACAATGTGCTCATCGGAGACATTCCCGTTGGCGGCATGACCCGCTCCCAGGCGGAAGCCGCTGTCCGCAGCGCCACAGAGAATACCTTTACCGCACAGGACATGGTGGTGCAGCTGGCGGATACGACCCTTCGCTTCTCCCCCGCCGATACCAAGGCCAAGCTGGACGTGTCCGCCGCGGTGAAAGCTGCCTACCAGTATGGCCGCACGGGCACCCAGACGGAGCGTCAGGCGGCCTACCAGGCGTCCCTCACCGGAAACCACACCATCGCCCTGCTTCCCTATCTCCGGCTGGATCAGGAGTATATCCAGCGGACGCTCAGGGAGTATGCGGCGGACATCGGCGGCGCCTATACCCCCGCCAGCTTCCGGCTGGAAGGAGAGCGCCCCGACCTTCAGGACATCGACCCCGATGCTCCCGGCCAGACCCTGTACATCACCCTGGGAACCCCGGGGCTGGGTCTGGATGTGGACAAGCTGTACCAGGACATTCTGGACGCCTACAGCTTTAACCGCTTCCTGGTAGAACGCAGAAACATCACCCCCAACATGGTTCCCGATCCGCCGGACCTCCAGGCAATTTTTGAGGAATGCTGTGTGGAGCCCGTGAATGCCACCATGAATTTCCAGACCTATGAGCCCATTCCCGGTTCTTACGGCTATGGGTTTGATCTGGAGGAAGCCCGGAAGCTCGTGGATCAGGCGGCCTACGGAGAAACTGTCTCCATCAGGCTGTCCTACATCGAGCCGGACACCCTGGCGGACGAGCTTCTGTTCCAGGACGTGCTTGGCTCCTGTGAGACCCCCCACGGCTCCAACGAAAAGCGCACCACCAACCTGCGCCTGGTCTGCCAGATTCTCGACGGCTACATTCTGAATCCCGGAGAGGAATTCTCTTACAACGACGCCGTGGGCGAGCGGACCCTGGAGCGGGGCTTCCAGGCGGCCCCCGCCTATTCCGGCACCGAGCTGGTCAATTCCGTAGGCGGCGGCGTCTGCCAGGGTTCCTCCACTCTGTACTACTGCGCCCTGCTGGCGGATATGGAGATCACCGAGCGGATCAACCACGGCTTCCCCTCCAGCTATATTGACATGGGCATGGACGCCACCGTCAACTGGGGCGGCCCGGACCTGAAATTCCGCAACAACTGGAATTACCCCATCAAAATTCAGGCGGAGGTCTCCGACGGCTTCATGCGGATGAAAATCCTGGGCACGGAGGAACGGGATTACTACATCAAGATGGAGTATGAGATCACCCGCACCATCACCCCGGAGGTGGAATATGTGGAATACGGGCCGGAGAGCGGCTATAAGGACGGCCAGGTCCTGGAGGGCGGCAACACCGGCTACCACGTGCGCACCTACAAGTGCAAGTACAGTCTTGAAACCGGAAAGCTGATTTCCCGGGATTTTGAGGCGCTCTCCTCCTATATGACCACAAAACGGGTGGTCGTGAAGATCGTAACCCCCGAACCGGAGCCCCCCGCAGACCCCGGCGGTTCCGAAGGAGAAGGCTCCGGTGAGGGTTCCGGAGGAGGTTCCGGGGAAGGCTCCGGAGAAGGTTCCGGCGGAAGCTCCGGAGAAGGTTCCGGCGGAGGCTCCGGAGAAGGCTCCGCCGGCAGTTCCGGAGAAGGCTCCGGCGGAGGCTCCGGAGAAGGTTCCGGCGGAAGCTCCGGAGAAGGTTCCGGCGGTGGCTCCGGAGAAGGCTCCGGCGGCGGTTCCGGAGAAGGCTCCGGCGGCGGTTCCGGAGAAGGCGGCGAATCCGAATAAAATATTTTCAGGGAGTCCGAAATCCGGACTCCCTGATTCTTATATGGCAAAAGAAGTGTATTGCTGAGCAAGTGGACAGTGGACAGTTGTGGTGTCCCTTCGGGACGAATAGAAAACAGAGCGATGAATTGGTGTTTGAAGTTTTCGAACACGTTAC
>SFHI01000102.1 GCA_004555705.1 Clostridiales bacterium | reverse complement strand
CAGGAAATGGAGAAACGATAGGATTTTAAGCCCAATTCCTTCATGATCGCCACATCTTCCCGCCAACGGTGATAATGATCACAGGCGGTATGGCAGTCTGTCCCGTCTTTGATTTTGTTCTTGGGGGCAACATCCCAGATGCTGGGGGTTCTTCCGTCCTCGTCCCAACCGCCCTCGATTTGAGCGGCAGCTGTGGCTGCACCCCACAGAAAGTCTTTGGGAAATACAGTTTCGTTCATAACACATTCCTCCTGATTAAGAGAAGGCAACCTCTAAAAACTACTTTTTGGTGTTTTGGGCGAGGGATTTTGTTCCAACAAAAGTTTTGGAAAGTCCGGAATACTTGGTGTATTGCGGACTTTTCAAAACGCATTGTTGGGGCAAAAGATCCGTCCAAAACCCAAAAGGGGAGTTTTTAGAGGTGCCCGTCAATTGTCAATTGTCAATTCGGCGAAGCCGCTAAACAACAATTCAGCAGAACAGTCCCAACAACGGGAAACGGCACACCTCTGCCGGGGGCAGGGGTGTGCCGTTTTTGGTCAGGTTTCCTGGGGACAGAACTCCAGAATCAGCTCTGCCACCTTGGTTTTGTGGACGATGTAGCTGGCGTGGCCCTCTCCGGGGAGGATTTTCAGGGCGGCATTGGGAATGTTCTCCGCAATGAAGCGGGTATCCTCCTCCGCCACCAGGTCCCGGCTGCCGGCCAGCACCAGGGTGGGGGTTTCGATGGACCGGAGCTGCTCCGCGGAGATATGGGGCTCCCGGAGCATCAGCTCAAACAGAGGGTTCCGGTGCAGGAAGTTCAGCACCCGGAAAACAAGGGCCAGAGGCTTGGAGACCGCGTCCGGCCGGGTATTGGCGCCGCTGATGATCATCCGGTCCAGCAGCCCGGGATGGGCACTGGCCAGCAGCAGACCGATGATCCCTCCGTCGCTGAAGCCGTAATAGGTGACGTTTTTCAGCTCCAGAGCCTGGATAAACCGGTACACATCCTCGGCCATGTCCGCGTAGTGGAATTCGGGCACCTGCTGGCTCTGGCCGTGGCCCCGGCTGTCCAGCAGGTAGCAGGTGAACCGGGACGAGAGCAGTTCGGCGGCCTCGTGGAAGATTTCGTGGGATTCACCGTTGCCGTGGATCATCACCAGCGGCGCGCCGGTGCCCACCACCTCGTAAAAGAGGTTTACATGATTGACGGTAATTTCCATAGGCGTTCCTCCTTTTTTGTCATCATACCACCGTTCGCGCCCATTGGCAAGCAGGGGAACAGAGTTTTTAATGGATAAATATTGCATTTTTTCTCGCAAAATGCTATACTGAATCAATACATATCACGTCCGGCGGCCGGAAGAAATGAAAGGTAAATTGTTGTTTAGAATTGACAATTAACAATTGACAATTGACAATTAAGGAATCCCTTCGGGATAAAAATATGATTCCAGTGTTCAAAAACAAGGCGCTTTATTTCAAAATTGTCCTGTAGGGACACAATAACTGTCAACTGTCAATTGTCAATTGTCAATTCGGCGAAGCCGCTAAACAACACTTTATCCCCTGGCGCGCGGGAGCGTATCGTAACAGCGGCGCTCTGTACAGTTCGGAGGTTATTATGAACATTATCATTGCCGGTAACGGAAAGGTCGGTTCCACCCTGACCCGGCTGCTTTCCGCGGAGGGGCACGATGTGACCCTGATTGACACCAACTCCCATGTGCTGGAGGAATCCCTGGAGCAATATGATGTGATGGCGATTTCGGGGAACTGCGCCACCATGAACACCCTGATCCAGGCAGGGGCCCGGGAGGCGGACCTGCTGATCGCGGCCACCGATGCCGACGAGATCAATCTGCTGTGCTGCACCACCGCCCACTACCTGAATCCGAAGCTGCACACCATCGCCCGAATCCGGGACCCGGAGTACACCGAGCAGATTTTCACCATGAAGGATGTGTTCGGCCTGTCCATGACCATCAACCCGGAGAAGCAGGCGGCGCTGGAGATCGCCCACCTGCTCCAATACCCGGGCTTCCTGAAGCGGGACACCTTCGCCAAGGGCCGCACGGAGATCGTGGAGCTGCGCATCGACGGCGCCAGCAAGCTGTGCAACGTGGCCCTCAGCGATTTGAACACCGTGGCAAAATGTCGGGTGCTGGTCTGCGCGGTACTGCGCAGCGGCACCGCCGTGGCCCCCAACGGCAACTTTGTCCTCCGGGAAGGGGACCGGATCTTCGTCACCGCTCCGGCCCAGAACCTGACCACATTGCTCCGCAATCTGGGGATCATCACCCGCCGGGTTCGCCGGGTGATGCTCTGCGGCGGCGGACGGGTGAGCTTCTACCTGGCCTCCATGCTGGAAAAGCACGGGATTGGCGTGCAGATCGTGGAGCAGGACCTGGACCGCTGCCAGGAGCTTGCCGCGCTGCTTCCCAACGCCGCCGTCATCCACGGCGACAGCACGGACCGGCTGCTGCTGGAAAGCGAGGGTCTCGACAAAACTGACGCCCTGGTGAGCCTCACCGGGATCGACGAGCTGAATATGATCACCTCCCTCTACGGCCAGAGCCGGGGCGTGCCCCAGGTGATCACCAAGCTGGGGCGGATGGAAAACCACGCCATGATCGACGCCCTGGCCCTGGGCAGCGTGGTCTGCCCCAAGGAGCTGTGCTGCAACAACATCGTCCGCTACGTCCGGGCCATGCAGAACCAGACCGGTGCCGCGGTGTCCGTACATAGAATCGCCCATGGGCAGGCGGAGGCGGTGGAATTTTTGGTGGACGAGACCACAGCCCACTGCGACACCCCCCTGAAGGGCATTCGCCTGAAGAACAATGTGCTTCTCGTGAGCATTACCCACGGCTCCAAAACGGAAATCCCCGGAGGCGATTCCTCCTTCACCCGGGGCGACACCATCGTGGTGGTCACCAGCGGCCAGGGAACCCTGCGGCAGCTCAACGATATTTTCGCGTAAGACAATCGAATCGGCAAATTGGTGTTTTCACGTCAAATATCGCAACATGTAACGACCATTCTGTAGGGGAGGCATTGATGCCTCCCGGCGGTAAAATGTTACCATTTTCCGAGGTTTTCGGCGAAAACGTACTGCTCTACGGGAGGCATCAATGCCTCCCCTACAGTAAGAACGCACTGCGTACGGAAATCTTCAAACAACAATTTGTCTTTCCGGGGGGCTATTACCAACCCAGCAAATAAGGGGATGCTATGAACTACAAAATGATGGGGCGGTTTATCGCCCAGATTCTGACCATCGGAGCTGTGTTTATGCTTCCGGCTCTGGCCATCAGTCTGTACTATGGGGAGCAGCAGGCCGCCTTTGCCTTCCTGGTGACCCTGGGAATTTTTGCCGCGGTCATCGGTCTGCTCCGCCTGACCTGCCGCAGCGCGCCCAGCGCCTTTTTCGCCCGGGAGGGTCTGGTCTGCGTGGGGGCCAGTTGGATCGTGCTGAGTCTGCTCAGCTGCCTGCCCTTCTATTTCTCCCGGGAGATTCCCAAGTTCATTGACGCCTTTTTTGAGATCGTCTCCGGCTTTACCACCACGGGCGCCTCCATCCTTCCGGAGGTGGAGTCTCTGTCCTGGGGCATCCTGTACTGGCGCAGCTTCAGCCACTGGCTGGGCGGCATGGGCGTGCTGGTGTTCCTGCTGGCCTTCGCCCCGGGGGGCAGCAAGGGCCAGGGCTTTACCATGCACCTGCTGCGGGCGGAAAGCCCCGGGCCCAACGTGGGCAAGCTGGTTCCCAAGATGCGGAAAACCGCGGGAATTCTCTATATTTTGTACATCGGGCTTACTGTTCTGAACGTGATCTTCCTGCTCATCGGGAAAATGCCCCTGCTGGAGGCGGTGTGCACGGCCTTCGGCACGGCGGGCACCGGCGGCTTCGGGGTGAAGAATGATTCCCTGGCGGGGTATTCGCCCTACATCCAAAACGTGACCACCGTGTTCATGACCCTCTTCGGCATCAATTTCAGCTGCTATTACCTGATGCTGCTGGGAAACGCGCGGGCGGTTTTCAAGGACGAGGAGCTGCGGCTGTATGTGGGAATCCTGGTGGGCAGTGTGGTGCTCATCACCCTGAATCTCCGGGGCTTCTATTCCACCCTGGGGGAAACCATCCGCCATGCGGCCTTCCAGGTTTCCTCCATCATGACCACCACCGGCTTTGCCACCACGGATTTCGGCCAGTGGCCCGCCTTTTCCCAGAGCATCCTGCTGATGCTTATGGTGGTGGGCGCCTGCGCCGGGTCCACCGGCGGCGGTCTGAAATGCGCCAGAGTGCTGCTGCTGTTCAAGATTCTGCGGCGGAACATCCACCAGGTGCTCCACCACCGCCGGATTCAGAGCATTCGGGTCAACGGCCAGGTGATGGACGAGAAGGTCCTGGACAGCGCCAACGCGTATCTGGCCGCCTATGTGATCATTCTGTTTGCCAGCTATGTGGTGATTTCCCTGGACGGCTTCTCCGTCGGCACCAATTTCAGCGCGGTGCTGGCCTGCTTCAACAACATCGGCCCCGGCCTGGAGGCGGTGGGTCCCACCTGCAACTACGCGGCCTACAGCGTGCTGTCCAAGCTGGTGCTGATCGCGGATATGCTGGCCGGACGGCTGGAGATATTCCCGATTCTGGTGCTCTTCTCCCACGGCACCTGGAAGCAGCAGTAATTTTTGATTCTAAAAACACACGGCCCGCTCCCCAGGGAGCACGGCCGTGTGTTTTTAAATTTCCTATGGCATATGGAACGGGAAATTGTTGTTTACAGTTTTCAAGAATGTTGCGTTTACACCGATTTTTGAGTGTTTTCGATAGAACAGGGCGCTTTTGTAGGCGAAAGGTTGCGGGCGGCTATTAGCCGCCCCTACGGCAAAATTTTGGTAAACAACAATTTATCTTTGCAGGGCACATCGATCATTTTTGGAAAAGGGGTTGACAAATATGCTCTAATGTGTTAGAGTAAAGTTACTCTAACGCGTTAGATTAACCAATACAGGAGGAACGCCTATGGAAGCGCCCAAGGTTTTTGAGAGTGAGTACCGGTTCTGCCAGATTCTGTGGGATCACGAGCCCATCCGGAGCAAGGAGCTGGTGGCCCTGTGCCAGGAGCAGCTGGGCTGGAAGCCCACCACCACCTACACGGTCATCAAACGGCTGTCGGAGCGGGGTGTGGTGAAGAACGAGGGGAGCATTGTTTCCTCCCTGGTCTCCCGGGAGGAGGTCCAGGCGGCCCAGGTGGACGAGATGATGGAGAAAACCTTCGGCGGGAGCCTGCCCGCCTTCGTGGCGGCCTTCACCCGGAACCGCCGGGTTTCCCGGGAGGAGATTGACCAGGTTCAGGCCATGATCGACCGTTTCCGCCGGGAGGATGACCATGCGTAATCTGTTTCTGAAAATCCTGGACATGAGCTTTTCCGCCGGATGGCTGATCCTGGCGGTGCTCCTTGTCCGGCTGGTGCTGAAAAGGGCTCCCAAGTGGGTCAATCCCATCCTTTGGGGGATCGTGGCGCTGCGGCTGGTGATGCCCTTCTCCATTGAGAGCGCCCTGAGCCTGGTTCCCGATACCCATGCCGTCCGCCCGGTGCAGACCGTGCTTCCCGGGGAGCCGCTGATCCCCACCGTGGCGGCTCCCCCGGCCGAAGCTGCCGCCGCGCTTCCGGCGGAAACCGGGGCGCGGGCCCCTTCCCAGGTGGATTATCCCCGGGTCGCCGCCTGGGTCTGGCTGGGGGTGGTGCTGGCGCTGCTGGTGTATATGGCCCTGCGGTGGTATGCGCTGCGCCGCCGGCTTCGGACGGCAGTGCGGCTGGGGGGAAACGTGTGGCAGAGCGAATACGCCCAATCCCCCTTTGTGCTGGGGCTGCTGCGGCCCCGGATTTACCTGCCCTATTCGGTGGAGGCCGGGGAGCTTCCCTACATTTTGGCCCATGAGCGGATGCACATCCGCCGTCTTGACCATATATGGAAGCTGCTGGGCTACGGACTTCTGGCCGTGTATTGGTTCCATCCGCTTGTCTGGGCTGCCTACGTCCTGTTGGGGCGGGATCTGGAATACGCCTGTGACGAGGCGGTGGTCCGGTCCTACTCCCGGCAGCAGCGGGCGGCCTACTCCCAGGCCCTGCTGCGGTGCAGCATTCCCGGGAGGCATCTCGCCGCCTGCCCCATTGCCTTTGGCGAGGTGGGTGTGAAGGAAAGGGTTAAAAACGTGCTGAACTTTAAAAAATCGGGAATTTGGGTTATGATTGCCGCCCTGGCGGTTTGCGCCGCAGTGGCAGTGTGCTTCCTGACCAGTCCCGTATCGGCAGAGATGCCGGCGGTGGACGAGGGGGCATTTGCCCCGGAGGAGACAACCGGGGCCGCTTTGTCAGCGGAGGATCAGGAGGCTTATGATTTCTACAGCGCATATCTGGATGCTTTCCGCTCCGGCGACAAGGAGCGGTGGGCGGAATTCCTGGTCTTTGAGAACGAAGTGGTGAAGGAGTTAGAACTGGACACTTTCTACCCCGTGGACATCCGGGTAAACGCCTTCCGGCAAATCAACGACCGGCTGTGGCTTTGTGACGCGGAGTATGATGTTCTCTATGGAAACGGGAACACGGAGATCGAGAGCCTCTATAATTTTGTGGCCAGAGGCGATGATGGGCTGTATGTGATCCGCAATGTGGACGCCATTCCCCAGGAACTTCAGGAGAATCTGGATGTATCCGCGTACCGGGACCCGGACTCCCTTGGCCCCATAAACGCTGAGCTGATGAAGATCACCCACGAACTGCTGGAATTTTCCTACCCCGATAAGGTGGAGTGGGTGGACCCCCAGGGCCTGGGGGCGGACGAGAGCTGGCTGACCTTTGAGGACTACGTATACGGAACGGACACCTGGGAGGCGGAATACGATCCCGAGGGTGTCACCCTGCCGGAAAAGGACCAGGTGCGGACCATCCGGCTTCACAGCAAGGACGGAAAACTGCTGCTGATCCGGGAGGACACCCCCTGGATGGCCTGCTTTGACGGGTCAGGCCGCTGCATCGCCCGCTACCGCTGCTGGGCCACCGGCGCGGAGGCCATCGGCTGCCTAAACTACCCTTTTGGGTTTTGGACGGATCTTTTGTCCCAACAATGCGTTTTGAAAAGTCCGCAATACACCAAGTATTCCGGCCTTTCCAAAACTTTTGCCGGAACAAAATCTCTCGCCCAAAACACCAAAAAGTAGTTTTTAGAGGTCGCCAAATAATTGAACTGTCATTGCGTACCGGCGGCCAACGCCGCTGGTGTGCAATGACAGTTTTTTTGCCGCTACTGCTCCAGGGACATCCGGAATTCCTCGAAAAACAGGGCCGCCGCGCCGTTGGGGGACTCGTTGTAGTACATATACTCGTCAAACCGGCAGCTGCGGTCGGAGATGGTGACGGTAAAGGTATCCATGGCAACCAGGTTCCGGACATACCGGGGCGCGATGCACACGCCCTTGCCCATGCCGGTGAGGAACAGGGCGGTGTGGAGGTTGTCCACCTTGATGATGGAAACCTGCCCCTTGGTGGCTTTTTCCGCCAGCATATAGTTCTGGGCATAGGGGCCGAAGGGCTCCTCGACATAGGGGACGATGATGGTCTGCCCTGCCAGCTGGTGCAGGTATACCGCTTGCCGGGACCAATGGGTTCTGGACGAAAAGTACGGCTGCTGGTGCCTGGAGGATATCCTCTACACTCCCGCGGCCACGACCCCCAAATTCCAGCGGCTGAGCATCTTTGTCCCCCGGAAGCTGATGGGGGAGGGGGGCGTATTCTCCGAAGAGGCCCGGCACGTGAACGTGGTGTTTGAGAACAACTCCGCGGGCTATATGCAGATGCCCCATGTGTGGCTGGGCGGACCCCGGTGCTATGCCCGGCAGTATCTGGACCATGGGCTGATCTATGTATCCGCGGGCTGCCGGGGCCGGGAGTCCCGGGACCGGGACGGCAGGCTGGTGAAGGGGCCCTGCTCCCTGGTCGACCTGAAAACAGCCATCCGGTTCCTGCGCCGCAACCGGGAAGTACTTCCCGGGGACTGGGACCGGATCATCAGCGTGGGCTGGAGCGCGGGCGGCGCCATGAGTACCCTGCTGGCGGTCACCGGGGACAATGAAAACTATATTCCATATCTGGAAGCCAACGGGGCTTTCCTGGGGGAGAGCGACGCCGTCTATGCGGCGCAGATTTACTGCCCCATTGTGGACCTGGAGCACGCGGACCTGGCTTACGAATGGATGTTCCGGGCGGACCGGGAGAATGAGGATTCTCCCGCGGGTCCCGCGGAGGTCATGACGCCCTTCAAGCAGGCGCTGTCCGCAGTGCTGGCCAGGCGCTATGTGGACTATTTTAACGGCCTGGGGCTGCGCCATCCCGAAACAGGCGAGTCCCTGCGGCTGAATGAGGACGGCCGGAGCGGCAGCGCCTACGATTACCTGATGGAACGGCTGAACGATTCCGCCTCCGATTACCTGACCCGTCTGGAGGCGGGGGAGCTGCCCCTGGCCTGCAGCGCGGCGGACTACCTTTCCGGAAACTACACGGCAAAGGCCCCGGCACCCATGGGACCCAAGCCTCAGCAGGCCCCCGGGCTGCACCATGCGGGCCCCGGGGTGGCGCTGCCCGGGATGCCGCCTGCGCAGGATAAGCCCGCCGCGCCCCCCAGCCTGGGGGACCTGGTGTCCCGCCCGCCCCAGGGCGTGGTATTCGAGGACAGGAAGCCCCGGTTCATCGATGTTCCCGGGACCGCCAAGCCCTGGCTCAGCTGGGACGGGCACAGGGCAGCGGTCTCCGACCTGGACACCTATGTGCTGAATCACCGCCGCAGAATGAAGCCCTGCACCTCCTTTGACAAGCTCACCATGGACAGCGGAGAGAACCAGGCCTTCGGCACCCCGGAGCGGGACTATGTCCACTATGCTCCCGAAATCGCGGACGCCATCGGGGAACTGAAGGACGATTTCCCGGAGGAGTATGCCAGGTACTACGATGCCTACGCTTCCGTGGCGGAGGACCGGGCCCTGGCGGAGCGGGTGCGGCTGCTGAATCCGATGTCTTTCATCGGAACGGAGGAAAAGAGCCGTCAGGCCAGGCATTACCGCATCCGGGTGGGGGCCAGCGACGCGGATACCTCCCTGAGCGTGGCCATGACCCTGGCGCTGAAGCTCCGGAACGCGGGCTGCGGCACCGTGGACTACGCCCTGGTCTGGGATCAGCCCCACAGCGAGGCGGATTATCCCGGCGAAGTGCTCTCGTGGATTGATTCCATCTGCGAAAATGCGTGATTGGGGCTGTCTCATTAAAGTAAAAAATGCACAAATAATTGAACTGTCATTCCGAGCCAGTGCGCACACTGGCGTGGGAATCCCCCGGTCAGAAGGGAGAACCTCCTGGTTTCAGCCCGAAAAATCGGGGGGATTGCCACACCAGTGACATCGGTCACTGGTTCGCAATGACAGTTTTTCTTTTTCCTTATGCTATTTGACGAACCTT
>SFHI01000101.1 GCA_004555705.1 Clostridiales bacterium | reverse complement strand
CACCGTCTCCTTCTCCGGCTGGAACAGCTTTTGCCCATCCTCGGAAATGTGGGAGTATTTCCGCACCAGCTCCGCCGCCATTGCCTCGATCCCGTCCATGAAGTCCTCCGGCGACGCCTGGCCCTTTGCCACCTCGTTCAACCGCTGTTCCCAATCCGCTGTGAGCTTGGGAGAGGTCAGCAGCTCCGGCAGCACCGTGACCAGGTTGACACCTGCCTTTGTGGGAATCAGGTTCTTGCCCTTGCGCTCCACGAATCCGCCGGACACTAGCTTTTCAATGATGGCCGCCCTTGTCGCCGGGGTGCCCAGGCCCTTGCGCTCTGCCTCGTCCGGCATATTTTCCTTGCCCGCATTCTCCATGGCCGACAGAAGGGCGTCCTCCGTGTAGGGCTTGGGGGGCGAAGTGAAGTGCTCGGTGACGGAGGCGGAGACCGGCTCAAAGACCTGTCCCTCGGCCAAGGCCGGAAGGACGTCCACGGCATCTTCATCCTCCGGCTTCTCCTTCAGGGAGGAACGGAACACCTCCTGGATGGCCCGCCAGCCCTGGGAAAGCACCTGCTTTCCCTTTGCCGTGAAGGTATGTCCACCGCAGTCAAAGGTGGCCGTGACCGCCTCATACACGAAAGGCTCCGCCGCCGCACACAGCAGCTTGCAGCAGACCAGCAGAAGGATATTTCGCTCGCCCACAGGCAGCGCAGGTACATCCACCTTTTCCAGCTCCAGGGTGGGAATCAGGGCATGGTGGTCGGATACCTCCTTGTCGTTCACCAGCGCCAGAACATCGGGGAAAAACTCCGGGCAGGCGTCGAAGGGCGGCACTCGCGCCGCCAGATGCAGGACCACGGAGGCGGCCTCCGCCATGTCAACCGTCAAATACCGGCTGTCCGTTCGGGGATAGGTCAGCAGCTTCTTTTCATAGAGCGACTGGGCGCAGTCCAGGGTTTGCTTGGCCGTGTAGCCAAACACCCGGTTTGCCTCCCGCTGCAAGGCGGTCAGGTCATACAGCTTGGGCGGCTTTTCCGTCTTTTTCTCCCGCACCACGGATGCACACACGGCCCGCTGCCCGTCACAGGCGTCCCGGATGGCCTGGGCATCCTCCATAGCCGGGATTTTTTCAGAAACCGCCTCGGCTCTATCCAGCGCCAGCCGCACATGATGGTATTTCTCCTTGCGGAACAAGACGATCTTGCTGTCCCGGTCAGCCAGCATCGCCAGGGTGGGCGTCTGCACCCGTCCCACATTCAGGGTGCGGTGGTACAACACCGAGAACAGCCGTGAGGCATTGATGCCGATAAGCCAGTCCGCCTTTTGGCGGCAAAGCGCCGACTGATACAGAGGATCATAGTCCTTACCGGGGCGCAGGTCGGCAAAGCCCTCCCGGATCGCCGCATCCTCCATCGAAGAAATCCAGAGGCGGGAGAAAGGTTTGGAACATCCGGCGGCCTCATAGACCAGCCGGAAAATCAATTCACCTTCGCGCCCCGCGTCACAGGCGTTGACCAGCTCCGTCACATCGGGGCGTTCCATCAGGGAACAGAGAATGTGGAACTGGTCAGCCTTTTCCTCGGACACCACATAGCGGAAGGGGGCGGGCAGGATGGGAAGGTCCTCATACCGCCACTTCTTATAGCGGTCATCGTAGGCGGCCGCGTCCGCCAGTCCCACCAGATGACCAATACACCAGGAAATGAGCCAGCTGCCGCCCTCAAAATAGCCATCGGCCCTGGATGTGACACCCAGGGCCGATGCGATACTCTTTGCTACACTCGGTTTTTCACAGATCACCAATTTGCTCAATTCTGGTCCTCCTGTTCTTCCTGTTCAGGAACGTCCTCGTTTTCGTATTCCTCGTCCTCGAACTCATAGTCGTCCGGGTCGGCGCTGACCTTTGCGCCCTGCTTGGGCTTGATGAACTTGATGTAGGCGAAGGCTCCGCCGCCGCCCAGCGCCGCCAGCAGCAGGATCAGCACCAGGGCGCCGCCGCTGCCGGACTCTTTCTCCGGCTCTGGTTCGGGCTCTGGCTCCACCTCCGGCGCTTTTCCGGCGCACTCGCTCATATTCACCGCGCAGACCGGACAGGCGGTATTCACCGCACCGGCCTGACATTTCTCGGCGCAGGTACAAGCAGCTGGCTTTTCCTCCGTCTGCCCATCTTCCATCAGCGCCATCAGGTCGGCTTCGTCCACCTGGTTCAAGAAGTGAACGGCGGTTTCCTTGTCCTCGTTGGCCCGGTCGATCAGGATGTAAAAATAGTTGCCCGCTTTCGTAATCACGGTAATAAGCTGCTTGTCACCGTAATAATCGTCCACCAGCGTGGCGTTGCCCTCCGGGGTAAGGGGCTGGCCCTCCGGCTCCATGCCCCCGGTGGCAGGTTCCTCGGTGGGTTCCGGCGTCGTCTCGGCGGACTCCCCGGTGTAGTAGTCGCCATCTCCGCCGCCCGCAAAGGCGGTGACGGAAAAAGCGGTCATGCACAGTACAACCGCCAAAATCGCCGTAAACAGCCGGATCACTTTCTTATTCTTCATGGTCGCTGTCCTCCATATCCTCGTCGTCAGGCTCCGGCGCCGCCTCCGCCTCCATCATCCCGTCGGGCAGGGTGATAAGGCCGCTGGCATAGGCCTTCAGGAAGGCGGTCAGCTCCTTGTTATCCATCCGCACCGCCTTGACCATGTGGACGATCTCCAGGTTTTCTTCCTCGGTGAGCTGCGCCTCCAGCTCCCGAAGGCGTTTCTGCTGGGCGGAGATCTTCTCCTTCGTCTTTTCGATGTCCTTGCGGATTTTCTCAACCGTTGCCATAAATCATTCCTCCAATAAAATCAGTTGTACGGCGGCCTGCCGTATGCGTAGAAATGGGACTGCCAGTAACTTGTGTTCAGGTTGGAATATTGAATGGGGTCGCCGCAGTGCAGCATCATCCCATCGCCCACATAGATGCCTACATGAGATACGCCGGTTGTATCGTAGGTCCCCACGAAGAACACCAGATCGCCAGGCTGGGGGTCGGATACTGGGGTGGAAATGTTGTAGAGTCCCTGAGCGCCCAGCCGCCCGGTATTGCACAGGCCGCTGTTGGTCAGCACATAGCTGACGAAGCCGCTGCAATCAAAAGAGGTACTGGGGCTGCTGCCGCCCCACACATAGGGATAGCCCAAATATTTCTCCGCCTCGGTGATAAGGGTATTGAACCGCTCGTCCGTCAGGTATTCAGCGGGAATCTCCCAGGCAGTGGGCGGGTTCTCGATGTACTTGTTCACATACCCGGAGGACGGGAACAGATCGGGGCGGTTGCCCAGGGTGGACATATAGGTGGCGTACAAGGAAAGCTGATCCTCGCCCATCATATAGACCGGCACATGGGAGAGGTTGAAGTTCTCCAATGTCACGGTGCAGATATACCAGGTATACGGCACCTCCACCTCGTACTCGTTGCCCTCGCTGTCCGTCCGTGTCTCTGTCCGATAGCGGGTCTCCGTGGTCACGGTTTCGGTGAGGATATATTGTTTGTCAAAGAGATTTTGAAGGTCGCCCTGTATCTGGTCGATGGTGAACACTCCATCATGGAGAGCCGACAGAATGGAGATCAGCACATAGGGGTCATGTTCGATCTCGTCCAGGTCGAAGTGATACTCGTCATAGTCGTGGGTGGCCTCGTAGGTATCCAGGTATTCCCGCAATTCGTCCTCTCTGGCGCAGTAGGCTTCTTCCGCCGCCAGCATGTCGGCATCCTCGGACAGATAGGCAGATGCCATGATATTGGACACCCCGCCGCCGAACATGGAGGAACAGGATTGCAGGGAGCCCAGCAGCATCACCAGCAGAAGGCCGATGCCGCCCACGATTAGCGCGCCCTTCCAATGCCGTTTCAGGAAAAGGGCGGTGCGCTTGGACTCCTGGGCGGTTTTCTTGGCCGCTTTTGCCGTGGCCTCCGCTGTTTTCCCGGCCTGGGCGGTCTTGCCCGCCGCCCGGTATGCCGCCGCATATTGCTTTTGCAGCTTCCGTTTCTGCCACAGGCGGGAGATGGGATTGGATGCAAACTGGGGGTTCTCCGCCACGGTTTTCCGATAGTAGAAATCCGCATTGGCCTTGACCGCTGCCTGCTCTGCCTTTGCTGCATCCTTCCAGGGTTTCAGTTTGCGTTCCGCCCGCCAGTTCTGGACACGGCGGTTTCCGTAGCCCACAGCCTTCTCAATGCCGCGTTCTCCCAGGTGGCCCGACTGGACGCCGGAATTTTCCTGCTCCACCTCCCGGACCTTGCCGTGGATCGCTGCGCCTACCTCCTGGATGGGGCGGGACAGCGGATTGGTATGCTGGGGGGATGGCGGTTTGGACGGAACAGTAGCCTTTGCCGCATCCAGCCGGTCCGCCGCCTTGTCCGACTTGCGGATGACCCCTTGCAGCTCCGGCGTCGCCCGGTCAGCTTCGGAAAACTGCAATCGGGAGGATGGGCGGCTTGCCGCCGCCTCGCCCTCCCGATAGGCTCTGCGCTGTTTCCGGCGCTTCTTCTTGGCTGCTGCCTGTTCCCGGTGCAGTTCCGCACGGTCCACCGCTTTTCCAGCAGCGCCCGCCGTTTCGCCGGATGCAGAATGGTCCTGCTCCGACGTCCGGTCAGAGGGATAGGTCGTCTCGCCCGTGACCAGATTGACGGATACCGCCCCGTCACGGGTCATCTTCTGCGCCTCCTTTTCAGGGGCTTTCCATTCTTTCAAGGTGCGTCACCTCCTGTTCCATAGGGGCAGATGTTGATACAGGCCCCGGTTTCAATCATGGCGATGTACTGGAAAATGGGATAGGCCTGGGGCGGGCAGACCGCGTTCCCCAGGGTTTTCAGCCGCAGCGCCCGGTTGTCGGTGTCCTCGGTC
>SFHI01000100.1 GCA_004555705.1 Clostridiales bacterium | reverse complement strand
GAGGGGAACGGCAACATCGGCGAGGACAGCGTGGGCTGGGGAGATTCCGCCGTATGGCTGCCTTACCAGATCTACCTGATGTACGGAGACAAACAAATTTTGCAGGATCATTACGATACCGCCCGGCGCTGGCTGGAATTTTCTCTTTCCTGTATGAAGGAGAAAAATCCCCTGTACGCCCAGCGGGAATGGTATCAAAACGGCGACGGGGATTCCATCTATGACACCCGCTTCCACTACGGCGAGTGGAACGAGCCCCTTCCCCCGGCCCCGGAAGTCATTGAGCTGTTCATGAAGGGCGGAAAACCGGAGGATTTCGTCAAACACATGGCGCAGTACGGTCAGCCGGAGGTTGCCACCGCCTATACCAAGCGCTCCTGCGACAATGTGGCGCATATGGCGGAGATTCTCGGCAAAACCGAAGACGCCGCAAAATACCGCAGCCTGTCGGAAAAGCTGAAAGCCGCCTATAACAAGTACCTGATCGCGCCGGACGGCGTGATTCAAAAAGGCCATCAGGCGGCCTATATCCGGGCGCTGGCCCTGGATCTGGCGGATGAAACCAGGAAGCCGCTGGTCATCGAGCAGCTAAAACAGGAATTGAAGGCTGCCAATTATCACCTGAACACCGGATTTCTGTCTACGGTCTATCTGCTGCCCACGCTCTGCGACAATGGCCTTGTGGAGGAAGCCTTTCAGCTTTTGGAGCAGACCGAGGCCCCCGGCTGGCTGCATCCCATTACCATTGGGGCAACCACCATTCCGGAGAACTGGAACGGCTTTGATGCCTTCCGGGACAGCCTGAACCACTATTCCCTGGGTGCGGTGTGCCAGTTCCTGTTTGCGTATGTGGCGGGGATCCGGCCCACCTTCGAGGCACCGGGCTTCAAGAAATTTGAACTGAAACCCGTCCCCGGCGGCAGTCTCACCTGGGCCGAGGGCGAGTACAAGACGAAATACGGCAAGATTTCTTCCGATGAACGGGAACACATC
The DNA here is from genome assembly GCA_004555705.1 of Clostridiales bacterium. Classification (GTDB taxonomy): domain Bacteria; phylum Bacillota; class Clostridia; order Oscillospirales; family Oscillospiraceae; genus Faecousia. The sequence goes on along the minus strand of SFHI01000100.1, from coordinate 4,936 downwards.
AGGAAAGTCCGGGCGCTCTCTCCCGAGTGCATGGTGCTGCTGAAATCCGACGGCAGCTTCCCGCTGGAATCCCCCGGCGAGATTGCCCTTTACGGCAACGGGGCCCGAAAGACCATTAAGGGCGGCACCGGCAGCGGCGATGTCAATGTGCGCCATTATCCCAGCGTGGAGGAAGGTCTGGAAAACGCGGGCTTTACCATCACCAGCAAGGGCTGGCTGGACGCGTATGATGCCATTCTGGAAGAGGCAAGCAAGGCGTTCAAAGCCAAAATCAAGGCGAAGATCGCTGCGGAAGGTCTCAGCGCCATTATGCTGGGCATTGGCGCGATCATGCCCGAGCCGGAATACGAACTGCCTTTGGATGGTGAGGGAGATACCGCGATCTATGTCTTGGCAAGAAACAGCGGGGAGGGTTCTGACCGCAGCCCGGAAAAAGGCAATCTGGAGCTTGCCGATACGGAGATCCGGGACATTCTGTGCTTGCAGAAGCGGTACAAGCGCTTCCTGCTGGTGCTGAATGTGGGTGGTGTGGTTGACCTGTCCCCTGTGGTGGAGCAGGTTTCCAATATTATGCTGCTGTCCCAGCTTGGCAGCGCCATGGGCGACGCCTTTGCGGATGTGCTGCTGGGCAGGGCCTATCCCTCCGGCAAGCTGGCAAGCACCTGGGCCAAATGGGAGGACTATTGCCACGAAGGTGATTTCGGCAACGCCAATGATACCCGCTATCGGGAGGGCATCTATGTGGGTTACCGCTATTTCGATTCTGTGGACAAGCAGCCCATGTTTCCCTTCGGTTACGGTCTGGGATATACCAGCTTTGAAACATCCCCAAAGGCAGCAACTGCGGAAGGGAGCACAATCACCGTCACTGCGGAAGTGAAAAATACCGGGAAGTTTCCCGGCAGGGAAGTGGTGCAGCTATATGTATCCATTCCTGAGGGAAAGCTGGATCAGCCCTATCAGGTGCTGGCGGCCTTTGCAAAAACCGACGAGCTGAAACCCGGGCAGAGCGAGAAGCTCACCCTTTCTTTCCGCATGGAGGATCTTGCTTCCTTTGATGAGGAAAGCTGCCATGCCATTCTGGAAAAGGGCAGCTATGTACTCCATATCGGCAATTCCAGCCGGGATACGGAAGTCTGTGCCGTGGTGGAGCTGGACGACGATGCGCTGGTGCAAAGGCTCCACGATGTGGGCGGCAAGCCTGATTTTACGGAATGGAAGCCCGAAAACAAGAAGAAAATCGTCATTCCGGAGCACACGCCTGTTTTGAAACTGTGCGCTTCCGAGATTTATGAGATCATTCCGGTACCCCCGGTCATTGATCCCGAAGCGTTGAAACTGGCGAAAACCATGTCCGACAGCGACCTGGCGCTGCTGTGCACCGGAGCCTTTAACGGAAGTGCCGGAAGCAACAGCGTCATTGGCAACGCGGGTATTACGGTGGCAGGTTCCGCAGGCGAGACCACCGGCGTTTTCGCCAGGGAGGGCGTTCCCGCCCTGATTATGGCGGACGGCCCTGCCGGTGTGCGGCTCAGCCCCCAATACGGAAAGGATGAAAAGGGCGTCTATGCCCTGGACAACGGAAGTCTGGCGGCCATGGCAGAAATTCTGCCGGAACAGTTGGTTGCCTATCTGGGTCTTGGGAAAAAGCCTGAGAGAAACGGCACGATTTATGAGCAGTACTGCACTGCCATTCCCATTGGAACCGCTCTGGCACAGAGCTGGAATCCGGATGTGTGCGAGGTTTGCGGAGATATCGCGGCAGAAGAAATGGAGCGCTTCGGCGTCCATATCTGGTTGGCGCCTGCCATGAATATTCACCGTCTGCCTCTGTGCGGCAGAAACTTTGAATACTACTCGGAAGATCCTCTGATTTCCGGCAAAATGGCCGCCGGAATTACCAACGGTGTCCAGAAGCACCCCGGCCGGGGCGTTTCCATCAAGCACTTCTGCTGCAACAATCAGGAGACCAACCGGATGCATTCCAATTCTCAGGTGAGCCAGCGGGCGCTGCGGGATATCTATCTGAGGGGCTTCCGTATCGCCATTGACGAAAGCGACCCGGCAACGGTGATGAGTTCTTATAACCTTCTCAACGGCGAGCATACCTCCCAGCGCTTTGATCTGCTGGAAACCCTGCTGAGAGAAGAATGGGGCTACAAGGGCATCGTCATGTCCGACTGGGTCAGCGGCAATATCAACCAGCCGGATGACAAGTATCCCGGCGCGGTAGCCAGCGGCGCGGTCAAAGCGGGCAACGACATCATGATGCCCGGCACGGAAGGTCACCATAAAGATATCATGAACGCCCTGAACAACGAAAACGCGGGCTACCCCATTGCAAGAAGCGATTTGGAAAAATGCGCCGCCCGCATGATCGCATTGGCTTGGCGGCTGGGGAATTAAGGAGGAATCCACCATGAAACAGGAAATCATCAACCTGAACCCGGGGCGAAACGTCACCCTCACCGCCTACATTCAGGAGGTGGGAGGAGAGTACCAATTTGCCAAGCGCCCCGCTATCCTGGTGCTCCCCGGCGGCGGCTATGCCATGTGTTCCGACCGGGAGGCCGATCCGGTGGCTTTGGCATACATGAAGGCGGGGTATCAGGCGTTTATTCTCCGCTACTCCACTGGGAAAAACAAGACCTGGCCCAATCCTCTGGAGGACTATGAGCAGGCCATGGCCCTGCTCCAGGAGCGGGCGGAGGAATGGCATCTGGACAGCAGCCGCGTTGCCGCTGTGGGCTTCTCCGCCGGCGGGCACCTGTGCGCCTGCGCCGCAACCATCGCCAGGCACAAGCCTGCCGCCGCCATTCTGGTGTATCCCTCTATTTTGAAGGATATCTGCGATATGTGCCAGCCGGGAATGCCCCAGCCCAATGAGCATGTCACCGGCGAAACCAGCCCCTGCTTCCTGGTTGCCGCCAGGGACGACCGGACGGTGGATGTGAAAAACAGCCTGATGATGCAGATCGCGCTGGCGGAAAAGGGCGTCCCCTTTGAAAGCCGTATCTACTCCTACGGCGGTCACGGCTTCTCCACCGGAGAGGATTGGATCATCAATAACAGCCTCTCTCCCCGGATTCCCCATTGGGTGGACGACAGCATCGGCTGGCTGAAGGAAACCCTGGGTACGCTGACCATGAAGGGCTTCAGCGAGCCCAACATTGCCGTCAGTATAAACGGAGATACCGCCCCGGTGCTCTCCGTCATGTGTACCCTGAACCATATCCGCAGGCAGTCCGGGGAGGCCATTTCCGTTCTGAAGCCTCTTTTTGACGGTATGCAGGCCGTTGCCGATGCCAGAGGCTTCTCCATGGAGGGGCTGATGGCGGCCGTGGGCAACAACACCGTCCGGGAGCTGATGGAAATGGTTCAGGTGGATGGCGAGACCATTCAAAAAATCGACAAGGCCCTGCACAGCATGGTCAACCGAATCGGATAAAAAGGAGTAGAAACAGATGAAAAAAGAAAGAATCAACAAGCATCCGGACTGGCAGATGAGCCGGTCTGAAAAAAACTGGTACTATCTGGGCGATATATCACGGCTGTTCTGTTCCTCCCTGGTTGCCGGCTACATGACCATGTTCCTGATGTTTCAGGGGGTCAACATGGCCTCCCTTGCCACCGCGATGCTGATCGTCAAGATCATCGACTCGGTGGATGATGTGCTGTTTGGATTCATCATTGACAAAATCAATATTGCGGAATGGAAAATCTTCAGGAAGCTCGCCGGCAAAGGCAAGTATATGCCATGGTACCGCCTGTTTTTCTGGACATTCCCGGTGGCAACCATTCTGTTCTTTATGATGCCCAAGAACAGCCCGGATTCGGTTAAGATCGCCTGGTTCTTCGTTACCTACCTGCTGTATGACTTCACCTGTACGCTGACCGAGGTGCCCATGCAGTCCATGATCACCACTTTGACCGACAGTCCCTCCGAACGCAACAGCATTCTGACCGTCAAAGGCGTGATTTCCGTGGTGGCCGCCATCGGTATGTCGATCCTTGTTTCCGCTCTTCTCAGCGAAAATGTGGGCGTTCCGCTCAAGGACATCGGCATCTGCGGTGCCCTCATCTTCCTGGTGTTCATGCTGCCTATGGTGTTCAAGGTTCACGAGCACAACACGGAACTGAAAAACGTGGAGAAAGAGGGTTCACAGGAGCAATATACCTTCAAGGACATGATCAACTGCGTGCTGACCAACAAGTACATCCTTGTCTATTTCCTGGCGGTGATCGTCTCTACCATTTTCAGCACCCGTACCGCCGTGGAGAGCTTTCTGGGATTCTACATCTTCAATGACTCCATGGTTTTTACCTATGTCATGCTGATTGGCTTTGTGCCCGGCATTATCCTCAGCGGCTTCTGCGGCAAGATCGCCGACAAGGTGGGCAAGCGGAATTTCCTGGCCTTTATCTTCGTGCTGCTGGCAGCGTCGCACCTGATCATCTACTTCTTCTGCCGGGAAAGTAAAATGGTCTTTATCGTCCTGGGCGGCATCTGCGCCATTCCCAACGCCCTGATCTCGGTTGTCAGAACCTACATTGCGCCTGACACCATCGACTATACCCGCTATAAGACCGGCAAGGACTGCTCCGGCATTTTCTATTCCCTCCAGTCCTTTATCAACAAGGTGCTCAACGGCGTTGTTGGCTCCATTACGCTGTTCATTCTGGCCCTGGGCGGCTGGAAGAAAGTGGTGGGAGACAGCTTTGCGGACCTGGCAGCCCAGGGCGTGACCCAGTCCGCCCAGGCGCTGGATACCCTGTGGATGCTGGGCTATCTGATCCCTGCCATTGGCTTTGTCATCGCCGCTGTGCTGCTGTACGCTTTCTACAACCTGAGAGACAAGGATGCCGCGCTGATGGCACAGTGCAACGCCGGTAAGATCACCCGTGAAGAGTGTGAGGCGCAGCTTTCCAGAAAATA
>SFHI01000099.1 GCA_004555705.1 Clostridiales bacterium | reverse complement strand
TCGAGTCCGTTAATGTATGCCATAGTGCCTACCTCCGTGGTTACTCTTTTCTTTACTCCATTATAGCACACTATGCAACCGTTAGACAGTCTGGCGCACTGGTTCGCAATGACAGCTTTTTTCATGACAATGACAGGACACTTTGACACGCAGCGACAAACAGCAATTAATCTTCCAGCCGGGGTGGACCGGCGTGTATCTGTGGAAATAACGATCCCCTCCTGGCCCTTTGCGGGCAGGAGGGGGTTCGTTTACTTGCCGATATTGAATTGGGACGGACTTATATAGTGGTTGGGATTGACCGCGAAGCCGCCCCGGTATTTTATAGTCATATACAGAATGTCATCGCCGTCCTTCAGTTGGACATAGCACACGCCGCTGTCGTCAAATTTGTCGGTGATCTCGATTTTTTGGCCCCGGTAGTACACCCAGACGGTGCCGTCGTCCTCGTATTCGACCTCCGGATGGTCCAGGTGTTCCAGAAGCTCTTCCTCCGTCAGGGGCCGCTCGGAGCCGTCCGGCTCAATGGCCACACCGCCGCCGCCGAATTCGTGGGAATTTCCTTCGGAATCCTCGTAGGTCGCGGTGTACTGGCCGTCCCGGATATCCAGGACCACATCCGTCTGGTCGCCGTGAATCCAGAGCTGAACCCTGCGCTGAATGCCGCCCACATCCGCGGCATAGGCGGCTGTGGACATGGCCAGAATCAGAATCACCGCTGCGCACAGGCCGATGAGCCTGCGGGCGGGAAAATGCTTTGTGGTTTTCATTGCAGAAACCTCCTTCAGAAAATCATCGGAGGCATGGAGCGTGCCAAAGGTACGCTGATACCGCTGTTTATTCGTCATCGTCCCATTCCTCCATCAGCATGGATTTCAGGAGCTTTCGTCCCCGGCTCAGTTGACTTTTTACCGTCCCCGGACGGCAGCGCAGGAGCTCCGCGATCTCCTCCACGGAATACTCCTCATAGTAGTACAGGTGGATCAGGACGCGGTATTTCCGGGGCAGCTCCATGACCGCCTGGAACAGCCGGCTGTCCTCCGGCGCCGCGAAATCCAATTCCTCCATGTACTCCTCCCAGGAAACGGTGTTTCTCCGCCAGAAGGAGCCTGCCACATCCTTGGCCCGGTTGATGGCCACCCGCAGGAGCCAGGCTTTGAGGTGCGCTTCGCTTTCATACTCACGGTCCAGGGTGTAATACTTGACAAAGGTGTCCTGCACCACATCGTCCGCGTCGGCCTTGTTCCCGCAGATCTGAAAAGCTGCCGTAAATACCCGGTCGCCATATTCCCGGAATGCATCGTCCACTGATCGTTTCATAAAAAACTCCTTATGTTTCTGAAGGGCCCTTCAAAGACAATACGATTCCCGGAGGGAAAAGGTTGCATCTGTTTCTAATTCTTTGGCAAATCCGGCGTATTTTGGGAAAAATAAGAAAAGCTTAATCTTTCCCAAAAGACTTCTTAAGAAGCATTTTGCTACAATGGCTCCATGATCAGAAATGCTGATCGGTATTCTGCAGCAAAACGGCAAATTGTTGTTTGCAACAGTTGACAGTTGAAAGTTGACAGTGGACAGTTAAGGTGTCCCTTCGGGACGATTGAAAACAATATGTTTTGATATCGTAACATTTCAAAATAGAATGTGATGTTTTCCGACCATCATTATTTCAATTCCATCCCCGAAGGGGATACCACAACTGTCCACTTTCCACTGTCAACTGTCCACTTCGAGCGCAGCGACAAACAGCAATTTTTCCTCCTGCCTGACCCGATCAGAGAGAAAGAAATCAGGTGAAATCGTGGAGCAGAAAGCGAAAGAAAAGAAACGGGAGGTGCTCCTGTGCGTCCTCTTTGGGGTCCTGGCGGTGCTGATCGCCGGGCTGCTGGGAAGAAGGGAGCTGTACAATCTCTACAGAGACATATCCTTTTCCTGGGAGGAGCGCAGCGAGGCGGAAAAAGAGGTCAAGGCCTTCGCCGAGGAAAAGGGAATCTCCTACGGTGAATACCCGGAGGAGCTGATTGACCTGTATGAGCGCAACCCGGAGACCAGGGATTTTGTCCTGAATTATCCCTTCCGGAAGGAGGAAGCGCCGGACCTCAGCGGCTTTGACAGAAGCAAGGGGGCGCCCTTATTCCTGCAATGGGACCCCATGTGGGGCTATGCCGAGTACGGAAACAGCTGCATCGGCATCACCGGCTGCGGTCCCACCTGCCTTGCCATGGTGGGCTACTATCTGACCGGGGACGATGCGATGAATCCGGAGCAGGTAGCCCGATTCGCCCAGCGAAACGGTTACTATGAGCGGGGCTTTGGCTCCTCCTGGACCCTGATCAGCGAGGGCGCGGAGAAGCTGGGGCTCAGCGTCCAGGAGCTGCCCCTGGTGAAGGGGAAAATGGTGGCCGCTCTGGAGGAAGGCAGGCCCATCATCCTGGCTTTGGGGCCGGGGGACTTTACCTCCAAGGGGCATTATGTGGTACTGGCCGGGATGGAAGAGGGAATGTTCCGGGTCAATGACCCCAACAGCCTGGAGCGCTCCGGGAAGCTGTGGAGCTACGACCAGCTGGAGGGCCAAATCCGCAACATCTGGGCCATCTGGAAGAAATGAACCGCGAAAAATGCAGACCCGGCGCCGGACCGGGTCTGCTTTGTTATGGAGAAAATTACGCGCCGAAGGCGTCCAGGGCCAGCTTGAAGGCGCCGTAGGCTCCCGCGTCGTTGCCCAGGGAGGCCAGGGCAAATTTCACGTCCGAGGCCGCGTGGAATACGTACTTGTGGAAGTAGGGCTCCACACCGTCTAAGAGCATGGTGCCCGCCTTGCTGACGCCGCCGCCCAGCACCACGATCTCCGGGTCCACCACGGAGCAGAGGCTGCCCAAAAACTCGCCCATGAGCTGATAGAATTCGTTCAGAACCTCCAGAGCCAGGACGTCCCCGGCCTTGCCCGCGTCGAATACATCCTTGGCGACGAAGGACTCCATGCCGCGCAGGACGGAGGGCGTGTCGCTGGCGGCAAGATGCCGCTTTGCCAGCCGGACGATGCCGGTGGCGGAGCAATACTGCTCCACACAGCCGTGCTTGCCGCAGCTGCACCGCTCCGGCTCCTGGGACCGCAGCACCATATGGCCGATTTCCGCGCCGGAGCCGTGGGAGCCGTGGAGCAGGCGTCCATCCACCACGATGCCGCCGCCCACGCCGGTGCCCAGGGTGACAAAGACCATGTTCTCGCAGCCCTGGCCGCCGCCCTTCCAGAATTCGCCCAGGGCGGCCACGTTGGCGTCGTTGCCGGCCTTCACCGGGAAGCCGGTGAGGGAGGACAGGGAGTCGGCAATGTTGAACACGCCCCAGCCCAGGTTGACGCACCGGTTCACCACACCCTTGCCGCTGACAGGGCCGGGAACGCCGATGCCCAGGCCCAGAATCTGCTTGCGGGGGATGCCCTTGGTGTCCAGATAGCCCCGGACGGACTGGGCGATATCCGGCAGAATCTGAACGCCGCCGCCGGCCGTGACGGTGGGGATTTCCCACTTGTCCAGCATGGTGCCTTCCTGGTCAAAATAAGCGATCTTCACAGTGGTGCCACCGAGATCAATGCCGAAGCCGTATTTCATATGGTTGCCTCCTTGGTAAAATATCAGATGAGTTGCAAATTACCTGTCATTGCGAACCAGTCCGCAGACTGGTGTGGCAATCCCCCGGATGAATGGAACCAGGTGACAATTACCACCAAGAATCGCAACGTTTTCCCACTCTGTATGGCACTTTTCGATACATTTCCCCTCTATCCGGGGGATTGCCACGCCAGTGTGCGCACTGGCTCGCAATGACAGCATTTATTTGACAAACACCAATTTATCGTTTCTCTGCCAGGGATTTCTTGCCCCATCATTATACATGGCCTTGCCGGAAAATGCCAGAGGCTCCGTGAAAAAAAGTGAAATCTTTGGAAAGTTTTTTCCGGGGGCTTGCGTTTGGGGTCGTTTTGCGGTAACATATAGCTGTACAGCAATACACGAAAGGATGTGTTATCGCAATATGATCAAAGTTGATATCTCCAATGTATGGGGCGAAATTGCACTGCCGGACCTTCTGGCGCTGGAAAAGGATGTTTCCGCGGCTCACATGACCCTGACCCAGGGCGACGGCGCGGGCAATGATTTCCTGGGCTGGCTGAAGCTGCCCGCTCAGAAGCCCACCGAGGAAATGCTGCGCATTCAGGCCGCCGCGGACCGGATCCGTTCCGACAGCGACGTGTTCGTGGTCATCGGCATCGGCGGCAGCTACCTGGGTCCCCGGGCGGCCATCGAGCTGCTGCAGGGCCCCAACCACAACATCGGCAAGGGCAAGGGCAACCCCCAGGTTTTCTTCGCCGGCAACGGCCTGAGCACCCGGCACTGGAACGAGCTGTGCCGCCTGCTGGAGGGCAAGGATTTCTCCATCGCCATCATCAGCAAGTCCGGCACCACCACCGAGCCCGCCATCGCCACCCGGGCCCTGCGGGAGATGCTGGAGCGCAAGTACGGTCCCGAGGGCGCCAAGGCCCGGACCTACGCCATCACCGACCCTGCCAAGGGTGCTCTGCGCCAGATGGCCACGGAAGAGGGCTGGGAGACCTTCGTGATTCCCCCCAACGTCGGCGGCCGGTTCTCCGTGCTGACCGCTGTGGGCCTGCTGCCCATGGCCGTGGCGGGCATCGACATCGCCGCCGTGATGAAGGGCGCCTATGACTGCAAGGAAGCCTACGACCTGCGCTCCTTCGAAAACCCCGTCTGGCAGTATGCCGCCGTGCGCAACCTCCTCTACCGCCGGGGCAAGGCCATTGAGCTGTTCGAGTCCTTCGAGCCGGGCTTCAAGATGTTCGGCGGCTGGTGGCAGCAGCTCTTCGGCGAGTCCGAGGGCAAGGACGGCAAGGGCCTCTTCCCCGTCACCGCCGAGTTCACCGCGGACCTCCACTCCCTGGGCCAGATGATCCAGCAGGGCAAGCGCAACATCTTCGAGACCATGGTCCGCTTCGACGCGCCCGAAAACCGCTATACCATCGGCTCCGACGACAAGGACCTGGACGGCCTGAACTACCTGACCGGAAAGACTCTGGATTTCGTGGACGAGAAGGCGTTTCTCGGCACCGTGGCCGCCCATGTGGACGGCGGCGTGCCCGTCATCACCATGGACATGGGCGAGCTGAACGACGCGAAGCTGGGCGAAATGTTCTACTTCCTGGAGCTGTGCTGCGGCGTCAGCGCCTACATGCTGGGGGTCAACCCCTTCAACCAGCCCGGCGTGGAGTTCTACAAGCGCAATATGTTCCAGCTCCTGGGCAAGCCCGGCTACGAGGCGAAGTAAGCGCGGGGTTTTCGGGGCGAAATTTACAAAATAGTAGTTGCAAATTATTTCCCCACCTGATAGAATGTGCGTAAGCCAATTATTCTGGCATTGCAAAGGAGGAAATTCCGATGATTCATGTAATTATGGGCCTGAAGGGCTCCGGCAAGACCAAGAAGCTGCTGGGCGCCATCCGCGACACCGTGGCTGCCTCCCAGGGCGATGTGGTCTGCATCGAGTACGGCAAGAAGCTGACCTATGACGTGAGCTATAAGGTCCGTCTGGTGGACTCCCAGGAGTACGGCATCCGCTCCGCCGAGATGCTCAAGGGCTTCCTGAGCGGTCTGCACGCCGGTAACTTCGATATCACCCATGTGTTTATCGACAACCTGTACAAGACCATCGGCAACGACAAGGCCGCCGCGGAGGATTTCGTGACCTGGTGCGCCAAGTTCGCGTCCGACAACAATATGGAGATCACCATGACCATCTCCGAGGACCCCGCCCAGGCTTCCGAAGTTGTGAAGCAGTACATCTGATGCCTTTCCCATACAAAACCACGGCTGCCGCCGTGGTTTTGTTTTGCCATAAGAGGAGAGAAGGGAACAGTAAATTGTTGTTTAGCAAAATAAACGCTGTCATTGCGAGCCAGTGCGCACACTGGCGTGGCAATCCCCCGGATGAATGGAACCAGGTAGCGATTACCACCAAGAACCGTAACAATCCCCATTTTTCGGGTGCTATTCGGTATATTTTCCCTCTAACCGGGGGATTGCCACACCAGTGTGCGCACTGGTTCGCAATGACAGGTAATTTGCAACGCACCCTTTCAAACAACAATTTTTCTTACTGTTCGCTGCTTTTGACTCGTTGCCAAAAAAGCCTCACAGGAGGGGTTGCATTCCGTGGGATTGTCCTGTATACTGTATCGGATAATGCGATAAAGGAGAATCTTATGGCTTCGGTAATTTCGAAGGAGAACAAAATGGGCGTGATGCCCGTGGGGAAGCTGCTGGCGAATATGGCGCTGCCGATGGTGGTTTCCATGCTGGTGCAGGCCCTTTACAATGTGGTGGACAGCATCTATGTGTCCCAGGTGTCCGAGAGCGCGGTGACGGCGCTGTCCCTGGCCTTCCCGGTGCAGAATCTGCTCATTGGCTTTGCCGTTGGCATCGGGGTGGGCGTTAACTCCCTGCTCAGCAAGAGCCTGGGGCAGCGGGATCAGGAGGCTGCCAACCGGGCGGCGGGCAACGGCCTGACCCTGACCCTGCTGGCCGCCGTGGTGTTTGTGCTGTTCGGACTGTTCGGGGCGGGGCCCTACTTCGCCATGCAGTCCGATGTGGCCGAGACCGTGGAGGGCGGCGTCGCCTATACCCGGATATGCTGTGTGTACAGTATGGGCGTGTTCCTCTCCATCCTGGGGGAGCGGCTGCTCCAGGCCACGGGCCGGACCTTCTACACCATGATCTCCCAGGGCGTTGGGGCGGTGGTGAACATCCTGCTGGACCCCATCTTCATCCACGGCCGGTTCGGCATCCCTGCCATGGGGCTGGCCGGCGCGGCGGTTGCCACGGTCATCGGACAGTGGATCAGCGCGGGGATGGTGGCGGTGTTCAACCTGAAATTCAATGACGATGTGCAGCTGGGGCTTGGGTATCTGAAGCTCCGCTGGAATACCGTCCGGCCCATCCTCACTGTGGGGGTGCCCTCCATCGTGATGAACGGCATCGGCTCCGTGATGAATTTCGGCATGAACCAGATTCTCCAGGGCTTCGGCGAGACCAGCACCGGGGTGTTCGGCATCTATTTCAAGCTCCAGAGCTTCTTCTTCATGCCGCTCTTCGCGGTGAACAACGCCACCATCTCCATTGTGGCCTTCAACTACGGTGCCCGGAATCCCCGGCGGATCATGAAAACCCAGCGCCTGGCAACCTCCGTGGCCCTGGGGCTGATGCTCACGGGACTGCTGGCCTTCCAGCTTGCCCCCGAGCTTCTGCTGGGGCTGTTCAATCCCTCGGAGCATTTCCTGGAGATCGGCCGGGGAGCCCTGCGGACCATCAGCTGGAGCTTCCCCTTGGCCGCGTTCTGCATCTCCCTGGGGGCCTGCTTCCAGGCGCTGGGCAACGGCATATACACCACCATCACCTCCGTCTGCCGCCAGCTGCTGGTGCTACTGCCCGCGGCGTACCTGCTGAGCCTGACGGGCAGCGTCCACAATGTGTGGCTGTCCTTTCCCATCGCCGAGGTGGTCAGCGGCAGTGTGACGCTGTTCTTCTTTGCCAGAATCTACCGGCAGAAAATCAAGCCCCTCTTCACCGGAGAGGAGCAATAATCCGGGCGCAGAACTGCCGCGCCGGGAATCAGGGAGTGCCCCCGATTCCCGGCGCGGTTGTGTTTCAAAAAAGGAAATACATTATAGAAAGGTGACAGTATCCGGCAAATCGATAAATTGATGTTTGACGATTTATTATTGTAGGGGCGGCTATTAGCCGCCCGCTTTGGTTTCGACTACAAAAGCACCCCGTTTTATCGAAAATGCTCAAAAGTAAGAACGTTTCGGGCGGATAATATCCGCCCCTACGGTATCAACGCAACATATCCCAGAACTGCAGACACCAATTTGTCAACGTACCCGGTGAGGCGGGTGGGGGGAATGCTGTTTTGCGGACAATCCGGTCAGCGTCCTTCCATATAGGCGGTGGCCCGGATTTTCATTTTGGAGAGCAGGGCCGCCAGCTGCGCTCTCTCTTCGGCGGTCAGATCGGCGGTGACGCAGCCGTCCCAGCGGTCCAGTACCTTCTGAATCCGGGGGAGGGCGGCCAGGGCCTTCGCGGTGGGGTACAGCTCCAGCACCCGTTTGTCCGAGGCGGAGGGGCGGCGGGTGATGAAGCCCTCCTCCTCCAGCACCGCCGCCTGACGGGCCACGTTGCTCTTGTTGATGCAGATACGGCGGGCCAGGCCGTCCTGGGAGATGCCGGGCTCGGCGCAGATCTGGGTCAGGTAGCTGGCGTGGCAGGCTTTCAGCCCCATGGGCGAAAGCTGATCCACCCGATACTGGGCCCCGCAGCGGGCTATTTCGGTGATATCCCGGATGATTTGTGACATGATACCCCACCCCTTCAGAACGTGCTGCGCCGGCAGACCGGGAATGACAAATTGTTGTTTATAATTGACAATTAACAATTGACAATTGACAATTAAGGAATCCCTTTGGGATGAAAATAAAATATTACGCGTTAGTTTAGAAGTTTGGACCTGCCTCATTTTGTTGGGTATTTTTGACGGAAATTCATACCAAATAACGCTAGAACTACCACTTCATACAGCAGG
>SFHI01000098.1 GCA_004555705.1 Clostridiales bacterium | reverse complement strand
GCTTATCGGCACCTTTCCCCTCTAACCGGGGGATTCCCACGCCAGTGTGCGCACTGGCTCGGAATGACAGCGTGATTTCTGCGTTTCAACTCTTGACTGACATTGACAATTAACAATTGACAATTGACAATTCGGCGAAGCCGCTAAACAACAATTTATCTGCCTGCCGGGCTGTGCGGATTAGTTTTGGATTTATCCCGAAGGGATACCGCAGCTGTCCGCTGTCAACTGTTCACTTAAAAATGGTCGGTTTTTCCCCGTTGCGTGTTGGGGTGGTTTGCATTATAATGTAGATGTGAGAGGAGGCGCTTGCTTTGGCGAAGCTGACAGACCCCATATCGATTCTCAAGGGCGTGGGCCCCGCCAGGGCCAAGCAGTTTGCCGCGCTGAATATTTTTACCCTGGGCGATCTCATCTGCCACTTCCCCAGAGGATACGAGGACCGGACCAGGCTGGTGACCATTGACGCTTTGGAGGTGGACAAGCCCGCCTGCTTCCGGGCCATGGTGATGAATACCCCCCGAACCAACCACATCCGCAAGGGGCTGGACCTCACCAAGGTGCAGGTGGCGGACCACACAGGGCGGCTGACCCTGACCTTTTTCAACTCCCGCTTTGCCTGCGAGAATCTGGCCTACGGCAGGGAATACATCTTCTACGGGGCGGTGAGCGGGGACTATCTGGGCTACAATATGACCAATCCCATCTTTGAAACCCCGGATTCTCCCGCCCTGACCACCCGGCGGGTGCTGCCCATCTATCCGCTGACCGCGGGGCTGAACAACGCCGCCGTACTTCGGGCGGTGCGCCAGGCCCTGAGCATCTGCGACCCGCCGAAGGAGATTCTGCCCGGAGAGCTGCGGCAGCAATTTGGAATCCTGGGCGCGGACCGGGCCTACCGGGCCATCCACGAGCCCAAATCCCTGGAGGAGGCGGAGCAGGCCCGGAAACGGATGATTTTTGAGGAGTTCTTCCTGTTTTCCGCGGGCTTAAGCCTGATGCGCCAGGCCCGCGCCGGAAAAAAAACGCAGGCCTACCGGGACACGGAGCTGACGGATTTTTACCGGAGCCTTCCCTTCACCCTGACGAACGCCCAGAACCGGGCCATCGGGGAGATTCTGGCGGATTTCCGCCGGGGCGTACCTATGAACCGGCTGCTCCAGGGGGACGTGGGCAGCGGCAAGACCATGGTTGCTGCCGCGGCGGCCTTCTGCGCCGCGCGGAATGGCTTCCAGACGGCTCTGATGGCTCCTACGGAGATTCTGGCGGAGCAGCATTACGCGTCCCTTGGAAAACTCATTGCCCCACTGGGAATCCGCGTGGGGCTTCTGACCGGGTCCCAGACCCAAAAGCAAAAGCGGGAAATCCGGGATGCCCTGGCTGCCGGGGAGATTCAGGTGTCGGTGGGCACCCATGCCCTGCTGACGGACGCCACGGTTTTTAAGAATCTGGGTCTGGTGATTGCCGATGAGCAGCACCGCTTCGGCGTAGCCCAGCGCAGCCGCCTGGCGGCCAAGGGAGACGATCCCCATCTGCTGGTTATGTCCGCCACCCCCATTCCCCGGACGCTGTCGCTGATTCTATACGGCGACCTGGAGGTTTCCGTGCTGGATGAGCTGCCTCCGGGCCGGGAGCAGGTGGACACCTTCCTGGTGGGGGAGAGCTACCGGGCACGGATCAACGCCTTTATCCGCAAGCAGGCGGCGGAGGGCCACCAGAGCTTTGTGGTGTGTCCCGCTGTGGAGGAAAATGAGGAGCTGGGTGTGAAGTCCGCCGAAGCCTGGGCGGAAACCCTCCGGAGTACGGTGTTCCCCGATCTGCGGGTGTCGCTGCTCCACGGACAGATGAAGGGCTCCGAAAAGGAGCAGACCATGGCGGCCTTCGCCCGGGGAGAGGCGGATGTGCTGGTGGCCACCACGGTGATTGAGGTGGGGGTGGATGTACCCAACGCCACGCTGATGGTGGTGGAGGATGCGGACCGGTTCGGCCTGAGCCAGCTCCACCAGCTCCGGGGCCGGGTGGGCCGGGGGCAGACCAAGAGCTACTGCATCCTGGTCACCCACAACCGGAATGCTGAGACGCTGGCCCGGCTGAAGGCCCTGTGTAAGACAAACGACGGCTTCCGGATTGCGGAGGAGGACCTGCGGCTGCGGGGGCCGGGGGACTTCTTCGGCTCCCGGCAGTCGGGGCTTCCCGCTTTCCGGGTGGCGGACCTGAGCATGGATATGGCCACGCTGAAGCAGGCCCAGGAGGCCTCCGCCCAGTGGATTGAGCAGTGGGGCGATTCCGACGACCCGGAAGCTCAGGAGCTGCGCCGCCGGGTAGGGGAGCTGTTCTCCCGTGCCGAGGGAACCATGAACTGAGGTTTTTCGGTAAATTGTTGTTTGAACGTCAAATACCGCAACACGGTACGACCATACAGTAGGGGAGGCATTTTTGCCTCCCGGCGGTAAGATGTTGCAATTTTTCGGGGCATTTCGGCAAAAACGTACTGCCCTACGGGAGGCATCAATGCCTCCCCTACTGTAAGGACGCAGTGCGTGCGAAAAACTGCAAACAACAATTTTTCTTTTCAACGTTGCAGAGCGGTCTGCAGACAAGGAGATTTACAATGAGAAAAATATGGATGCTGTTGGCTGTTTGCGTGTGCCTGACGGCGCTGGCCGCCCCGGTGCGGGCGGAGGAGGAGTCGCCGGTCCGGGAGCCGGGCTGGTGCGGGGAGGAGGTCACCTGGAGCTTTGAGGGGGGAACCCTGACCCTGTCCGGCAGCGGTAGGACCGACGATTTCCCGGAGGGAGCACCCTGGCTGGAGTACAAGGATGAGATCACAAAGGTGGTACTTACGGGCTCCATCAGCTACCTGGGAGAGGGAGCTTTCGCGGATTACGACGGCATCACCTCCGTTTCCCTTGGGGGCGCCCTCCAGGAGCTGGGAACGCGGGCCTTCTACAACTGCGACGGACTGACGGAACTGACCATGCCTGCCACCTTCCGGGTATTTGGAGAGGAGAGCCTGATGCGGTGCACGGCTCTGAAGGAGATTCACTGCCTGGGAGGGATGCCCTCCTTCCGGTTGAACTGTCTGTGGGACACTTGGGTGAATATCTACTACCCGGTGGCCAACCCCTGGCCGCTGCAGCATATTGAGCAGCTGGAGGAGGCTTTCCAGGGACGGATCGAGTTCCTGGCGGAGGACGGGACGGACCCCTATACCCCCACGGAGGAGACTACAGAAGCCACCACGGAGGCAACAACAGAGCCTGTGACAGAGGCGACGACGGAGCCCACCACTGCTCCTACAACGGAGCCTACCACCGCTCCCACCACCCAGCCGCCCACGGAGGCAGCTACGGAAGCCCCCACGGAACCGGTCACCCAGCCCTCAACGGAGGAACCGGAGCCCCCGCGCAAGGAGGAGGCCCCCGGCTGGATCGGTGCGGCCATTGTAGGATTGTCCATTTCCCTGATCGGACTGGGCGTGCTGCTCTTCGGCGGAAGAAAGAAGCCCCGGAAGGGCGGGAAGTACAGCAGGTAAATGTAATAAACGCTGTCATCGCGAGGGAGTAGCGCATACTGGTCTCGCAATGACAGGCAATTCGGGACGCACACCTACAAACGCCAGGCGACCTCTAAAAACTACTTTTTTGCGGTTTTGGGCGAGAGATTTTGTTCTCACAAAAGTTTTGGAAATTCCGGAATACTTGGTGTATTGCAGGATTTTCAAAACGAATTGTAGGGTCAAAAGATCCGCCCAAAACGCAAACGGGCAGTTTTTAGAGGTGCCCAACAATTTTCTCACCGCCGGGGTTAACCCCGCAAAAAAACATCCGGCTTCCCGGCAGGAGGCGGATGCCATTTGGAGGACACCAATATGATCGATCACAGCGTTCGTGCCGGGGAGCTGTTCCTGGCGGGCTATAATTGTTCCCAGAGCGTGGTGGTGGCGTTCTGCGATGTCACCGGCCTTACGGAGGATTTCGCCGCGAAGCTATCCAGCTCCTTCGGCGGAGGAATGGGCCGTATGCGGGAGGTCTGCGGGGCGGTCAGCGGAATGCTGACGGTAGCCGGGCTGCTCTACGGCTATTCCACCCCGGGGGACGACGCGGCCAAACGGGCCCACTATACCCTGGTGCAGGCCCTGGCGGGGCAATTCCGGGAAGAACACGGATCCATCATCTGCCGGGAGATTCTGAAGAACCCTCCTTCCGACCCCAATCCAACACCCCGGACCGCGGAATTTTACAAAACCCGGCCCTGCGCCCGGATGGTCATGACCGCCGCCCGGCTTCTGGACGAATACATTGCCCTGCACCCCCTGGAGGAACCCAGCCATGGACCTGATTTATAACCAGAACGGCATTCCCAGGGAACAATACCGCTACGGCCTGCGCTCCAGTGCGGCAGTGGGCTGCGGCTGGATCGCCACCTACAACGCCCTGGCCCTCATGGGCTACCGAACGGAGATTCCGGAGCTGATCCGGTATTACGAGCGGCAGCTTCCCATGATCCACGGCAACGCGGGCACCAGCTTCTGGGGGCCGGTTCCCCTGTTTCGCAAGTGGGGCTTTCCGGTGAAAACCAGCCTCCGCCCCGCTGAATTCGATGCCCTGGCCAAGGAGGCCGACGCCTGTATCCTCTTCTACCGCTGGCGGGAGAAGTGGAAGCTGGGCGCCCATTTTGTGGCTTTGCATAAGCAGGGCGGGAGCTTCGTGGGCTACAATACCTACCGCAACTCCACCGGCCCCGACCCCTACGGCCCCAGCCTGGAGGCATTTCTGGAAAAGAGGGGCTATTTTACCCCCTTCCTCATCGCAATCCGAAAAAAGCCTGCCGCCCCGGACATCCCCGCCCCCCATTCCGGGTAAGCAATCCCCCGCCGTCCTTCCCCGGCAGGCAGATAAATTGTTGTTTACAAAAAAACGCTGTCATTGCGAGCCAGTGCGCACACTGGCGTGGCAATCCCCCGGTTGAATGGAACCAGGTAACGAATACCACCAGGGGTACATTTTCCCTCTAACCGGGGGATTGCCACACCAGTCTGCGGACTGGTTCGCAATGACAGAAAACTTGGAACGTGTAAGGTAAACAACAATTTATCATTTTCCCAAATGTCCCTGACAGGCATAAAAAAAGAAATAACCCTTGACCGCCGCATCTTTCGATGTCGTCAGCCAAGGGTTATTTCTGTTCGTTCTTATTATCTAACATCATTGGTTAACCTCTCTTTCTGCAGATTCCAGGCTCCTGTGCTCCCCTGCTTTCTGATTCCTCCGGTACAATCACACATCCTATGCTTTCATTTCTTCAAAGCCCATATATAAACGGAGGATTTTGGGGAAACTTCCCGGCGCCTTCCTGAGGCTCCCGCTTACAGATCATCCACGGATTTAGGCTTTAGAAATCATTTCTTTTCGTAAATCATCGTCTGTAATGGATTGGAGCCCTGGGATGTACCTGTATCGGTATCACCTCTTGTGCTTATAAGATATCACAAGGTTTTTGTTTTTTCAACCCTCAATATTGTACAAATTAACGAATATTCCCTTGTACATTTCACAGAAAATCCCATCCCCCCATTGACATCTCTCCGTCGCCGCAGTATATTGGATTTGTTGGGCGGCCGTCGGCCGTCCTTTCTTTCTGCGTTCGTAAGCATATAAATTGTTGTTTAGCGGCTTCGCCTTCAAGTTTCCTGTCATTGCGAGCCAGTGCGCACACTGGCGTGGCAATCCCCCGGTTAGAG
>SFHI01000097.1 GCA_004555705.1 Clostridiales bacterium | reverse complement strand
CGTTACCTGGTTCCATTCAACCGGGGGATTGCCACGCCAGTGTGCGCACTGGCTCGCAATGACAGCTTTTTTAAGCGCACACTTTCAAACACCAATTTGTCGGGCTGCTGGGTGAGGCCGGACAGGGCGGAAATTACTTCCGGCAAAGCAGCTTGCGGAGGGGCTCCCGGACGTGCATGGATTCGTCGTCGGCCATGGCCTTTTTCACATTGCCGATGTGCAGGGCGCACAGCAGCAGCCCCGCGGCGGCCGCGGTGAGGACCTCCGCCGCCGTGCCGTGGAAGAGAAGCACCAGAACCGGGAAGGTCAGCCCCACAAACAGGGGGAACGCCACGCCGCAGTCCACCGCGAACATGAGGCCCAGGGCGGAAAAGAGCATGATGGGAACGAACAGGGGCCTGTAGCACAGCACCAGTCCCCCGAAGGCCGCCAGGCCCTTGCCGCCCTTAAAATGCAGCAGCACCGGGAAGCAATGCCCCAGCATGGCCCCGATGCACGCCAGCATCCCGGCGATCCGCAGCTGCGGGAACAGGAACTGAGCCAGCTTTCCGGAGAAGAAGGATTTCAGAATGTCAAAAACCATGACCGTTACCCCGGACTTCCAGCCCAGCACCAAGGTGGTGTTGGTGGCCCCCAAGTTTTTGGTGCCCTCCTGCTTTAAGTCCACCTTTTTCACCCTGCCGACCACCGCCGCGGTATTGAAATTGCCAATAAAATAGCCCAGAATCAGGCTGAGAAGTGCTTTCATAGTATTTTCCGGATCCTTCCGTTGGTATTTAAGAGGAATTATAACAGAACATGGCGGGAAAAGCAATCCTTATCGCAAAAAGGGAGAGAACGACGAATTGGGGGTTGGCGCTGTGCGTCAAAGTATGCTGTCATTGCGAGACCAGTCCGCAGACTCCGACGCGCCAAGAGCCGCCTTCGGCGGTTGCGCTCTGGACGCGCCTGCGGGCGCAGTGGTCGTGGCAATCCCCCGGTTAGAGGGGAAATGCAGCGAAAAGTGGCCGGAAGAGTGGGAACACTGCGATTTTTGGTGGAAATCGTTACCTGGTTCCATGGGACCGGGGGATTGCCACACCAGTGTGCGCACTGGTTCGCAATGACAGCGTAATTTTTCAAACCCCAACTTGTTGTTCCGGAGGCAGAAAAAGACGTGGCGGAAATTCCGCCACGTCGAAGGCTTACAGGGGGCTTTGTTTGATTTTGGCGTAGCGCCGGGGGTATTGCTTGGGGGTGGGGGCGATTTTGCGGAGGATCAGTACCCGGTGATGGGTGTCCTCGATGGGAAATTCCAGCACCTTTTCCAGCTTCAGCCCCAGCTTTTTCATGGCGGAAGCCGCTTCTGCCAGCTCCTCCTCCGCCGCCGCGCCCTTCATGGCCAGCACCGCGCCGCCCACCTTTACGAAGGGGGCCGTCAGCTCCAGCAGGATGTTGAGCCGCGCCACGGCCCGGGATGTGGCATAGTCGTAGCGTTCCCGGCGCTGGGCCGCGTAGTCCTCCGCCCGGGCGTTGACGCAGGTTCCCCGGATGCCCAGGGAGGGCAGGGTTTCTTCCAGCCACTTCACCCGCTTGCCCAGGCTGTCGAGAAGCGTTACCTCTAAATCCTTACAGGCCGCGGCCAGGGGCACCCCGGGAAAGCCCGCGCCGCAGCCCACGTCGATGAGGGTTTTCTTCCCCGGCTCCAGGGCCTTTGTCACCGTCAGGCTGTCCAGCAGGTGGAGCCGCGCCACCTTTTCCGGCTCCGTAATGGCCGTCAGGTTCATGACCTGGTTCTGCCGCAGCATGGATGCCGCGAAGGCGCAGAGGGTGTCCG
Source organism: Clostridiales bacterium (assembly GCA_004555705.1). Taxonomy (GTDB): domain Bacteria; phylum Bacillota; class Clostridia; order Oscillospirales; family Oscillospiraceae; genus Faecousia. Next base: position 10,737 of record SFHI01000097.1, on the reverse strand, counting down.
CCGTTTCCTCGGGCAGCGGAATGTCCAGCTCCCGGGCCCCTTCCAGCAGGGTCTGCTTCATCTTATCCATTGCTGCCCCTCGCGTTCACGATGCCGCTTAAGTCCACCTGGGTCTCGTCGTAGGGGTCGAAGGGTTCCACCTCAACCGCCAGCTCCGGCAGCACCACCGTCTCAATGTGCCAGTTCACCAGCAGGTCACAGACCTGGCCGTAGGACTGGATGCCGGCGGAGTCCCCGCTGGCCTTCAGGTAGGTGTCGTTCACGGTATCCGCCACCTTCGTGGCGGTTTCGTCCTTCTTGGAGGAGAAGAAGTTGTCATAATACTGGATGTCCCGGCGCATCAGCTCGCTGACCCCGCTGCTCACCCGGCCCGCGGCCGCCGCGGCCTCGGTGGAGTTGGCGGTGGAGAGCACGTTATAGCAGTACCGGTAGGCCATGAAGTAGGCGCTGTACTGAAACTCCACGCTTTCGTTGACGCTGGCCGCCAGGAACGCGGCGAAGTTGGCGTCCCGCTCCGGGGCGATGCACATCCGGTGGGCCATCTCGTGGCACATGGTGAAGGGCAGGGTCACATCGGGAATCTGGGGATTCACGGCGGCCTCCCCGGTGATGCCGCAGGTGAAGCCGGTGATGCCCATGGAGGTGTACATATCCGCCCAGCCCAGCTCCTTCACCGGCTCCGTGGACCCGGCGAACACGGGGTAGTAGTGCTCATAGGTCAGGGTGTGGAAGCCCTCCCCCGCCTGCTCCGCCAGCTCCCGGAAGGAGGAGAAGGAGGCAACGCCGTTTTCATCCCGGTTCACCTGGGCGGCCAGCGCATTGGCCTTATCCCGGTAGTACTCGGTGGCCTCGGCCAGCTCCGACACGGCGTAGCGGCCCACCTCCATGCGCATATCGTCGCTGAGGGAGCCGGCATAGTAGTTGAGCCCGAACATGGCGGTATGGATCATGTAGACAAAGCTGACGATGGCCAGCATCCAGCCCGCCCAGCTGATGACGTTCCTGCGCAGGACGATGACCGTCACCAGGGTGGCCAGGGCCACCACCCCCAGTGCCACGGCCAGCACCTGCCACAGAAGAAAGTCCACGCCCCCGCTCCACTGGGCCAGGATGCCCTGGAAATTGCGGATGACGTAGGGGTAGACCATGTCCACCAGGGTGGAATACCGCTGGCCGAACTGCATCAGAACCCAGGTAATGGCCCCGAAGATTCCGGCCGTCAGATAGCCCCAAAGATATTTCAAAGGAAATCCCTCCTAATAAGTAAAAGCAAAAAGTGTACAGCCTCTCATAGTATAGCACAGATTCCCCCGCTTGTCTCCCCCCAATCGGTAAATTTTTCGTGACGGGGCAGGGGGAAAGAGTGAAGAGTGAATAGGTAAGGTGTCCCTTCGGGACGAATTTATAAAACAGCGGTAAATTGGTGTTTGCTGAATAAACGCTGTCATTGCGAACCAGTCCGCAGACTGGTGTGGCGGTTGAACGGAACCAGGTAACGATTACCACCAAAAATCGCAGTGACTCCCACTCTTTCGTGCACTTTTCGGTACAATCCCCCTCTAACTGGGGGATTGCCACAACCAGTGTGCGCACTGGTTTCGCAATGACAGGAAACTTGAAGGCGAAGCCGCCAAACAACAATTTGTCGCTCTGATGGAGGAAGGCGGGGTGATATTATCAAAATGATAAAAAGACTATTGACAAAATAGTATCATTGTGATATTATCATTATGAAAATAAGAGATGGGAGTGATTCCAATGAACACCGATATTCCGTCAGAGGCGGCCTTCCCGCCGGAGCTGGTGTGTCCGGCAGTCAGTACCGACGTGGCGGCGTTTATGCTGAAGCGGGAGGAGAAGCGCAGCTACCGCAAAAACGCCAGCAGCCGCCTGGGAATCCTGCTGATCCGGCGGGGCATCCCCCCGTTTTTGGGGCAGTGGGCCCTGCCAGGGGGCTTTCTGAGGGCGGAGGAAACCGTGGAGGAATGCGCCCTCCGGGAGATCGGGGAGGAGACGGGCATCACGCCCAACGCCCTGGTGCCCCTGGGCACCTACAGCCGCATCGACCGGGACCCCAGAGGCCGGGTGATCTCCAACGCCTTCCTGGCCGTCCTCAGCGAGGACCCGGGGCAGCAGCGGAGCGGCTTCGACGCCTCCGACGCCCAGTGGTTTGAGATTGAATTTTCGGAGGAACCGGAGGGCATCCACCTGCTGAAGCTGTCCTGCGGCGGGACCGTCCTCACCGCCCGGCTGGAGCAGACGGGCAGCCGATTGGGAAAACCTACCTTCCGGGTCCTGGAAAACGAGGGTCTGGCCTTCGACCACGCCCAGATCATCGCCGATGCCATGACCGCCCTCCGTGCCAGCGCCCGGACGCCGGAGCTGGTGCTGGAGCTGCTTCCCGAGAAGTTCACCCTGTCGGCGCTGCAGCAGGTGCAGGAGACCATCACCAACACCACCGATGCCCCCGCCAATTTCCGGCGGAAGATCGCGGAATATGTGGAGGAGACAGAGGAATACGCCTCCGGCAACGGCCATCGCCCCGCGAAAATCTACACCAAACGGAAAAAGTGAGGTGCGCTGTATGGATACGGAAACACAAAGACTGCTCCTGCGGGAATTCCGCCCCGAGGATTTCGCGGATGTGCACGCCTACGCCTCGGACTATGAAAACGTCAGACACATGATGTTCGGCCCCAACACCCCCCAGCAGACCCGGGAATATCTGGAAAAGCAGTGCCCGGAGGAAATGGCCGCCCGGCCCAGAATGCACTACAACATGGCCCTCCAGCGCAAGGCTGACGGCAGGGTCATCGGCGGCATCTCCCTGCATCTGAACTGGCGCAGGGACGACGCCATCCTGGGCGTGATCGTCAACCGGGAATACGGCGGTCAGGGCTACGTCACCGAGGGGCTGCAGGGAATCCTGGAGCTGGGCTTCCGCCGGCTGGGCCTGCACCGGATTCACGCGGTGTGCGATGTGGAGAATACCGGCATTCAGCGGGTGTTTGAGCGGTGCGGCCTGCGCCGGGAGGGCTGTATGCTCCGGCGGGGAAAGGCCCGGCCGGAGGAGGGCGGCGGCTACTTCGATCAGTACGGCTACGGAATCCTGGCGGAGGAATGGCTGGCGGGAAGGGGCGACCCGGAATGACGGCCACGGAAATGACCCAGCGCCCCGTCTGGCGGCAGATCGGCCCCTACGCGGTCTCCAGCGAGCTGTTTATGGACGTGATTTTCACCGAGGCCTGCAACTGCAGCTGCCCCTACTGCATCGCCCGCACCCAGGGCCACGCGGTTCCGGATAGGGTGCGCTGGGAGGCAGCGCTGGAGGATGCCTTCCGGCTGTTCCCCATCCGCAGCCTGATCCTGCTGGGGGGCGAGGCCACCGTGGACCCCCAGTTCCGGGAGAAGCTGGAGCGGCTTTCGGAATACGCCCGGCGGTATCCGCTGGAGCAGATGATCCTGACCACCAATGGCATCCGGCTGGCGGAGCCGGAATTCCTGGAAATCATCCTGGACTCCCCTATCACGGCGGTGAACCTGTCCCGGATGCACCACGACCAGGCGGTGAACGATGCTGCCTTTGGGCGGCAGACCCCCACCCGGGCGCAAATCCGGGAAATCCGGGAGCGGCTCCGGGCCCGGGGCAAGACCCTGCGGCTGAATGCCAACGTCTGGCGGGGGAACCTGGACACGCCGGAGGAGCTGGAGGGGTTTGTCCGCGAATTCTCCGGCTGCTGCGATGCCGTGAAGTTCTCCCCCCTGATGGATACGGAGATGTTCGGCACCGTTCCCTCCGTCCGGGAGTTTACAAAACGCCACGCCATTGCCGATGAGGAAATCCGGCAGCTCTACGACCGCTTCGCGGGACGGCACAGCGTGCTTCGTATCAACGGCAATGTGCTGGGCTTTGTCCAATACGCGGAGCTCAGCGTGGACGGACAGCGGGTGATCCTGAAATACGCCCAGGTGGAGGACAAATACGACCGGGACCGGGTAATCCCCACCCTGATTGCGAGCCAGTGCGCACACTCCTCCGCGCTAAGAGCCGCCTTCGGCGGTTGCGCTCTGGACGCGCCTGCGGGCGCAGTGGCGTGGCAATCCCCCGGTCAGAGGGGAAATGTACCGAATAGTACCCAAAAACCGGGGACGTTGCGGTATTTGGTGGTAATCGATACCCGGTTCCATTCAACCGGGGGATTGCCACACCAGCGTGCGCGCTGGTTCGCAATGACAGATAATTTGCAACGCTCCCTATCAAACACCGATTTTCCGGGCTGCCGAACGGACACGCTCAGCCAATTGCAAGGCTGCAATCACCATCTGTTTTCGAACCGGCAGCCGGTAGCTGCCAGAGAAAAGGAGGAACAGAAAATGACAGGAATGCTTAACGGAATCTGCGGACGAATTGCCCCGGGGCTTTGCAGGCTCTCCATGGACGGCTCCATCGCGGTCAAGACCGGAGCCGGCTACCGCACCTACGACCCGAAAACCGGACGGCTGACAAACTGCGACAGCTTTGTGCTGGATATCGGAGAGGATTTCTTCTTCGTTGTTCCTGTGAACAAGGTGCGCAGCGGCGACATCATCCTGGCCGGGGGCCGGCCCCGCTGCGTGGTCAAGGCGGAGGAGAACACCGTCACGGTCATCAACTACGAGGACATGACCGTGGAGACCCTGCTGCCGGAGTATCACAGCTTTATGGGCAATACCTACCTGTTCGGCTGCATCGTATCCATGTTCGGCAAGAACGGCGCCAAGGGCAAGCGCAGCGCCGGAAAAATGATGAAGTACATGATGCTCTCCTCGCTGCTGAAGGGCCAGAACGGCGGGAATCAGAACCTGCTTCCCCTGCTGTTCATGGGCGGCTTCGGGGAAGGAAGCAGCCTGGAGGGACTTTTTGACACAGAGGATACCGAAGAAGAAAAGGGGGCCTGACTTATGGGTTACGGAAGATGGACAAGAGCATCCTTTGAAAGCTACAGCCGGGGCATGGGCCGGGGTCTGACCGCGGAGGGCGATCTGGACAGCCGGTACAGCGACCGGCAGCTGTTCACCCAGCGGGGGCTGCATCCCACCCTGAACCCCAAAAACGTGGTCAGGGAGTGCCGCGACTCCCAGGAGCACCCCAACACCCTGCCCGTGATCCTGGCGCTGGATGTGACCGGAAGCATGGGCGACGCCTCCGCCCAGGTGGCCAAGAAGCTGAACCAGGTCATGACGGAGCTGTATAAGGAGGTCCAGGATGTGGAATTCCTGGTCATGGGCATTGGAGACCTGGCCTATGACCAGGCCCCCATCCAGATTTCCCAGTTTGAATCGGACATCCGCATTGCCGAGCAGCTGGACCGGGTGTGGATGGAGCACGGCGGCGGCAGCAATCCCTATGAATCCTATACCGCCGCCTGGTATATGGGTCTGCGCCACACCCGGCTGGACTGCCTCAAGCGGGGCAGAAAGGCCCTGATCATCACCATGGGGGACGAGCCCATGAATCCGTATCTTCCCCGGAAGCCCCTGGAGCAGGCCACCGGAGACGCGCTGCAGGCCGACGTGGAGACCCCCGGGCTGTTCCGGGAGGCATCCGAAGTCTTTGACCTCTTCCACATCCATGTGGATCACGGCGTCTCTGCCCGGCGCTGGCCCTCGGTGGAGGAGAGCTTCGGCAGACAGCTTGCCGGCGGGGCATCTGTTCCGGGCCACCGTGGAGCAGATCGCGGATACCATCGTGGACATCGTGAAAAAACACGCCGCTTCCCAGGCGGCTTCCCCCGCAATCCGCTGGGAGGTTCCCACGGAGAAGCCCCGGGAGGAAAAAGGGGAACACCGAATCCGCTGGTAAAGGAGGCTGTGCCATGGTTAGCCGGGCAGTGATCGTGATCGGAAGCAGCTACGGCGACGAGGGGAAGGGACTGGCCGCGGCCGAGGCCGCCCGCAGGTGCGGCGGCCCAACCCTGAATATCCTGATCAACGGAGGCGCCCAGCGGGGCCACACCGTGGACCTTCCCGACGGCAGGCGGCACGTCTTCCGCCATTTCGGCTCCGCCGCTTTGGAGGGGGCGGTGTCCCTGGCGGACAGGGATTTCATGGTGAACCCCATGGTTTTCGTCCAGGAGCTTCAGGAGCTCCGGGAGCAGTTCCCGGAGAAAAGCCCCCGGCTGCTGGTTTCGGAAAACTGCCGGGTCACCACCGTTTACGATATGATGGTCAATCAGATTCTGGAGGACGCCCGGGGGAATCAGCGTCACGGCTCCTGCGGGCTGGGCATCTACGAAACCCGCCGCCGGTACGAGCAGACCGACTGGGCCCTGGATTTTGGGGCCCTGTCCCGGCTGACAGCGGAGGAGTTCCGCCGCTACTGCCTGCGCATTGCCCGGGAGTACATCCCCCGGCGGCTGGCCGCGGAGCATACGGCGCTGCCGGAGGACTGGAAGGAGCTGCTGGGCAGCGAGGGCCTGATACGCCACAGCTGGGAGGACCTGCGGGCCATGGAAGCCGAAACGGAAGTATTCCGGGACTGGAAAACCGCCGCCGCGCCCTTTTCGACCCTGATCTTCGAGGCGGGGCAGGGCCTGGCGCTGGATGAATTCAACCTGGCCGCCAGCCCCCACCTGACCCCCAGCCGCACCACCTCCTTCGTCAGCGCTTCCCGCATCGCCCAGCTGGGGAGGCCGGTGGATACCGAGGTGGTCTATGTGACCCGCAGCTACCTGACCCGCCACGGCGCGGGGCCGCTGCCCACCGAGTGTCCCATGTCCCGGATCAACCCGGAGATTGTGGACCTGACCAATATGCCCAACCCCTACCAGCAGACCCTCCGCTACGGCACCTTTGAAGCCGGCGAGGTGCTCTCCCGGATTCGTGCCGACCGGGTGGCCACCAGGCAGCTTCTGCCCCAGGCCAGGTTCTCTGCCCTGGTCACCCACCTGAACGAAACCGGCGGGGAAATCTTCGGCAATACCACCCTCCGGGAATACGCGGCCCACTTTGACCGCGTCTGGATATCCGCGAGCAAATACTCCGCCCGCCCCCTGGACCCCTGACCCCTCCCCCGCCCTCCCGGCAAAGCGCTGTTTGGCGCACAGGACTGTCATTGTCATGAAAAAAAGCTGTCATTGCGAACCAGTGCGCACACTGGTGTGGCAATCCCCCGGTCCTTCCGCCATTTTTCGTTCATCGTGGTGTGTGCACACGTGATGATTGCGAAGTAAGTGCGCACACTCCTCCGCGCTAAGAGCCACCTTCGGCGGTTGCGCTCTGGACGCGATAAGCGGGCGCAGTGGCGTGGCAATCCACCGGTTAGAGGGAAGCGTGTAGATAAACAACCGGAAGGACGAAGGCATTGCGGTTTTTGTGGTAATCGTTACCTGGTTCCTTCGGACCGGGGGATTGCGAGCCAGTGTGCGCACTGGCTCGCAATGACAGCGTTAGTTCGCCAAACACCCATTTTCCGCCCTCTCTATTTTAATCGTCCCGAAGGGACACCTTACTTATTCACTATTATCCATTATCTATTATCTATTATCTATTATCTGTTCCCCCCTGTCCGCTTCCCGCCGTCATTTGTCCGCGGAATTTGGCCTTGACCGGGGGGAATATTTATGGTAGAATCAGCAATTAAGAAAAATCTCTTCAGGAATGGATTGCGTCTGGAGGAGCCGGGTTATGTCATTGCTGAAAAAGAGTCTGACCTATCTTGTCATCTGCGCCATCGCCCTGCTGGAGGCCCTGAATTACCAGCTGTTCGTGTTCCCCAACCAGTTCGCCCCCTCGGGGCTCAACGGCATCTGCACCATGGTGCAGTATGTCACCGGCATCAGCGTGGGCTACCTGAGCCTGGTCATCAACATTCCCCTGGCTCTGTGGGTCTACAAATCCGTCAGCAAGCCCCTGGCCCTGCGGAGCATGGTGTATGTGGTGTTCTTCTCCGTGGGACTGCTGGTTTTTGACCATGTGGACCTCAGCGCCTTCGCCTATTCCACGGACACCGGCACCAGCAAAATTCTGGGGCCGCTGGTGGCGGGCATCATCATGGGCTTTGGCTACAGCGTCCTGGTCCGCTCCAGCGCCAACAGCGGAGGCACGGACTTTATCTCCGCCCTGATCCACGAGAGCCGTCCGGACAAGAGCTTCTTTGGGCTCTCCTTTGCCATTAACACCTGCATCGCCATTGCCAGCTTCTTTGTTTATGATTACAAAATGGAGCCGGTGATTCTGTGCATTCTCTACAGCTTCACCACCACCACCGTGGGGGAGCGGCTGATGAAGAGCGGCCGCAGCGCTGTCCGGTTCGAGATCGTCACCGATCAGCCCCGGGAGCTGGCCAATGAGATCATCGGCAAATTCCACCACAGCGCCACCCTGATCCCCGCCAAGGGGATGTACTCCGGCCAGGAGACCAGCGTGCTGGTGTGCGTGGTGAACAAGACCCAGGCCGCGGCCCTGGCCGCCATCATCAAGCAGTTCCCCCACTCCTTCGCCGTCATGAGCCAGGTGGGCCAGGTGGTGGGCAACTTCAAGAACCTCTCCCGGGAGGGCAAGGAAATCGCGGAGCTATTGGACTGCGGCGACGGCAAAACGCTGTAAATCAATTGACAATTGATAATTGACAATTGACAATTATCGTGCTGAAAATCGAACCGTTTCCTATCAAAATATCCGCATCCGCGTTTGAGATTTTATGTTTGCGCCACGAAAGGATTAACAAATTGTCAATTGTCAATTGTTAATTGTCAATTACTAAATATACAGGAGGATTCTACCAATGGCCTACTACTATCCGGAGCCCAGCCATACCTTCAGCGAGTATCTTCTGATCCCGGGCTATACCTCGGAGGACTGCGTTCCCGACCGGGTCAGCCTGAAAACCCCCCTGGTCAAGTACCGCAAGGGCTTTGAGGAGCCCGCCATCTCCCTGAACGTGCCCCCATCGCCCTGGCCAAGGAGGGCGGCATCAGCTTCATCTACGGCTCCCAGTCCATCGAGAACCAGGCCGCCATGGTGGCCCGGGTCAAGGGCTACAAGGCTGGCTTCGTCACCTCCGCCTCCAACCTGACCCCGGAGAACACCCTGGCCGACGTGCTGGCCCTGAAGGCCAGGAACGGCTTCTCCACCGTGGCCATCACCGCCGACGGCACCCCCAACGGAAAGCTGCTGGGCATCGTCACCAGCCGGGACTACCGCATCTCCCGGATGGACCCCAGCGACAAGGTGAAGGATTTCATGACCCCCCGGGACAAGCTCATCACCGCTCCTGCCGAGACCACCCTGAAGGAAGCCAACGACATCATCTGGGAGCATAAGCTCAACTCCCTGCCCATTGTGGACAGAGATGACAACCTCCTGTATTTCGTGTTCCGCAAGGACTATTCCTCCCACAAGGCCAACCCCCTGGAGCTGCTGGACGACAAGAAGCGGTATCTCGTGGGCGCGGGCATCAACACCCGGGACTACGCCCAGCGGATTCCCGCCCTGCTGAATGCCGGGGCCGACGTGCTGGTCATCGACTCCTCCGAGGGCTACACCTGCTGGCAGTCCAAAACCATCGCCTGGGTGCGGGAAACCTACGGCGACAGCGTGAAGATCGGCGCGGGCAACGTGGTGGATCGGGACGGCTTTTTGTTCCTGGCCCGGGCCGGCGCGGACTTTGTCAAGGTGGGCATCGGCGGCGGCTCCATCTGCATCACCCGGGAGACCAAGGGCATCGGCCGGGGCCAGGCTACGGCCTTGATCGAGGTGGCGGCTGCCCGGGACGAGTACTTCCGGGAGACCGGCATTTACGTGCCCATCTGCTCCGACGGCGGCATCGTCCACGATTACCACATGACGTTGGCGCTGGCCATGGGCGCGGATTTCCTGATGCTGGGCCGGTACTTTGCCCGGTTCGATGAGTCCCCCACCAACAAGGTCATGGTCAACGGCGCCTATATGAAGGAGTACTGGGGTGAGGGCTCCAACCGGGCCCGGAACTGGCAGCGCTACGACCTGGGCGGCGCCAGCAAGCTGAGCTTCGAGGAGGGCGTGGACTCCTACGTCACCTACGCCGGCCCCCTGCATGACAATGTGGAGGCCTCCCTCTACAAGGTCAAGTCCACCATGTGCAACGTGGGCGTCACCACCATCCCCGACCTGCAGCGGGACGCCAAGCTGACCCTGGTCTCCTCCGTCTCCATCGTCGAAGGCGGCTACCACGACGTAACATTGCGCTCCGCTTCCCCCGCGAAGTAAATAAGACACTGTTGTAATTCACTTATCCTCTAGCGGCCCCAAAAAGGCAAAGCGGGACAATCTGAGAAAGTCCAAGGAAAAAAACCGACCTTGTGCAGCGCACAGAAAACGTGCTGCATGAGGTCGGTTTATGTTTCCTTGTAACTCCCTCAGAATATCTGCTTATTTTTCTTCGAGGAAGGAGCAGACCCAGAAAAGACTTCGCAGGCATCTGGGAGAATCTCATTTCTATCCCATATTCTGCTCATTCAAAAGTTTCCGCAGATCCGCTTTGCTTGGCAATACCGTCTCGTATTTACTTGCAAAAATCTGGCTATTATCCTCAGGCAGCGTCATTTCCACGACGGCGTTGTTTTTATCCTTACACAGTACAATACCGATTGTAGGGTTTTCTTCCGGCAGCTTTACCTTGCGGTCATAGTAATTGACATACATCTGCATCTGCCCAATATCTTGATGCTTCAGTTCGCCTATTTTCAAGTCAAACAGCACGAAGCAGCGGAGCAGACG
>SFHI01000013.1 GCA_004555705.1 Clostridiales bacterium | reverse complement strand
CCTGTTCCTCCAGACCGCGGAAAACGAAAAAGAGCACGCAAAGCTGTGGTTCAAGGCTCTGGGCGAGTTGGGCGATACCGCTGAGAACCTGCTCCATGCTGCCGAGGGCGAGAATGCCGAGTGGACGGATATGTATGACCGAATGGCGAAGGAAGCTGACGAGGAAGGCTTCCACGATCTTGCCGAGCAGTTCCGTGGGGTTGCTGCTATCGAGAAGGCTCACGAAGAGCGTTACCGCGCACTGCTGAAGAATGTGCAGACCAAGGCTGTCTTTGAGAAGAGCGGCGTCACCATGTGGGAGTGCCGCAACTGCGGTCATCTGGTGGTTGGCACCAAGGCTCCCGACGTGTGTCCCGTCTGCAAGCATCCGCAGGCCTACTTTGAGGTTCGCAAGGAGAACTACTAAGGGAGATCGTCTGCAGATGAACGGCGGCTGGGCCGCATGACACACGAATGACCTCAGCCGTTTTATGAGTGCGGTATAAAAAATCCCCAGGCTTCTCCTTATCGGATGATGCCCTGGGGATTTTTGCGTTTTGGAATGAATACCCACAAACCATTTTCCATTTGTGGGTACTCATTTCAAAACGCATCTGGGATTCCGAAGGGATATCATCCTCCGTCCCGCCGAAGCGACACTACTCTCTCGCGCTACTCCTCAAATGAAATCACCGTTTCTTTCGGCAGCTTCTCATTCTGACAATCCAGCACATTCTGGATAGCTATGACGCACTTACTGTGGGGGAGAAGAATAGCCTATGGAAACTGGTTATGAGAAGGGCAACAATTTATCGAGAACCCGAGGGGGAAGTGCATATTCACATTTACCCAAACCTTCCAAGGTAACGATCCGCCATAGGCGGGCAATACCACAAATATAAGAAAAATCCGCGCCGATCTATCGACTATAGCCCCCTTTCATGGTATAATACGAAAAATTGATTGTGAAAGGGGGCTGACATCATGCCTGAGCAGCCGAAAAAGACAACCTGTGGTATTGGTGTGTTGGCCCATGTGGATGCGGGGAAGACTACGCTTTCCGAAGCGATGCTCTATGAGAGCGGGGCCAGGAGGAGCCTGGGGCGGGTGGATCACGGGGATTCCTTTCTGGACACGGAGCCGCTGGAACGGGAACGGGGGATCACTATTTTCTCCAAACAGGCCATTCTGGAAACGGAGCACCGGAGACTGACTCTGGTGGACACCCCGGGCCACGCAGACTTTTCCGCGGAGATGGAGCGCACCCTGGGAATCCTGGACTGCGCTGTGCTGGTCATCAGCGGCACCGATTCCGTCCAGGCCCACACCCTGACGCTGTGGCATCTTCTGGAGCGGTATCATGTGCCCGTGATCCTGTTCGTCAACAAAATGGATCTTCCCGGAACGGACCGGGCCGCGTTGCTGGAGGAGCTGCGCGGCAGGCTCAGCCCGGCCTGCGTGGATTTTAACGCGGCACCGGAGGAAATCGCGGAGAACGCCGCCATGTGTGACGAGGCGCTGCTGGAAACCTATCTCGCCTCCGGTACCGTGACCGAGGGGAATCTGCGGGGACTGGTGGAGCATCGGAAGCTGTTTCCCTGCCTGTTTGGCTCCGCCCTGAGGCTTCAGGGGGTGAAGGAGCTGCTCACGCTGCTGGACGCTCTGGCCCCCCGGCAGGCGTGGGGGGCGGAATTCGCCGCCCGGGTGTTCAAAATCTCCCGGGACCCGGCGGGAAACCGGCTTACCTGGCTGAAGGTCACGGGGGGCTCCCTCCGGGTGCGGCAGACTTTGAGTTATGTTAACCGAAAAGGGGAGCGCCGGGAGGAGAAAATCAATCAGCTGCGGGTCTACTCCGGGGATAAATTCACTGCGCCGGAGGCGCTTTCCCCCGGGGAGGTTGCTGCGGTAACGGGACTGACGGAAACCTGGGCCGGACAGGCCCTGGGGGCGGAGCGTGCCGGAGAAAGCCCCCTGCTGGAGCCGGTAATGACCTACCGGGTTCGGCTTCCCGGGGGTGTGGACCCGGTGGCTGCCTTTGGAAAGCTGCGGCTTCTGGAGGAAGAGGACCCCCAGCTGCATCTTCTGATGCAGGGGAGCGTCATTCAGGTGCAGATCATGGGCCGGGTGCAGCTGGAGGTGTTCCGGAGCCTGGTGAAGGAGCGGTTCGGCCTGGACGTACAGCTGGAGGACCGGCGGATATTCTACAAGGAGACCATCGAAAACACGGTGGAGGGCGTGGGACACTATGAGCCGCTGCGCCACTACGCCGAGGTGCATCTGCTGCTGGAGCCGGGAGCACCGGGCAGCGGACTTCACTTTGACACCGCCTGCTCCCTGGACATTCTGGACGGGAACTACCAGAACCTGATCCTTACCCACCTGGCGGAGAAAACCCACCGGGGTGTCCTCACCGGCGCGCCCATTACGGATATGCGCATCACGCTGCTGGTGGGCAAGGCCCACTTAAAGCACACCGAGGGCGGGGACTTCCGCCAGGCCACCTACCGGGCGGTGCGCCAGGGGTTGATGCAGGCGAAATGCAAGCTCTTGGAGCCCTGGTACGATTTTGCTGTCCGCTGCCCCACGGCCCAGATCGGCCGGGTGATCACGGACATCCGGGCCATGGCGGGGGTATTCGAGGCTCCCGAGCCGGTGGGCGGGGATTCGGTGCTGAAGGGGAAGGTGCCCGCGTCGGAGATTCGGGACTACGCCGATACCCTGGCGGCCTTCACCCAGGGCCGGGGCCAGCTGCAGCTGACGCTGCGGGGCTACGAGCCCTGCCACAATCCGGAAGCGGTGATCGCCGAAGCCGGATACGACCCGGAGGCGGATCTCCCCAACACCCCGGATTCCGTTTTCTGCGCCCACGGGGCTGGGTTCAACGTGAAATGGGACAAGGTGCCGGAATATATGCACCTGGAAAGCGGGTTAAAGGAACGCCGGGAGCCGGAGCTCATCACCCGCAATCTCACCCCCGCCGACGACCGGGAGTTGGAGAAGATCATGGAGCGGGAGTTCGGCCCCATCCGGCGGCCCCAGTACGGCGCTGTCTCCCGGAACATCCCCGCCACGGCGGAGGTGACCATCCGGCCCCCCAGGGAAAAGTACATCCTTGTGGACGGGTACAACGTGATTTTCGCATGGGAGGAGCTGGCGGAAACCGCGAAATCCGATCTGGACGCGGCCCGGCGGAGACTGTGCGACCATCTGGCGAACTACGCCTCCCTGCGGGGCTGCCGGATGGTGGTGGTGTTCGACGGCTACGCGAGGCCCGGAAACCCAGGGGAGAAGGAGCGGCTCCAGGGCCTGCAGATCGTCTACACCCGGGAGGGGGAGACTGCCGACCGGTACATCGAGGAACTGGCGGCACGGATCGGCACCAGCTACGCCGTGTATGTGGCCTCCTCCGACAGCCTGGTCCAGCTCAGCTCCTTCCGCTCCGGCGTGCTGCGCATGTCCGCCCGGGAGTTAAAAGAGGAAGTGGAGGCCGCGGAGGCGGAAATGCGGAAGAATCTGGGAAAAAGCTGACAAAGCCCTTCCCTTTTCGGAGGATTTCCTGTAGAATAGCAGTATCATCATTGCCCGGCAGGAGGACAAATTGTTGTTTGAAAAATAAAGCTGTCATTGCGAACCAGTCCGCAGACTGGTGTGGCAATCCCCCGGATAGAGGGGAAATGTACGAAAAACGGACAAACGCCCTAACGAACCGTCCTGAATTGTTGGGGGATTGCCACACCAGCGTGCGCGCTGGTTCGCAATGACAGTTCTTTTTGAGTGCGGTAAACAACAGGCGACCTCTAAAAACCACTTTTTGGTGTTTTGGGCGAGAGATTTTGTTCCAGCAAAAGTTTTGGAAAGTCCGGAATACTTTGTGTATTGCGGACTTTTCAAAACGCATTGTTGGGACAAAAGATCCGCCCAAAACCCAAAAGGGTAGTTTTTAGAGGTGCCCAACAATTTACCTGAGCAGTACCGGTCGAGGGGCCCAAAGGATGTACGATGATCGCCAGGGTCCGTAACGCATTGGCCGCGGGCCCAGCCCGCCAAACAACAATTGCCGGGCAGAACATTACATAGGAGGGACTTCCATGAGCGATTATCCGAAGGTTGAAACCGACCCCAGGCTGGAGCAGAAGATGAAGAATGCCATTCACCGGGACCGGTGGACGGACCATTTCTTCCGCCGGGTGCTCCATGTGATTGAGCGTTTCATCGCGGTGCTGACCATTCTGGGGTTGATATCCTGTCTGGTCGCTGAAGTATACGAGGCGGTGGTGAACCCGGAGTATCTTACGGACGCGGGGCATATGCTGCACAATCTGCTGACCATCGTGGTGGGGCTGGAATTTGTGCGGATGCTCATCGACACCACCCCGGCTAACATCCTGGAGGTACTCACCGTGGCCATCACCCGCCATGTGATCCTCAGCCATGACGACCCCTGGAGCAACGTGGCCTGCATCGCCTGCATCGCGGGCCTGTTTGCCATCCGCCGCTTCCTGGTGCCCAAGAGTGAGCTGAAGGAAGAAATGGTGGAGATTGAGTAACTCTATCCATTCGATACACCGCCCGCCCCCCCTTATGGGGTACGGGCGGTGTTGCAGTAAATATACATTCTGCGGCATAATTCTTCTTGAATGGCCTCCAGGGCATCCACCATCGCATCTAAATCCGGGTCCTCACCGCTCTCGCAGCCGAGCCGGTCACAGATTCGTTCGTAGGCATCCCGCATATTCCCGTATTCCTCCATACAGACACCTCCGGGATAAAAGGCGTTCTCAATTTGTGCCGGAGCATACTCTGGGCGGTACATACCAATCATGGTTTCATAAACTGACTTAAAATCCTGTATCGATTCACCTCATGCCCATAGAATAGGTATACAAAGAATACATTGTATTTCTGGTTTTGTCAATGGAAAAGGTATACCATGTATACAGAGGTGATTACATTGAAAAAGACGGAGTCCATTACCTACCGGACAGACCCTGATTTGAAGGATGCGCTGGTTCGGATTGCCAATGAGAAGAAGTGGACGCTATCTCAGCTTTCGGAGGAGATTATCCGGGATTGGCTTCAGGAGAAGCGGCCGGAGCTGTTGAATAAGGAGTAAGGTTCCCCCTGGGCTTCCTGTCCCGGGGGCGTTTTTTGAGGAATGTGTTTCTCATTCACAAATTGGTGTTTGGCGCACTGGCGCGGGAGCGCCCTTGCCTTCCCCCGGGGGGAAGGTGCCCCAGTGCGCACACTGGGGCGGAAGAGGAATGGCGATATCTGCGATTAGGAATGCACCTAAAAATGGTAGATTGGGCGAATATAGTGCGTTTTTACTCACTGCACTGGTAGTATTTTGATTTCGCCGTTCCTCTTCAGTCACCCGAATCGGTTCCGAAGAGCCGATTCGGGCGACAGCTTCCCCCCGGGGGAAGCCAAGGGGTGCGCAGCACATCTGCCCGCCAAATAACAATTGATCGCTGCCTTTGACACAAAATTACCCCTGGGCTTTGGAGCCCAGGGGTGTTTCTTAGAATTCGCACTTTTTGGCGATGTAGCTCTTCAGCTCAGAAATGGGGATGCGGACCTGCTCCATGGTGTCCCGGTCACGGACGGTGACGCAGTTGTCCGCGGGGGAGTTCTCGTCGCCCACGGTCTGGAAGTCCACGGTGATGCAAAGAGGCGTGCCGATCTCGTCCTCCCGGCGGTAGCGCTTGCCGATGGAGCCGGCGTCGTCGAAGTCCACCATGAAATCCTTCCGCAGCTCCCGGTAGATTTCCTCGGCCTTGGGGGAGAGCTTCTTGGAAAGGGGCAGCACGGCGGCCTTGAAGGGAGCCAGGGCCGGGTGCAGCCGCAGCACGGTGCGGATGTCGGGGTTACCCTTCTTGTCCTGGCCCACAACCTCTTCATCGTAAGCCTCGCACAGGAAGGCCAGGGCCACCCGGTCGCAGCCCAGGGAGGGCTCGATGACGTAGGGAATATAGTGCTCGTTCTTCTCCTGGTCGTAATACTCAAGAGACTTGCCGGAGGCCTCCTGGTGGCGGCCCAGGTCGTAGTTGGTCCGGTCGGCGATGCCCCACAGCTCGCCCCAGCCGGAGCCGAAGGGGAACTGGTACTCGATGTCCGTGGTGGCCCGGGAGTAGAAGGCCAGCTCGGCGGGGTCATGATCCCGCAGCCGCAGGGAGTCTTCCTTGATGCCGAGGCTCACCAGCCAGTTCTTGCAGAAGTCCTTCCAGTAGGCGAACCACTCCAGGTCCGTGCCGGGCTGGCAGAAGAACTCGCACTCCATCTGCTCGAATTCCCGGGTGCGGAAGGTGAAGTTGCCGGGGGTGATCTCGTTGCGGAAGGCCTTGCCCACCTGGCAGACACCGAAGGGCAGCTTCTTGCGGGTGGTGCGCTGGATGTTGGCGAAGTTCACGAAAATGCCCTGGGCGGTCTCCGGCCGCAGGTAGACGGTGGAGGAGGAGTCCTCGGTGACGCCGATCTGGGTGCGGAACATCAGGTTGAACTTGCGGATGGAGGTGAAGTGGTGCTTGCCGCAGTTGGGGCAGACCACATCCTCATGGGCGGCGATGAAAGCGTCCATCTCGTCCTGGGTCATGGCGTCCACATTCACGTCCTTACCCGAGGGAGCGGCGCTGATCAGCTGGTCGGCCCGCTGGCGGGAGCCGCAGCCCTTGCAGTCAACCAACGGGTCGGAGAAGGAGCCCACATGGCCGGTGGTGACCCAGGTGGTGGGGTTCATGAGGATGGCGGCGTCCAGACCCACGTTATAGTCGGACTCCTGCACGAATTTCTTAAGCCACGCCTTCTTCACGTTGTTCTTGAACTCCACGCCCAGGGGGCCGTAGTCCCAGGAGTTGGCAAGGCCTCCGTAGATTTCGGAGCCCGCGTAGACGAAGCCCCGGTTCTTGCAGAGGGTCACGATCATGTCCAGTGTTTTCTCGCTGTTTTTCATGGTATATCCTCCAAAAATTGGGTTTTTCCAAAAGTCATCTTATTATACAGGGGTTTCGTAGGGAAATCAAGGGGGGAACGAATTGACAATTGACAATTTACAATTCGGCATCACTCGGTTGCTCTGCAAATTGGTGTTTGTTGCTGCGTGTTAAAGTTTCCTGTCATTGCGAGCCAGTGCGCACACTGGCGTGGCAATCCCCCGGTTAGAGGAGAAATGTGCCGAAAAGCACCCGGAAAAACGGGGGTCGTACGGTTTTTGGTGGTAATCGTTACTTGGTTCCTTCGGACCGGGGGATTGCCACACCAGTGTGCGCACTGGTTCGCAATGACAGCAAGAACGATACAAACACCAATTTGCCGATATGTTGTGCGCCGTCAGAAAACGATCAATTGTCAATTGTCAATTGGCGCATACTCCGGCCCCAGGTCATGGAGCATCATCTGATAGCACTGCTCGGAGATTTCCACGGCGGTGCGGCCCTTCTGCTCCTCGGGGGAGATGACGCCCACCAGGTGGAGCTTGACCTGGGAGGGCCGCAGGTGCGCCATGTTGTGGAAAATGTGCTGGGAGCCTGCGATGGCGCACACCACGATGGGCACTTCGGTTTTCATGGCGATTTTGAAGGCACCCGCCCGGAAATGTTGGAGACGGCCGTCCCGGCTGGTATAGCCCTCGGGGAACACGGCCACGCTGACCTCATCGTCTTTAATCAGCTGGATGCACTTGAGGATGGTTTTCAGGGCCTCCCGGTCGTTCTCCCGGTTGATCATCTGGCACATGATCTTGTGCATGATTTTGCCCACGATGAACATGGACTGGTTCTCCCGCTTGGAGATGAAGGCCAGCTGCGCCTTGGGGAAGCTTTGCAGCAGCAGCACCGGGTCGGCGTCGCTTAAGTGGTTGCACACCAGCAGGAACCGGCCCTCCTGGGGAAGCTGCTCCAGGCCCTTCTTCTCGATGCGTATCCGGGCCAGCTTCGGCAGGGCCTGAATATAGAGATTTGCCACCGTGCGGTAGAATTTGCTGTCGTGGAGCTGGGGCTTGTCAAAGTCCACCAGGGCGCAGACCGCCCACAAAAACAGGAAGGCCAGCACCAAAAAGCCAAGAAAGCCCCCCACAAAGGCCACCGGCAGCACCCACCAGGTGAA
This sequence comes from Clostridiales bacterium, assembly GCA_004555705.1. Classification (GTDB taxonomy): domain Bacteria; phylum Bacillota; class Clostridia; order Oscillospirales; family Oscillospiraceae; genus Faecousia. The sequence continues at coordinate 16,320 of SFHI01000013.1, read as the reverse complement.
GCCTGTCACGCAGAACAGCACCGCGGCCAGGACCACGGACGCAAGGGTGATTCCAAAAAGCAGCATAGGGATTCCTCCAAGTGTGAAAATGATAGGAATGCGTGAAAGCGGGAAAATTGTTGTTTGAAGATTTCAAACACATCACATTGCTACCGTAGGGGCGGCTATTAGCCGCCCGAAACGTTCCGCATTTTGAGCATTTCCGTTAGAACGGAGTGCTTTTGTAGATAAAAGGCTACGGGCGGATAATATCCGCCCCTACGATAACAAATCGGCAAACAACAATTTGCCGCTCCTTCGGGAAGAAGATGGTTTGTTTCGACCATTATACTCGCTTGTCCGGTCTGAAACAAGGGGGATTTTTGAGGAAGGGGAAGGTTTTTTCACTTAGGGGTGGAAATCCGGAGAAAAAACTGCTATAATACACTGATGTATGGCCCACTGTGCCGGGCCGGCGATTCTTACATACAAGGATGGATGAGAAACAATGGGACTGAGTGCCTCCGCGCCCTGGCTGGCGTATTACGGGAATACCCCCGCTTCTCTGGACTACCCCCACAAAACCATGTACCAAATGGTGGCCCTGGCTGCCAAAAGATATCCGGATAATGTGGCCTATGTATTCATGGGCAAGGAAACCACCTATAAGGTCTTCATGAAGCGGATCGATGCCGCCGCCCGGGGCCTCGTCCACATGGGCGTCGGCAAGGGCGACCGGGTGACCATCTGCATGGCCAACACCCCCCAGGCGCTGGACTGCTTCTACGCCCTGAACCGGATCGGGGCCATCCCCAACATGATCCACCCCCTGTCCGCCGCCAAGGAGATCGCCTTCTACCTGAATTTTTCCAAGTCCAAGGCCATCTTAACCCTGGACCAGTTCTATGAGAAGGTGGAGAGCATCCTGCCCGAGCTGGAGAATCCCACGGAAATCCTCATTGCCCGGATTCAGGAGGAGCTGCCCTTCCCCTTAAGCGCCCTGTATCCCCTGACGAAAAATGCCCGGGCGGTGAAGAAACTGCCCAAAACCGGCTATACTTACTGGTACGACATGGTGGCGGCGGGAAAAGGGGAGACCCTGCCCCAGGACGACGGTGCCTATGACGCCTGCGGCGCCATCCTCTATTCCGGCGGCACCACCGGCACCACCAAGGGCATCATGCTCAGCAACCTGAATTTCAACGCCCTGGGCCTGCAGACCATCGCGGCCTCCGGCTACGACAAGATTTCCGATATGAAGATGCTCTCCGTCATGCCCGTGTTCCACGGCTTCGGTCTGGGCATCGGCATCCACACCGCCCTGATCGGCGGCGCCACCTGCATCCTGGTGCCCCAGTTCAGTGTGAAAACCTACGCCGACGTGCTGGTGAAGCAGAAGCCCAACCTGATCCCCGGCGTGCCCACCCTGTTCGAGGCCCTGCTCCGGGCCCCCAAGCTGGAGGGCGTGGACCTGAGCTTCCTGAAGGGCATTTTCTCCGGCGGCGACAGCCTGAGCCCCGAATTAAAGAAGAAGGTGGACGCCTTCCTCCGGGCCCACAACTGCGACCAGCAGATTCGGGAGGGCTACGGCACCACCGAGTGCGTCACCGCCTCCTGCCTGACCCCCAAGGATTATGCCCGGTCCGGGTCCATCGGCGTGCCCTTCCCGGACACCTTCTATAAAATCGTCACCCCCGGCACCACCCAGGAGGTCCCCGCCAACACCGAGGGCGAGATCTGCGTCTCCGGCCCCACGGTGATGATGGGCTACATGGACAATCCCGAGGAGACCGCCGCCACCCTGCGCCGCCACTACGACGGGCGCATCTGGCTCCACACCGGAGACCTGGGCCACATGGACCAGGACGGCTTCGTCTACTTCCGCCAGCGGATCAAGCGGATGATCGTCTCCTCCGGCTACAACGTCTACCCCTCCCAGCTGGAGAACATCATCGACAGCCACGAGAAGGTGCTGCTCAGCTGCGTCATCGGTGTGAAGGACGACTACCGGGGCCAGCGGGTCAGGGCCTATGTGGTGCCCATGCCCGGCGTGGAGCCCACCGAGGAGCTTAAGAAGGAGCTGCTGGACTACTGCTCCGGCCGGATCGCGAAATACGCCATGCCCCGGGAGCTGGAGTTCCGCAAGGAGCTGCCCAAGACCCTGGTGGGAAAGGTTGCCTACCGGGTTCTGGAAGAGGAAGCTGCTGCCGGCGTGAAGTAATTATTGACAACTAAGGTATTCCGAAAACTGAGCGATAAATTGGTGCTTGTACGTTCTTTGCTGTCATTGCGAACCAGTGCGCACACTGGTGTGGCAATCCCCCGGTTGAAAGGAACCAGGTAACGATTACCACCAAAAATCGTAGCGACCTACAGTCTGCTGGGTACTTTTCGGTACACTTCCCCTCTATCCGGGGGATTGCCACGACCAGTGTGCGCACTGGTCTCGCAATGACAGAAAACTTTGACCCACAGCGACAAACACCAATTTCCCACTCTCTTTTTCCCTGTGCATCTGACTACCTGGGAGGCTTTACCATGAAACTGCGAAAAAATCCCGCCGTACTGCCCGGCCTGGTGCTGCTGTTGGGGCTGGGGGCCCTGGGGCTCCGGCTGGCGCTGTACCGGCTCTGCGTGGATGATAAGGGGCTGCTGACTCCCGGGCATCCTCTGGAACTGGGGGCCTGGATTCTGACCGGCGCTGCCGCTTTGCTGGCTGTGCTCTCCGGCGGCGGCCCCCGGGAGAAACGGTACCCCGCGGCGGAGGCTCTGGGGGAGCTGCTGGCCACGGTAAGCATTCTGCTTACCCTGCCGGAAAGCATCCACTCCCTTGTCTCTGCGCTGGAGGTCATCCGCCTGGCCCTGTCCGCGGTGGCCTGCGTGGGCCTTGGGTGGGCGGCCGTCTCCCGCCTGCGGGGAGGAAGGCCCCCTATGCTCTGCTATGGGCTGGCCTGCCTGTTCTTTGCCATGAATGTGGTGTGCTGCTACCGCAGCTGGGTCTCCCATCCCCAGCTGCAGGACTACCTGTTCCCCCTGCTGGGGGCTCTGGCGATGATGGCCTTTGCCTACCTGCGCTGCGTGCCGGAGAAATTCCGGAGCCGCCGGGTGGTGGGGCTGATCGGAGGCTTTGTCTGCATGGCCGCCCTGGCGAAAACCCAGTTTGTACCCATGTACCTGGGCTGCGGGCTGTGGATGCTGACAAACGCCGACGCCCCGGGAGAACCGCTATGACCATGGCTCTGCCGGAATATGTCCTGGGCTGCCTGGAGCGGCTGGAAAAGGCCGGGTTCCGGGCCTGGGCTGTGGGGGGCTGCGTCCGGGACGCCTGCCTGGGGAAAACGCCCCACGATTTTGACCTGTGTACCGATGCCCTGCCGGAGCAGATTCAGGCGGCTTTTCCGGATCGGGAGCTGGTGCTTGCCGGTGTGAAGCACGGAACCGTGGGGGTGGTCACCCCGGAGGGCGTGGTGGAGATTACCACGCTGCGCACCGAGGGAGACTACCGGGACGGACGGCACCCCCAGTGGGTAAAATTTGTTCCGGAGCTGCGGGAGGATTTGCTGCGGCGGGACTTTACCATCAACGCCATGGCCTGGAACCCCCGGGAGGGGCTTCAGGACCCCTTCGGCGGCCGGGAGGACCTGGAGACAGGCATCCTCCGGGCGGTGGGGGACCCGGAACAACGGTTCCGGGAGGATGCCCTGCGGATTCTCCGGGGGGTCCGGTTCGCGGTTCGGTTTAACCTGACCGTGGAAGAGAATACCCTGGTGGCCATGGAGACCCTTGCCCCGCTGATGGAGGGGCTTTCCCGGGAGCGGGTATTCGCCGAGCTCTGCGCGCTGCTGCCGGGGATCACCGGGCCGGAGCTGATCCGGTTTGCCCCGGTGATCACGGAGGTCATCCCGGAGATGAAGCCCATGGTGGGCTTTGACCAGCATTCCCCCCACCATGCCTATGACCTGTACACCCACACTGCCCATGTTGTGGGGGCCGTGCCGGGAGATTTGACGCTGCGCTGGGCGGCGCTGCTCCACGATGTGGGGAAGATAACCACCTTCACCCTGGACGAAACCGGCCGGGGCCACTTCTACGGCCACGCGCAGGCGAGCGCGGAGGCTGCGGATGGGATTCTCCACCGCCTGAAAGCTCCCACCGCTCTGCGGGAGGGGGCGGCGGTGCTGATCCGCCATCACATGACCCGCCTGGAGGAGGACAAGCGCTTGCTGAAACGCCGGGTGAGAATCCTGGGCTGGGAGACGGTGGAGCAGCTGCTGCAGCTGCAGGAGGCGGATATGGGCAGTAAGGGCACCGGGGAGGAGCAGGATTTCGACCAGTTCCGCCGGATTCGTGCCCTTCTGGGGGAAATCCGTGCGGAAAACGCCTGCCTCCGGCTTCAGGACCTGGCCGTGAACGGAAAGGATATGATGGCCCTGGGACTCCGTGGCCCGGACATCGGAAAGACCCTGAACGCCCTGCTGGACGCGGTGCTGGAGGAGCGGGTCCCCAATGACCGGGAAGCCCTGCTGCGGGAAGCGGGGAAAACGGTGCTTTCGCTTACAAATTGACAATTGACAATTATGGAATCCCCTTCGGGGATGATTGAAAATGACAGCCAGGTAAGCGCGGCATTCCGGCAATTTGGTGGTTGAACGTTCGTTAGAACTGTCATTGCGAGACCAGTGCGCACACTGGTCGTGGCAATCCCCCAACAATTCAGGATGGTTCGTTAGGGCGTTTGTCTGTTTTTCGCACTTCTCGGAAAACCTAAGGGATTGCCACGTCGCTGCGTTCCTCGTAATGACAGCGTTTTTCGGCGCGTCAAACAACACTTATCGTCTTTTATATTTTATATTCGTCCCGAAGGGATACCTTAATTGTCAATTGTCAATTCGTTTCCTATACACTTCTTTACTCTTCCAAACAGGAGGTCTCGTTATGAACATCGCCATTGTCACCGGGGCAAGCTCCGGGATGGGACGGGAATTTGTATTGCAGCTGTCGGAGTATGTAAGGCCCGATGAAATCTGGGCCATTGCCCGGCGGGGCCAGGAGCTGGAAAAGCTGAAGGGCGAATGCGCCCTTCCGGTGCGGCCCATCGCCCTGGACCTTTGTCGGGAGGAGAGCTTCCGGGAGCTGGAAGGGCTGTTGGCCGCGGAAAAGCCCAACGTGGAGCTTCTGGTCAATGCGGCGGGCTTCGGCAAGTTCGGCTTCTACGGCGACATTCCCGTGGAGGAGGAGTGCCGGATGATCGACCTGAACTGCAAGGCCCTGCTGCGGATGACCCGGCTGGTGCTTCCCTATATGGGAAAGGGGGGCCACATTCTCCAGCTGGACAGCCTGTCCGCCTTCCAGCCCGTGCCCTACATCACCACCTACGGCGCCACCAAGGCCTTTGTCCTGAGCTACAGCCGGGCCATGAACCGGGAGCTTAAGGAGCAGGGCATCCGCTGCATGGCCATGAATCCGGGATGGGTGAAAACCGAGTTCTTCCGCCACGCCTTTGCCACCAACGGAAGCAAGGTGCAGTATTTTGACCGGCTGTACGAGGCGAAGGACGTGGTGAAAACCGGTCTGAGGGACCTGTACCGGAGCAAAAAGGACTACTCCGTCCACGGTTTCCCGGTGCGCACCCAGGTGCGGCTGGTGAAGCTGCTGCCCCACAGCCTGGTGATGAACGTGTGGCTGAAGCAGCAGAGAAAACCCAAAAATAACCGAAATCTGGATGCGTAAATTGGTGTTTGTAGGGATGTTGGTGGAATAATACCTTCCCCCGGGGGGAAGGGGGACCGCGAAGCGGTGGATGAGGAACGGCGACCGCTGTAGATTACCGAATCGTCCCTGTTTCTCGGAATTCGTCCAGACGTAGTACCGTAATTCCAACCGTTGCGGAAAATTTCAGGTTTCGCCATTCCTCATCCGCCCATGCGGGGCACCTTCCCCCGGGGGAAGGCATTGCTTTCCGTCATCCCTACAAACTCCCAATTTGCCCCTCTGACGGGATATGCTGACGAGGTAAATTATGACGAGCAAAAAGAAAAAAATTGCTGCCTGGCTGTCCTCGGCGGCGGCGCTGCTGGCGGCCCTGGCGGGGCTGCTGCTGGGCGGAGATTTCCTGCCCCTGGTGGAGGAGCCTGCCCGGAGCACCGGGGAGGGGCTTTCCGTCCACTACATCGACGTGGGCCAGGCGGACTGCGCCCTTCTTGCCTGCGGCGGGGAATTCATGCTGATTGACGGGGGCAATGTGGACGATGGGCAGCTGGTGGTATCCTACCTGGAGCAGCAGGGGGTTTCCGAGCTGGAAGCGGTGATCTGCACCCACGCCCACGAGGACCATGTGGGAGGGCTTCCCGCCGTGCTGGCGGTGTACCCCACCCGGGCGGTCTACAGCCCCACCACCACCTACGCGTCCAAGTGCTTCGACGACTTTATGCGTTATGTCGACCAGCAGCGGCTGACCGTGACCCTGCCGGTGCCGGGGGACGGGTTTGACCTGGGGGACGCCCGGGTCACCATCCTGGGGCCGGTGAAGGACTACCCGGACACCAACAACACCTCCATCGTCACAAGGGTGGACTATGGGGAAACTTCCTTCCTCTTCACCGGGGATATGGAGCAGGAGGCGGAGAATGATCTGCTGGATGCCGGTGCCAACGTGAAAGCCGATGTGCTGAAGGTTGGGCATCACGGCAGCAACACCTCCTCGGGCTACCGCTTCCTCTATGAGGTGGAGCCGGAGTACGGTGTCATCAGCGTGGGCACGGGCAACACCTACGGCCATCCCCATGAGGAGCCCCTGTCCCGGCTGTTCCACGCGGGGGTGACGATCTTCCGCACGGATTACCTGGGAACGGTGGTGGCCCGAAGCGACGGCGCCGAAATCACCTTCACCTGGGACAACCAGAATGCCGCCCCGGAGAACGCGGAGTACGCCGGGGAGTTCATCGGCAACAAGAATTCCCGCGTTTTCCATGCCGGGGACTGCTCCGGTCTGCCCTCGGAGCGCAACCGGGTGAGCTTTGACAGCTACCGGGAGGCCATCGAGGCCGGGTACACCCCCTGCCGGAGCTGCCTGGGAGGATAATCGAAGCGGACAGCCGTGTCCCTTCGGGACGATTCAAAAGGACGACAAATTGGTGCTTGTCAAGATGTTACCGTAGGGACGGATATTATCCGCCCGCCACGTTTCGTCAACGAAAATGCTGCGTTTTATCGGAAACGCTCAAAAGGAAGAACGTTTTCGGGCGGATATTATCCGCCCCTACGGCAGCAACGCAACGTGTTCGGAAATCGCCGAACACCATTTACCGCTTGTTTATGAATTTTGCGCGTTTTCCGTATGGCGCAGAGGAGGAAATGCTATGCCACCGAAGAAGAGCAACCATATTGTTTTGAAGATCATTCTGATCCTGCTGATGGCGGTGTTCATTGCCGGAACGGTCTACACGGTAAAGCTGTGCCTGGATTTGCCGGGGCTGGAGGTGGAGAGCCGCCCCACAGAGGAAATCCGGCTTCCCACCGGGAACCGGGAATCCGAACCCGAGGAAACCACCGCCCCCCCGGAAACCACCCTGCCGGAGCCGGAGCACGTGGTAGCCACCGCTTCCATCGCCACCCAGGGCGATCTGCTGATGCACGGCGGTGTTATCCGTTCCGGCGCCCAAACCGATGGCAGCTACGACTTTGAGTCCGTGTTCCGCTATGTGAAGGAGTACGTTTCCAGCTACGACTTTGCCCTGGCCAATCTGGAGACCACCTTCGGCGGGGATTCCAAGCCCTACCAGGGCTGGCCGCTGTTCAATGTGCCCGATGCCTTCGGCGATTCCATCGTGGACGCGGGCTACGATATGCTGCTGACCTCCAACAACCACTGCTACGATACCCTGATGGATGGCTTCAAGCGCACCATTGAGGTGTCTCGGGAGAAGGGGCTCATGGTGCTGGGCTCCCGGCTGACGGAGGAGGAGCCCCGCTATGCCGTGGTGGACTTGGGCGGCATTAAGGTGGGCATGGTTTCCTACACCTACACCACCAGTATGTCCGGCGGCAAGCCCAGCCTCAACGGCAACTCCCCGGTGGAAAATCCCGCCCTGATAAACTATTTTAACTACACCAATCTCGACGCCTTCTACACCGAAATGACGGATATTCTGGAGATGATGGAGGCCGACGGCGCCGAGGCCACCATGCTCTTCATCCACTGGGGCACGGAGTATGAGATCGTGGAGAACAACTACCAGGATACCATCGCCCAGAAGATGTGCGACCTGGGTGTGGACGTGATCGTGGGCGGCCACCCCCATGTGGTGCAGCCGGTGGATCTGCTGACCTCCGCCACGGACCCGGAGCACAAAACCGTGTGCATCTACTCCCTGGGCAACGCCGTGTCCAACCAGCGGATTTCCGAAATGCGGCTGAAAACCGGCCACACCGAGGACGGCGTGCTCTTCGCCGTGACCTTTGAGAAGTATTCCGACGGCACCGTGTACCTGGCCTCGGCAGAGGTGCTGCCCACCTGGGTGAACCTGAGCAGCGTCAACGGCAAGCTGGAATACAACATCCTGCCCCTGGAGGACGCCAGGCGGGATGAATGGAAGGAGGCGTTCAACCTGACAGACTCCCTGTACCAAAACTGCGTAGACTCCTACACACGAACCATGGACATCGTAGGCCCGGGTATGGAGCGGGTCCAGTCCTGGCTTGCCCAGCAGAAACAGCAGCGGGACGACGACTATCTCGCCCAGGTGCGGGGATAACTGTATCCGTTGCATAAAAAAGCCATTTGGCAGCGGTTCGACGAATTGGTGTTTGTAAGTCTAAAGGCTCTCGAAAATACCTTCCCCCGGGGGGAAGGGGGACCACGAAGCGGTGGATGAGGAACGGCGACATCTGCGTTAATATATGCAACCCGAAAGAACAAAGCGTGTCCCAATGCGGTGCTTTTTTACGCACTGCACTGAAAATTTGTGGATTTCGCCGTTCCTCATCAGTCACCCGAATCGGTTCCGAAGAGCCGATTCGGGCGACAGCTTCCCCCCGGGGGAAGCCAAGGGCGCTGCCGCGCCAGTACACCAATTTGCCGCCGTGTTATTTCGCTGCGTACAAACAAAAGGCCTGCCTCGCAAAAGAGGCAGGCCTTTTGATGTCAGGCGAAGAAGGAGATCACCAGGGCAACCAGGAAGCCCACGCCGCCCACCAGGGTTTCCATAATGGTCCAGGTCTTGAGGGCGGTCTTTTCGTCCATACCCACCAGGCTCTTGACCAGCCAGAAGCCGGAGTCGTTGAAGTGGGAGCAGACCGTGGAGCCGCCCGCGATGGCCGCGGTGACGCAGGCCAGGTACAGGGGAGACAGCTCCCCGATTCCGGGCATGGCGGCGATGATGCCTGCGGCCATGGTCATGGCCACGGTGGTAGAGCCTACGGAGATGCGCACCAGGGCAGCCACGATGAAGGCCACCAGCACCAGGGGCAGGCTGGCGGAAGCCACGGCATTGCCGATCACATCGCCCAGGCCGGAGTTCTGCAGCATATAGCGCAGCACGCCGCCGCAGGCAGTCACCAGCAGGATCATGCCGGTGGGCTCCAGGGATTTGGTCATGATCTTCTCCAGCTCCTCTTTGCTGTAGCCGTGCTTGAAGCCCAGCAGGAACATGGCGGCAATCACGGCGATGGTCAGCGCCACGAAGGGCTCACCCAGGAAGGCCAGCACCGGCTGAATGGCGGACAGGGCGGGGATCACCTTGGCCACGGAATTGGCAATGATAAGCACCAGAGGAATCAGGATGATGCCGATAATGGTCCGGAAGCGGGGCAGCTTGCTTTCGTCAATGTCCTCCTGCTGGGCAACGTGGTCCGGTACGGGAACCATGTACTTCTTGCCGCAGTATTTGCCCCAGATGGGGCCGGCCACCACCATGGCAAAGCTGCCGCAGACGATGCCCACCAGAATGACCCAGCCCAGGTCAACCCCCAGCATGGTGGCCACCAGTACGGGACCCGGCGTGGGCGGGATAAAGGCGTGGCCCACGGCCAGACCGGCCAGCAGCGGGATGGCGTAGTACAGCGTGGAACGGTTGGTGCGCTTGGCCAGGGAGAAGGCCAGGGGAATCAGAATGATGAGGCCCGCGTCGAAGAAAACGGGCATGGCGATGACGAGGCCCGTCAGGCCCAGGGCCCAGGCGGCTTTTTCGTCGCCGAATTTCCGCACCATGGTGACGGCCAGGGACTGGGCGCCGCCGGAGATTTCCAGAATGGCGCCGAACATGGAGCCAAGGCCCACCAGCAGGGCGATGCCCTTCAGGGTATTCCCGATACCCTGATTCACCGAGTCGATAATGGCGGAAAGGGGCATACCGGCCACCAGACCGATGGTGATGGCGCCCACCAGAATGGAGACCATAGTCTGTACCTTGAACCTGATGATGAGGACCAGGAGCAGAATCAGACCGGCCACGGCGGCAATTACAAGCCGGGTGGGGTCCAGCGCGACAACAGCTTCCATAATTGATCTCCTTTTCGTTTCTTCTTTGTATTAATGTGGGACTTTGCGCGGTGAAGCGACAAATTGTTGTTTGCAAGGGTGCGCTGCAAATTACCTGTCATTGCGAACCAGTGCGCACACTGGTGTGGCAATCCCCCGGTTAGAGGGGAAATGTGCCGATAAGCACCCGAAAAAAATGGGGATTATTGCGGTTCTTGGCGGTAATCGCCACCTGGTACTATGCAACCGGGGGATTGCCACGCCAGTCTGCGGACTGGCTCGCAATGACAGCGTTTTTTAAGTGCACCCTTTCAAACACCAATTTACCATACGGCTGCGTTCATCCGATAAGCGTTTGATGTTATTCCATATACGCGCCCTTCATGGGGCTGACGGCGTGCTGGGAGTAGAGCTTGAGAAGGCCACTGGTGTATTTCGGCGCTTTGGGCTGCCATTTGGCCCGGCGGGCGGCGAGGATGGTGTCCATCTCCTCCAGGGACTTTTCTTCACCCTGAACGCCCACGATGGCAAGCTCCCGCGCTTCCACATCGATGCGGATCAGGTCGCCCTCCTCTACCAGGGCGATGGGGCCGCCGGCAGCAGCCTCCGGGCTGACATGACCGATGACCGGGCCCCGGCTGGCACCGGAAAACCGTCCGTCGGTGATCAGCGCCACGCTGGAGGCCAGCTTCTGGTCGGCGCAGATGGCTTCGCCGGTATAGAACATCTCCGGCATTCCGCTGCCCCGGGGGCCTTCGTAGCGGATGAAGATGGCGTCGCCGGGCTGAACCTCCCCGTGAAGCACTGCGGCGATACATTCCTCCTCACTGTCATAGGGCTTGGCCCGGAGGGTAGCCCGGAACATATTCCTGGGGCAGGCGGTGTGCTTGATGACGCTGCCCTCGGGGGCCAGGTTGCCCTTCAGGATGGCAATGCTGCCGTCGGTGCCCTTGGCATCTTCAAAGGTGTGGATGATATCGGTGCGGCTCACCGAGATGCTGAGGTTTGCGGTTTTCTGCTTCAGGATTTCGTCACAGTGGTCGTAGAAGCCGCTGCGCTTTAACTCCTCCAGGTTCTCCCCCAGGGTCTTTCCAGTGACGGTCAGCACGTCCAGGTGGAGCATGGACTTGATCTCCTCCATGACCCGGGGCACGCCGCCCGCGTAGTAGAAATACTGAGCGGGCCAGTCGCCGGAGGGGCGGATGTTCAGCAGGTAATGGGCGCCCCTGTGCATCCGGTCAAAGGTGTCCGCGTCGATCTCAATGCCGAACTCGTGAGCGATGGCGGGCAGGTGCATGGTGGCGTTGGTGGAGCCGGAGATGGCCGCGTGGACCATGATGGCGTTCTCGAAGCTCTTCTTCGTCACGATGTCCTTCGCGGTGATGCCCTGCTCCACCAGCTTCATCAGCTGAACGCCGGCATCATAGGCCGCCTGCTTCAGCTCGGGGGCGGTGGCGGGCATCAGAGCGGTGCCGGGGAGCATCAGGCCCAGGGCTTCTGCCATGATCTGCATGGTGGAGGCGGTGCCCATGAAGGAGCAGGCACCGCAGCTGGGGCAGGCGTGCTGCTTGTAGTAGTCCAGCTGGTCGTTGGGGATGACGCCGGTTTTCTCCCAGGCGTCGAACTTGCCGATCTGCTCCAGGGTCAGCAGTTCGTTGATCTTGCAGGCGGGGTCCTGGACAACGTATTTTTCCGGCAGGGTGTGGGCCTCCATGACGCCCCCCGTGACCACGATGGCGCTCATGTCCTTCAGGCGGCCGATGCTCATGAGCATGGCGGGCATGGACTTGTCACAGCTGGCGATGAACACGCCGCCGTCATACACGCTGGCGTTGGCCTGGGCCTCCACCAGGTTGACGATGGCGTCCCGGTGGGCCAGGGAGTAGTTGATCCCATCGTGGCCCTGGGCGATGCCGTCGCACATATCGGTGGCATAGTAGCGGGCGGCCTTTCCGCCGTGTTCGTTGACTGCCTGAACCGCCTGTTCCACAAACCGGTTTAAGTGGGCGCTGCCGGGGTGGCTGTCGCCGTAGGTGCTCTCCACCATGATCTGAGGCTTGCCCAGATCGGGAACGGTCCAGCCCATGCCGACCTTCAGCGGATCGTTTTCAGGCGCCAGCGTCCGGACTTGCTGAGAACGAAGAAGCATAACGTTACCTCCTGTTTTTTGCCGGTCCTCTGCGGACTAACATCTTATGTCTTTATTATAATACGGATTATATGATTTGCAAGTCGTTCCGATTGGTTTCTACTTTATGGAAAATACATCCCGGATTAATTGGGGAAAATGAATAAAACGGGAAGGAAAATCCAGGAATAACAGCCTGTACAGACGTTCAAGCGGGGGATTGGAAGAAAACCATCTCATAAGACATCTGATGACTTTTTGCAAAAAAGCCCCGCGCGGTCCGCAGGACGGCGCGGGGAAGGAAGCGGTCAGCCCGAAATGCCCTCTTCATAGATTTTTTTGATCAGAGCGCGGTTGATGGTCAGGTGCATGGTCATGGCGCTGCGGGCGCCGATGGGGTCATGGGCGGTAATGGCATCCACGATCATCCGGTGGGTCGTGATGGTTTCCTGGGTAAGCTGCTTGTGGGTCACGTTGACGAACATCATGACAGCGGTGTCGATAATGGGAATCAGCTGCTGCACCACCGTGTTTTTGCTGCACTCGGCAATGCAGGTGTGAAAGGCAATGTCATCCTCAATGTAGTGCTCACCGGAGTTGATTTTGCGTTCCACACGGTCACAGAGGTTGTTCAGACGGACAATATCCTCCGCTGTGGCCTGGTTGGCGGCCATCTCGGCGATTCCGGGCTCCAGCAGCAGCCGCACGTTCACCAGGTCCATCGCCAGCGCGTTTTTATCCTGTATGGCCCGCAGACCCAGAGGGTCGGCGGTGGGCACGATGGTCACCACATAGGTGCCGGACCCATGCCGGACCTCCACAATGCCCTTGCTGGACAGCAGCTTCACCGCTTCGCGGATGGTGCTGCGCCCCACGCCGAAGCGCTCCCCCAGCGCGAACTCATTGGGCAGCTTGTCGCCCGGGTTTAAGGGGGTATCCAGAATGTAGTGGTAAATCTGATCCTCCACCTGTTCGGCAAGCAATTTGTGTTTCAAATGGGATAACTCGCTCATTGCGCCCGGCGCCCCTTTCTGATTCGTTTATACGGAATATGATAGCACAGTTTCCGTGAAGGCGCAAATAAAACCTATGCAGGGTCAGCAATTCGTGGCTGCTCAATCCTCCAGCGCAGAGCGGAGCTTCTCCAGGGCGCGTTTTTCGATGCGGGAAACGTAGCTGCGGCTGATGCCGGTGATGGCGGCCACCTCCCGCTGGCGTTTGGCGACGCCGGTGTCCAGGCCGTAGCGCAGGCGGATGACCTGGCGCTCCTGGTCGGTCAGGCAGGTCTCCACCGCGGCGCGGAGCTGGAGCACGGTCTGCCGGGTGCTGACCTGCTCCAGCAGGTCCCCCTCCTCGCAGACCACGTCCATCAGCGACAGCGCCGCCCCATCGGTGCCCGTCTCGATGTAATCCGACAAAGACACATCCTGGGCGCTTTTCCGCTGGGAACGGAAGTACATCAGGATTTCATTTGCTATCCTCTCCCCAAGGATTTTTAGAAATACCATCAGAGCCATCGGAGTCAAATTCCTCATAATCCACATCCACGAAGGCTTCCAGGGGTTCTTCCTCATCACCTTCGTTATCCGTGTTACCTATCCGGTCATCCATATCAGGGAATTCGATCTCGCCTTCGTCCGCACCAAACAGCACCACATGGGCATTCACACCGTCCCAGATCACCTTACGAACCACAGTACGGATGGCCGCCCGCTTTTCCTCTACGGACATCCCGTCGATATTGGTTCGGAACATGGACAGCATCTGGCGGAGCAAATCGAACTCCCCATCGCTGAGGGCATTGGCGGAGGTCAGACCCTCCAGTTCATGGATGCGGTACTCAACCTCCCGGTTGGTTTCGGTCAGTTCCTCGATCCGCTTCAGAACACGGGGCTTTGCGATGGAATCACCGACCATAGCCAGCGAATCAATCAGACCGTTGATGGTCTTTTCGTTCTCTCTATATTCTTCCTTCAGTTTTGCAAGCTGTGCTTCGTACTCCTGTCGGCTCCCGGTGTAGAACTGGCGGCTTTTTTCCAACTGAGCGATAAAGCTGCTGTCATGCTCCGTCAGGGCTTTGATTTGCTCGATAATCGCCGCATCCAGAAGATTGCCGTTGGCGTTGCGTCGATTACAGCGTTCCCGCTTGCTCCGTTCCTTCATCTTACACACATAGGTGTAGATGGGATCGCCCTCTGCCGTCTTTCTCTTGGACAGCTTGGGATACATCCGTTCCCCGCAGGCGCAGAACAGCAGGCCGGTGAGTAGGGCTTCGTTGTTTCGGGGCTTTCGATAACCCTTGGACTTGTTCCGTTCCAAAGATTCCTGCACTTTGATCCACTGCTTGGAGGGTACCAGTCCGGGATGCTGCCCCAGGGCGATGATCCACTCACTGACCGGAAGCAATACTGTTGCTTTCCCCTTTTCCTGATCGGTGCGGTTGTAGGCCATGATGCCGCGGCCTCCGTCGAAGGCTTCCTTGGGGAAGCAGACATCTGCTTCTCTCTCCGTAAAATAATTGTAGGCATCCTCGTCTGCGACCATGTATACCGGGTTCTGCAAAATCGCTTTGATGGCAAAACGGGTAAAATCCTTCCCCTGCTTTGTCTTGATTCTCCGGCGAAGCAGCTCTGCCTCCACCGATGTCAGAGAATCCGTTTCGGTGTACAGGTCAAAAATGAGCTTCGGGATTTCTGCTTCTTCGGGAATTGGCACCAGCTTGAAGGATTTGCGGGTCTTGCCATCCACAGTAACCTTGCTGACCGCCTCCGACTTGAAACCGGTGGGTGCATTGCCGCCCAGCCAGCGTCCGGTCTTTGCCAGCTCATGCATATTGTCCCGGATACGTTCGGCGATGGTCTCCCTCTCAAGCTGAGAAAACACGGAAATGATGAACATCATCGCCCGACCCATAGGTGTGCCGGTGTCGAACTGCTCCCGGATGGACACAAAGGACACTTCCAGCTTGGTCAGCTCGTCGATCAGGCCGGTGAAGTCGCTGATATTCCTGCTGATTCTGTCCAGCCGATACACGACGATTGCCTTGAACCGATGCTTCCGAACGCCCTCCATCATATTTCGGAATGCCGGGCGGTTCAGGTTGCCCCCGGAAAAACCCTCGTCCTCGAACACCACGCAAGCCTCTGCATATTCTTCGCCAAAGAAATTCCGGACATACTCCCGGCACAGCTCCACCTGATTGCCGATGCTTTCGCCTTTGCCCGTAAATTTGGATTTCCGGGAATAGATGGCGATTGCTTCCGCTGTTTTGCGCATATCCGTTTCCTCCTGCCCGATACGTGATTGTAGTTACGCTATTATAACATGGGGTAGCTAATCTGTAAACAGAAGAATCGCATCTTCTTCCAGATACACTGCCCGGCAGATGAAGATCTTTCATGAAGCGGAAGCCGCAACGGCTGAGGGCATTCGAGCATCAAAACCACCATGGATCGCTATGTCCATGTGACCGATGCCTCTCTCACCAACGCCGTAAAACAGTTTGAACAGAGCACCACCATGGCAAGCTGAAATTGGTGCGCTGATGCAAAATTGGTGCGGAATTGGTGCGGAAGGTACCCCCGAATCCAAAAAACCATTAAAGAAGCTTCAGGTACAACGGTAATGGTTGTGGTGTAAATAGAGTTCACTCCGTAAGCCCCTAAAATGCGAAAACAGGGCTGGGAGCAGAAAGAAACCAGATTCGCAGAAATTGGAGCAAAAGAGACCGCAGTCT
>SFHI01000096.1 GCA_004555705.1 Clostridiales bacterium | reverse complement strand
ACCATAGTATTTTGCCCCATCTCTCTTTGATGGTGCTATTATACTGTGGAATATGACCAATAAAACGGACTAAGTCCAAGTTTTTAAACTAACACGAAAGATTATTTCACTCCCATAGAGTATCACATTATACTTTAGAGTGCAATAGCAATCTTCCGAATTGTGTGGTTTGAAAAAAGATTTTTCCAATAAATGGCATAACGGCAAAACCCTTTTCACGCTTTTTTCAAAAAGTATTGAGAAGGGCTTGTTTTTCTGTACGCTTTTTTCGGGTTCGCCGGCTTTGACCGGAAAATTTATGACCCGCCGTGCAACATAATCCCGATTATGTTGTCTTGCGGCGGGTCACCCGCATGGGGGACTCGGCAGGACGGTCAAAGGTGGTAGGCATTGTGATTATCAACCTGATAAAGCCCCGGCAGATGTTCAGCATCACCCTGCCGGACAAGGTCAAGGGCCGGTACTGGATCACGGATACGGATGCCAGGGGGCAGCAGCGGGAGCTGGTCAGTATCGAGGCTGCGGACGGCGCCTGGGTGGCGAAAAGCAACCGGCACGTCACCCTGCTGGACGGCGGGGGCCAGAGCGTCAGGAGCATCGCCCTGTATCCCCAGTGCTTCCTGAATATGGAAATCCGGGCCTCCGGCGAGTATGCCATCGTGTATGTGGAGAGCGACGACATCTCCGTCCAGACCTTCCGGAAAATCGTGGTGAAAAATCCCGGGGTGTTCACCATCGGCAGAGCTCGGGATAACGACTTCTGCTTTGACAACCCCTATGTCTCCTCCGCCCACGCCAAGCTGACCTTCGACGGCTCCCGCTGGTCGGTGCTGGACCTGGAGAGCACCAACGGCACCTATGTCAACGGCTACCGCATCCAGTCCCGGGGCCTGAACGCCGGGGATATGGTGTACATCATGGGGCTGAAGCTCGTGGTGGGCTCCAACTTCCTGGCGGTGAATGATCCGGACGGAACCCTGCGGATCAACTCCTCCGATTTCTTTGCCTACATCCCCCAGCGGGTCGCCCAGCGGGAGGACGTGGCCCAGCCGGAGGAAAAGCAGTATTTCTTCCGGGCCCCCAGATTCCACCGGGAAATCGAGCACACGGAAATCGTCATCGACCCGCCCCCCGCCTTTCAGAAGCCGGATTCCGTCCCCCTGGCCATGATGCTGGGCCCCTCCCTCACCATGGGCATGGCGTCGGTCAGCACGGCCTTTTTCACCCTGAACAACGTGCTGCAGAGCGGGGGGAACATCAGCCAGGCCATGCCCACCATGGTCATGGCGGCCAGTATGCTGCTGGGCACCGGGCTCTGGCCCGTCCTCACCAAAAACCATGAGAAGAAGGTCCGGATCGCCGCCGAGAAGAAGCGGCAGGAAAAATACCTGGCCTACCTGGACAGCATCCGGGACCGGATCAAACGGACCTGCAAGGAGCAGAGCCAGATTCTGGAGGAAAACCTCATCAGCCCCGCGGAATGCGCGGAGCGCATCGCGGACAAGAAAACAAACCTGTGGGAGCGGACCATCGGCCAGAACGACTTCCTGCAGCTGAGGCTGGGCCGGGGGAACAAGCCCATCGACCTGGACCTGAAATACGCGGAGAAGAAATTCTCCCTGGAGGAGGACAATCTGCAGGACGCCATGATGTCCCTGGGGGCCGAATCCAAGGAGCTGACCAACGTGCCCATCAGCATTTCCCTGGTGGACAATATCTCCGTGGGCATCTGCGGCAGCTACCTGGAAACCGCCAACACCGCCAAGTCCCTGATCCTCCAGATGATTGCCCTGCACAGCTATGACGAGCTGAAAATCATGCTGATCACGGACCGGACGGACCTGGAGGAGTGGGAGTTCGTCAAATTCATCCCCCATTTCTGGAGCGACGACAAGTCCATCCGCTTCCTGGCCACGGACCAGGAGGAGATCAAGGAGCTGTCCGTTTACATCGAGAAGAACATCCTGAGCCGGGAGGACCGTCCCAACGAGGACTATACCATGTTCCGGCCCTACTATGTGGTGATCTCCACCAGCAAGGAGCTGACGGACAGCTGCGAGGCCATCCAGCAGATGCTCCGCTTCAAGAACAACCGGGGCTTCAGCGTCATCAACATCGCCGACAGCATGAAGGACCTGCCCAAGGAGACGAAAATGGTCATCAGCCTGGAGGGCGACCGGTCCAAGCTCTTCGACCGGGACGACACCTCCGGCAACACCGCTGTTTTTGCCGCGGATCAGGTGGACCGGAAGATTTTCGGGGCCATCTCCGAGGACATCGCCAACATTGAGCTGGACCTGAACAGCAAGCGCTTCACCCTGCCCACCATGCTCACCTTCCTGGAGATGTTCCATGTGAGCAAAATCGAGCACCTGAACGCCCTGTCCCGGTGGAAGGAGAACAACCCCACCATCACCCTCCAGACCCCGGTGGGCGTGGATTCCTACGGCGGCGCCTTCCTCCTGGACCTCCACGAGAAGTTCCACGGCCCCCACGGCCTGGTGGCGGGCATGACCGGCTCCGGCAAATCCGAATTCATCATCACCTACATTCTGTCCATGGCCGTGAACTACCACCCGGACGAGGTGGCCTTTATCCTCATCGACTACAAGGGCGGCGGCCTGGCCGGCGCCTTCGAGGACACGGACCGGGGCATCAAGCTGCCCCACCTGGCGGGCACCATCACCAACCTGGACGGCGCGGCCATCAACCGCTCCCTGATCTCCATTCAGAGCGAGCTGCGCCGCAGGCAGGCCATCTTCAACGAGGCCAGAAGAGTGTCCAACGAGGGCACCATGGACATCTACAAATACCAGCAGCTGTACCGGGACAAGGTGGTTTCCGAGCCGGTCCCCCATCTGTTCATCATTTCCGACGAGTTTGCCGAGCTGAAGGCCCAGCAGCCGGAATTCATGGAGCAGCTGATCAGCGCCGCCCGTATCGGCCGAAGCCTGGGCGTCCACCTGATCCTGGCCACCCAGAAGCCCAGCGGCGTGGTGGATGACCAGATCTGGAGCAACAGCAAGTTCCGGGTGTGCCTGAAGGTTCAGGAGAAGGCGGACAGCCAGGAGATGATCAAGCGCCCCGACGCGGCGGAGCTGGTGCAGACCGGCCGGTTCTACCTGCAGGTGGGCTTCAACGAGCTGTTTGCCCTGGGCCAGTCCGCCTGGTGCGGCGCGGAATACGTCCCCACGGAAACCATTGAGAAGAACGTGGATTCCAGCGTCCAGGTGGTGGACAACATCGGCCGGGTCATCATGAACGTCAAGCCCATGAAAAAGCGGGTCAAGACCCAGAGCCGGATGAAGCAGATCGTGGCCATTGTGAAGTACCTGTCCGATCTGGCGGAGGAGGAAAACGTCCATGTGCGGCCCCTGTGGCTGCCGCCCATTCCGGAATTTCTCAGTGTGGACAAGCTGGAGGAGAAGTACGGCTATGTCCCCGAGCGGTTTGTGCTGGACCCGGTGGTGGGCGAATACGACGACCCCTTCAACCAGAAGCAGGACGTGCTCACCATGCCCTTCTCCACCGGCGGAAACTGCCTGATCTTCGGCTCCGCGGGGGCCGGCAAGGCCGAGTTCCTGACCACCCTGTGCTACTCCGTCATCAAGCACCATTCGGCGGAGGAGGTCAACATCTATATTATGGACTTCGGCTCCGAGACCCTGCGGATGCTGGAGGAGGCCCCCCAGGTGGGCGGCGTGGCCCTGGCCGCGGACGAGGAGAAGGTGCTGAACCTGCTGAAGCTGCTGGCCAAGGAGATCGAGAAGAGAAAGGCGCTGTTCTCCAATTACGGCGGCGATTATACCGGCTACTGCAGCAACAGCGGGAAAACCCTTCCCAGCATTCTGGTGCTGGTCAACAATTTCGCGGGCTTCACGGAGCTCTTTGAACAGTATCTGGACGCCTTCGCGGCGGTGAGCCGGGACGGCCCCAAGTACGGCATCTACTTCGTGGTGACCGCCACCGGCCCCAACGCGGTGCGCTACCGGATTCAGCAGAATTTCAAAACCATCCTGTGCCTGCAGATGAACGACCCCACGGATTACCTGGTGGTCATGGGCAAAACCGACGGACTGGTCCCCTCCAAGCTCAAGGGCCGCGGCCTGGTGAAGCTGGAGAAGGTGTTCGAATTCCAGTCCGCCAGCCCCACGGAGATCATGGACGTCCAGGAATACCTGCGGGGCTTCTGCGGAAATCTGGCCCGGACGGCGGGCTCCCACGCAAAGCCCATTCCCGTGCTGCCGAAAATCGTCAACCTGGCCTGCGTGCGGGAGTACCTGGGCGATCTGTCCGGCGTACCTCTGGGCGTGGCCAAAAAGTCCCTGGACATGGTCTGCGTGAACCTGCGCGGCAGGGTGGTGTACCCCGTGCTGGCCCAGGAGCTGGATACCGCCGTCCCCTTCGCCGGGGAGCTGGCCAAGGTGCTGGCCGCCGCGGGGGACACCGTGGTGGTGGACAGCGGCCGCAGGCTGCGGGGCGTGGCCGGCTGCCGGATGGTGGAAGGCGATTACGAGCTGTTCGTCCAGGAGCTGTTCTCGGAAATGGTGACCCGGAACAACACCTTCAAGGATTCCGGGCTGGACCCCACCTCCTTAGAGCCCTTCGGCGAGCGGACCTATCTGCTGCTGGGCTTCCGGCGGCTGTATGAGCAGCTCAGCGCCGACGGCCAGGAGAAGCTGCGGCTGCTGATCGAGAAGGCGGAGCCCTTCTACAAGCTGCATTTTGTCCTGGTGGAGACCCCGGCCCAGCTGGCTGCCCACCAGTACGAGGCCTGGTTCAAGCGCCACGTCAGCGGCGACGGACTGTGGATCGGCGACGGCGTGACGGACCAGAACATTCTGAAGATCAACAGCCTTTCCGGCGAGCTCTACGCGGAGATCGGCGGCGAGTACGGCTTCTCGTTCACCAAGGGCCGCATGACCCTGGCGAAGCTGCTGACGTCAAGGGAGGAGGAATGAGTCATGGAGAAGGTCCTGGTGGAGGTCTTTGTCCCCGCCCTGAAAACAGCCTACGATATGTTCCTTCCGGCGGACGCCATGATGTACGACGTGCTGAAGCTGATCCGCAAAGCGGTCACGGACCTCAGCGGCGGAAAGTTCGTCTCGGACGAGAACACCATCCTCTGCTACCGGGGGAACGGCGCAATCATCAATATTAACATGTCAGTCTTTGAGCTGGACATCCATAACGGCACAAAGCTGATGTTAATATAAAAACAACGCGTTAGTTTAGA
>SFHI01000095.1 GCA_004555705.1 Clostridiales bacterium | reverse complement strand
GTGAATTCTTCTGCAATTGTGGGTACTTGTCGCAACATTGTACGTCTAACCGGGGGATTGCCACGCCAGTGTGCGCACTGGCTCGCAATGACAGAAAAACGTACAAACAACAATTAATCGTTCCTTGATAAAGCATGACAGGAGGCAGTGTATGGTCAAGCGGGATATTCTGAAACAGTGGGTGGAGGAGAGCAGCCGCATTGTGTTCTTCGGCGGCGCCGGGGTGAGTACGGAATCCGGAATTAAGGATTTCCGCAGTGTGGATGGGCTGTACAGTCAGAAGTTTGACTACCCCCCGGAGACCATCATCAGCCACAGCTTTTATGTAAAAAAACCGGAGTATTTCTTCCGGTTCTACCGGGAGAAAATGCTGCCGCTGGGGTATGAACCCAACGTGACCCACAAGGTGCTGGCCAAATGGGAACGGGAGGGCAAGCTCTCCGCCGTGGTGACCCAGAACATCGACGGGCTTCACCAGAAAGCGGGAAGCAAGCGGGTATATGAGCTTCACGGCTCGGTGCTGCGTAATTACTGCACCCGCTGCGGCAAGGCCTTCCCCGCCGAATTCATCCGGGACTGCCCGGGCGTGCCCAAGTGCGGCTGCGGAGGAACCGTGAAGCCGGACGTGGTGCTCTACGAGGAGGGCCTGGATCAGAACACCATCGAGGGGGCAGTGCGGGCCATTGCCCAGGCGGATCTGCTGATTGTGGGAGGCACCAGCCTGACGGTGTACCCGGCAGCGGGACTGATCCGCTATTACGGAGGACACCGCCTGGTGCTTATCAACCGGGACGAGACCCCCTATGACGATCAGGCGGACCTGGTGCTTCACGAGAGCCTGGGGGACGTGTTCCGGTATCTGGAGCCGGATTCAATTGACAATTAACAATTGACAATTTCCCAATCCCGCCGGGGGAACCAAATCAACCCCGTGCGGCAGTGCGATAAATTGTTGTTTGCTGAGATTTTACCGTAGGGGCGGCTATCAGCCGCCCGCAACCTTTCGTCCATGAAAGCATCCCGTTCTATCGAAAACGCTCAGAAATCGGAACCTTTCGGGCGGCTAATAGCCGCCCCTACGGTAGCAACGTAAGGTGTTTGAAAACTGTAAACAACAATTTATCTTTCCAATGGGTATTGCCGGTCATAATAAAAACCGCAGGGCGGAGGGGGTTCCTCTGCTCTGCGGTTTTGTTGATGTTGGAAAAAGGGGAAAATTGTCAACTGTCAATTGTTAATTGTCAATTCATTCCGCCGGGTGGGCTTTGACCTTCATGACCTTGCGCTGGTACTGGGCGATGCCGGCGGCGAGAACCTCCATGGCCCGCTCCAAATCCTCCTGCTTCAGCACATAGGCAATGCGCACCTCGTTGATTCCCTTGCCGGGGGTTTCGTAGAAGGGGGCCCCGGGGGCGAACATCACCGTGTCCCCGTTGTCGCTGAATTCCTCCAGAAGCCAGCGCTGGAATTTGTCAGAGTCGTCCACGGGGAGGCTTGCCATGACATAGAAGGCCCCCATGGGCTCCTCCACCACCACCCCGGGGATCTGCCGCAGGCGGGAGATCACCGTATCCCGGCGGCGGCGGTACTCGGCCTTGCTCTCCAGGAAGAAGCCGGGGTCCACGCTGTACAGGGCTGCGGCGCCGATCTGGTCGATGGTGGCAACGCTAAGCCGGGACTGGCAGAACTTCAGCAGGGCCTGCTGCAGCTCCTTGTTCCGGGTGACCACGCAGCCTACCCGGGCGCCGCAGGCGGAGAACCGCTTGGACACGGAATCCACGATGACCAGATTCTCGTCAATGTCCCGGAACCGGGCCATGGTGGGCACCCCGAATTTGTCGTCATAGCAGAACTCCCGGTACACCTCGTCGCAGATCAGGAACAGGTCGCGCTCCTTGGCGATGTCCGCGATCATCCGCATTTCCTCCTGGCTCAGCACCACGCCGGTGGGGTTGCCGGGGTTGGTGATGAGGATGGCCCGGGTGTTTTTGGTAATCAGGCTCTCGATGCGTTCCCGGTCGGCGTAGCGGTAGCCCTCCCAGGGGTTGGTGGGCAGGGCCCGGATGACACCGCCCGCCGCATGGACGAAGGTGGTGTAGTTGGGGTAGTAGGGCTCCGGAATGATGACCTCGGTATAGGGGTCCAGGATGCTCAGGCACGTCAGCAGCAGCGCCTCGCTGCCGCCGGTGGTGATGAGCACGTCGCTGGGCTCCAGCTCCACGTCCAGCCGCTTATAGTAGCTGCGGACGGCGTCGATGAGCTGAGGGGTGCCGGGGGACTCGGCGTAGGCCAGAGTCTTCCGGTCAAACTTGCGGATGGCCTCGTAATAAGCGGGAGGCGTGGCAATGTCCGGCTGGCCGATGTTCAGGTGGTAGATTTTTTTGCCTTCCTTTTCCGCGGCCACCGCCAGGGGGTGGAATTTGCGCATGGGGGAGGGCTCGCACCGGTTGGCGTTGATGGAGATTTGCATGGTGTACCTCTTCTTTCGTATTCAGTGGTCAGGCGGACAAGCTCCGGGGAGAGTACCGCCAGGGCAATCAGATTGGGAATGGACATGAGGGCGTTGAGAATTTCCGCCAGAAGCCAGACGGTTTCGGCTGTTCCCACACTGGCGGGGATCACGGTCAGAGCCTGAAGCAGGGCAAAGCCCTTCCAGGCGTTGGGTCCCAGGAGAAACTGGGCGCAGCGGCAGCCGTAGAGCCCCCAGCCCAGCACGGTGGCAATGGCGAAGCAGGCCAGGGCCCCGGCAAGAAACACATTGACCCAGCTGCCGTATACGGCGGAGAAGGCGGAGGAAGTGAGACTCCCCCCCGCGTCGGTGCCGTAGGGGATGGCGACCCCCGCTGTGAGAATTACCAGGGCGGTAAGGGTACAGATGACGATGGTGTCCAGAAACACCTCCACAATGCCGAGTAAGCCCTGCTCCGCCGGGTGGGAAACCTGAGCGGAGGCGTGGGCCATGGAGGCGGTGCCCATGCCCGATTCGTTGGTAAAGACACCCCGGGAGCAGCCCACGCTAAGGGCTTGGAAAGCGGAGCCCAGGAGCCCGCCGGTAACCGACCGGGGGGAGAAGGCCCCGTCCAAAATCAGGGAAAAGGCCTGGGAAAGATACCGGCGGCGGAGGATCAGCACCCCCAGGCACAGCAGGATGTAGCCCCCCGAAACAAAGGGAATCAGTTTTTCCGCCGTGCGGCCCACCTTCTTCGCGCCGCCAAGAAGCACCGCGCCGATGGTGACGGCCAGCAGCAGGCCCACCGCCAGATTCCGACGGAGGGATTCCGCTTTGCCGAAGGATCGCAGCACCGCGTTGATGCCGCTGATGACCGCGTTTACCTGGGTGGCGTTTCCCACGCCGAAGGAGGCCGCAATGCCAAACACCGCGTAGGCCACCGCGAGAAACCGCCAGCGCGGCCCCATGCCCCGGGTGATCATGTACATAGGTCCGCCCAGGTACTCCCCATGCTCCCGGACCCGGTAGCGCAGGGCCAGGGTGACCTCGGCGTACTTGGTGGCCATGCCGATGAAGCCGCAGACCCACATCCAGAAGATGGCTCCGGGGCCTCCTAAGCAGATGGCTCCCGCCACTCCCACCAGATTCCCGGTGCCCACGGTGGCAGCCAGGGCCGTACACAGGGCCTGGAAGGGGGAGATGCCGTCCTCCCCGGGCCTGCGCCGCAGGCTCCTGGCCATTTGCCGGAGGGAGCGGGGAAGCAGGCGGAGCTGGAGGAACCTGGTGCGGACACTTAAGAAAAGCCCCGTTCCCAGAATCAGAATCAACGTGGGCGCGCCCCAGACGAGACGGTGAAGGCCGGTCAGAAAATTCGTCATGATGCCTCCTTAGAATAGCACTTTTTTGTGGAAACTGCAAGATGGAAAACGGAGAAAAGGGAAAATGATAAATTGTTGTTTACGCGTGCTCACCCGAAAAAACGCTGTCATTGCGAGCCAGTGCGCACACTGGCGTGGCAATCCCCCGGTTAAATGGAATCAAGTAACGATTCCCACCAAAAATCGTTACGTTTCGCAACTCTGTAAGGCAATTGTCGATACATTTCCCTTCTAACCGGGGGATTGCCACACCAGTCTGCGGACTGGTTCGCAATGACAGGTAATTTCCAACACACACTTTCAAACAACAATTTATCTTCCTGCTGTCCATGGACGGAAAAAGCAGCTTCCCTTGTTGGAAAGCTGCTTTTGTAAAGGGTTATTCCCAGGCGGCCCAGATTTCGGGGCAGTAGCCGACGGTGGCCTGTTTGCCGTTGCGGACGATGGGGGTTTTTATGAGGCTGGGGTTGTCGAAGATTTTGTCCTCTTTGGCCCGGGTATCGTCCATGTACTTCATGAGGGTGATCTCCCCGGATTTTCCGTCCCAGTCGATGAGCTTGTCCACGCCGCCAACGGCGCGCAGGACGCTGTCGAACTCCCGGCCCGACATGCCGAACCGGGGCAGGTCGATGGACTGGAAGGGAATCCGGCGTTCCTTGAAATAGCGCTCCGCCTTTTTGGTGTCGAAGCATTTGCTCTTGCCGAAGATTTGAATGTTCAATAGATTACCTCCTGTAAGCACAGCCCCTGGGGCGGGGCGAGAAAGCCTGCCTGGGCCCGTTTCCCGCCGAACAGGGCGGGGATGGACTCAGGCTCCCGCTGCCCCCGGCCAACCTCGATGAGGGTGCCCGTGAGAATGCGCACCATGTTATAGAGAAACCCGTTGCCGGTGAAGCGGAGCTGAAGTTCGGCCCCCTCCCGCCGGATTTCAACGGAGCGGAGGAAGCGCACCGTGGATTTTTTCATCTTGGGATTGCCGCAGAAGGCGGAGAAATCGTGCTCCCCCATGAGAAAAGCCGCCGCCCGCTCCATGGCGGGGATGTCCAGGGGCTCCTCCACCACGGTGACGTATTTCCGCTGAAAGACGCAGGGGTCGGGGGAGTTCCAGATCCGGTAGAGGTAGGTTTTCTCCTTGGCGTTCAGCCTGGCGTGGAACCGGGGGGAGACCTCCTTGCAGGAGTATATGCCGATGTCCTCTGGCAGATACCGGCGGAGCTGAAGGAAAATTTCCTCCGGGGAGAGGGTGCTTTCACAGTGGAAATTCGCAACCTGGTGCTCCGCGTGGACCCCAGCGTCGGTAGCCGCTGCCAGCCCCGGTAGCGGGTGCCGTCATAGCAAAGGTCAAGCCGCAGATTCCGCATAGTCCTCCAATTCCTCTCTGGCCTCCCGCTCGGTGTCCGCCGAGAACAGGAACTTACCGGTTTTGTCATATACCTGAACATGTCCTTGTACGTACCGCATGGAATACATCGTCATCAACCTTTCGTTTTGGTTTCCGAGGATAGTATACAAACGGTTCGGTACAATAAAACGGACTAATTAAAAAGATTGGGAAAATTTCAGCAGGGAAGATAAATTGTTGTTTACAGCCCCCCGGTTAGAGAGGAAATGTATCGACAATTGCCCTACAGAGTAGAAAATGTGGCGATTTTTGGTGGTAATCGTTACATGGTTCCATTCAACGGGGGGGATTGCCACGCCAGTGTGCGCACTGGCTCGCAATGACAGCGTTTTTCGACACACACGCGTAAACAACAATTTACGCTTTGATCTTGCTTTCAATCCAGGTCAGGATGTCCTGATAGACCTCTTGCTTATTGATCTCGTTGAGGATTTCGTGGCGGCACAGAGGGTAGAGCTTCACGGTTACGTCCTGCATCCCGGTCTGGCGGAAGGCTTCGGCGGCTTTGCGCACGCCCTTGCCGTAGCTGCCCACGGGGTCGTCCCCGCCGGCGATGAAGAAGACGGGCAGGTCCTTTTTCATGGCATTCAGGCTTTCCGGCTTCTGGATGTACCGGATGCCCGACAGCATGTCCCGGAAGAGACCCGCGCTGGGGGTGAAGCCGCACAGCGGGTCTGCCATATAGGCATCCACCACAGAGCTCTCCCGGGTGAGCCAGTCGCAGACCGTGCGTTTGTGTTCCACCCGCTTGTTATAGCTGCCGAAGGCCATGGCCTCCAGGGCCTTGCTGGGGGCGGTTTCCCCGGAGCGCTTCCCGATGAGCTCCGCCGTCTTAATCAGAGCGGGCAGAGCCGCGGCGGGCTGCCAACCGGTGCCGCAGATCACCGCTGCGGTGATGCCGCTGTCCGGGTATTTGCACAGGATGGTCCGGGCCATAAACGAGCCCATGGAGTGGCCGAAGAGGATATAGGGAATGCCGGGGAACTCCTGACGGGTCAGCTCCAGCAGGTGGTAGGTATCCGCCACAGCGGCGAACCAGCCCCCATGGAAGTACCCCTGGATCCCGCCGTTGTTGATGGATTTGCCGTGGCCCATGTGGTCCTCGGCCACCACTGCGAAGCCCTGCTCCGTCAGGAACCGGGCGAAATGGTCATAGCGATCAACATGCTCCGCGATGCCGTGGACAAGCTGCACCACAGCCCGGGGCTCCCCCTGGGGGAGCCAGCTGCGGCAGCGGATTTTGCCCGCGCCCTGGGAGTCAAAATAGAATTCAGCCTCCATATCAGTCCTCCACAACCTGGTAGTCCGCGTCCCGGATGGCCTGCTTCAGAGCCTCCACATCGGCACTGCCGGTGACGGTGACGGTTTTGGCGGCCAGGTCCACCACGGCATCCTGGGTGCCGGGGACGGCTTTGCAGACCTTCTCCACCCGGGCTTTGCAATGATTGCACATCATACCTTCGACTTTGATGACTGTTTCCATGGCTTTTTCCTCCTGAATGTGAATTGGTTCGGCAGCTTCCGCCGCCGGGATGGGTTTGGTTCGAAACGAGCGCAGGCGCAGAGCGTTGGTCACCACGAACACGGAGCTGAGGCTCATGGCGGCGGCGCCCAGCATGGGGCTTAAGGTGAGCCCGAAGGGCAGGTACAGAACCCCCGCCGCGATGGGGATGCCCAGGCAGTTGTAGAAAAAGGCCCAGAACAGATTCTGCCGGATGTTGCGGATGGTGGCCTTACTCAAGCGGATGGCCTCCGCCGCCGATACCAGGGAACGGCCAATGAGCACCACGTCGGCGGATTCCACGGCGATGTCCGTGCCCGCGCCGATTGCCATGCCCACATCCGCCGTGGCCAGGGCGGGAGCATCGTTGATGCCGTCGCCCACCATCAGCACCCGGTGGCCCTTGCCGCGAAGCTCTTCTACCGCGGAGGCCTTGTCCGTGGGCAGCACATCGGAGATGACCCGGGTGATGCCCGCCTGGGCGGCGATGGCCTGGGCGGTATCTCTATTATCGCCTGTCAGCATCACAATTTCAAGTCCCAATTGCTGAAGTTCCGCGATGGCTGCGGCGGAATCGGGCCGAAGCACGTCCGCGGCGGCGATGGCCCCGAGATACGTTCCGTCCTCCCGGGCGAAATACAGAGGGGTCTTGCCCTCCCGGGAGAGGCCTGCCAGGTCGGGGACGGAGATACCCCGCTCCTCCATCAGCCGTTTATTTCCGCCGTAGAGCCGGACTCCCTCGACCACCGCGGTGACGCCTCGGCCCGGTAGGGTTTCAAAATCCTCCGCCTGGGGGAAAGGGGCATCCGCTGCCGCCAGAATGGCCCGGGCGAAGGGATGCTCGGATTTCTGTTCCAGGGCCGCCGCCAGACGCAGAAGCTCCTGGGCGCTGACAGCCCCGGGGAGGATATCCGTCACCTGGGGCGCGCCGGTGGTGAGGGTCCCGGTTTTGTCCAGCACTACGGTGTTTACCCGGTGGAGGTTTTCCAGGGCTTCCGCGTTCTTAAAGAGCACGCCCATCTGGGCTCCCCGTCCTGTGCCCACCATGATGGCCACGGGGGTGGCGAGACCCAATGCGCAGGGGCAGGAGATCACCAGCACCGATACGGCGCAGTTCAGGCTGAATTCCAGCCCATAGCCCAGGAGCATCCAGACGCCGAAAGTGATAAGGGAAATGCCCATGACCACGGGGACGAACACCCCCGCGATTTTGTCCGCCAGACGGGCGATGGGGGCCTTGGAGCCCCCGGCCTGCTCCACCAGCCGGACGATCTGGGCCAGGGTGGTGTCCTTGGCCTCGGTGTCCGCCCGGAATTCCAGGTAGCCGGAGGCCGCCACGGTGGCGGCGTAGACCGGATCCCCGGGGGCCTTCTCCACGGGGACGCTTTCCCCGGTGAGAGCGCTCTGATCCACGTCGGCACGGCCGGAGAGAACGGTGCCGTCCACGGCAATCCGGCCTCCGGAGCGAACCACCACGGTGTCTCCGGGCCGTACCTGCTCCACGGGAATCTCCTGAACAGCGTCTCCCCGGCGCACCAGGGCGGTTTTGGGGCTCAGGTCCATCAGAGCCCTGACGGCATCGCCGGTTTTCCGCTTGGCCCGGTCCTCCAGGAATTTGCCCAGGGTGATGAGGGTGAGGATCATGGCTGCGGACTCAAAATACAGGTTATCGCTGTAGCTCGCCACGGTGTCCCAGTCCCCGTGGCCCAGGGCGTAGGACATCCGGAAGAGAGCGGCGCAGCCGTAGACCAGGGAGGCCAGGGAGCCCACGGCGATGAGGGAGTCCATGTTAGGAGAACGGTGGTACAGCGCTTTCAGGCCCCGGGAATAATACACCCGGTTCAGGTACACCGGCGGCAATGTGAGAAACAGCTGCAGCAGCGCTGCCACTAGGGCGTTCTCCCTGCCGTGGTACCAGTGGGGGACGGGGAGGCCCACCATGTGTCCCATGGTGAAGTACATCAGAATCACCAGGCTGATTCCGGAGCCGATGAGCCGGATGGCCATTTCATGGGATTTGGGCGGCTGGGCGGGCTTGGGGTCGGACCCGGGAAGAGCGGCGTGGTAGCCCGCCTTCTCCACGGCGGCGCAGATGGGCTGGGCCACCTGGGGGCCCTCCGCCTCCACGGTCATGGAGCCGGAGAGCAGGTTTACCTCCACCTTCTGCACACCCGGGACCTGGCCCGTCACCTTCTCCACCCGGGCGGAGCAGGCGGCGCAGGTCATGCCGGTGACCTGAAAGGTCAGTTTCATATACATCCCTCTTTCTTGTGAAATGGACGGAAGGTAAATTGTTGTTTACAGCGATGCGCCCCAGATTATCTGTCATTGCGAACCAGTCCGCAGACTGGTGTGGCAATCCCCCGGTTAGAGAGGAAATGTATCGACAATTGCCCTACAGAGTAGGAAATGTGGCAATTTTTGGTGGTAATCGTTACATGGTTCCATTCAACGGGGGGATTGCCACGCCAGTGTGCGCACTGGCTCGCAATGACAGCGTTTTTCGACACACACGC
>SFHI01000094.1 GCA_004555705.1 Clostridiales bacterium | reverse complement strand
AAAAAACGCTGTCATTGCGAGCCAGTGCGCACACTGGCGTGGCAATCCCCCGGATAGAGGGGAAATGTGCAAAAAACGGACAAACGCCCTAACGAACCGCCCTGAATTGTTGGGGGATTGCCACAACCAGTCTGCGGACTGGTTTCGCAATGACAGTTCTTTTTCAGTGCGCTAAACAACAATTTTCCTTCACGGTTGCCGCAAATAATGGCAAAAGGAGATACAATATGCGCAAGCTATCCAAACGGCAGATATACCGCTTCTGCATGGCAGATGTTGCCAAGGGCCTGTTCAACGGCCTCATCGGAAATTACCTGATCTACTTCTTCCAGCCCACGGTGAAAAGCGGGATTCCCAATCTGCTGCCCCAGAATAAGCTGCTGGGCTACATCACGGTCATGTCCGTCATCACCGCCCTGAGCAAGCTGGTGGACGCGGTCACGGACCCCCTGGTCGCCAATCTCTCGGACAAAAGCACGAATCCCGAGGGCCGCCGGATGCCTTTTCTGAAAAAAGCGGGCCTTCCCTACGCCCTGTCCGTATTTCTGATTTTCATGGCCCCCTTCCGGGCGGGTTCAGTGCTGAATGCCCTGTGGGTCGGGTTCTTCTTCATCGTGTATTATGTGGCCTACACCTTCTATTTCATCCCCCGCAACGCCCTGGTGCCGGAGGTCATCCCCGACGCGGCGGACCGGGTCAGCTATTACGGCATCAGCGCGGCACTGTTCATGGGCTCCAGCGCTTTTATGTACGCCGCTACCCTGTTCGTGAACCTGCTGAAAGCCGCGGGGCTGGCGCCCATCTGGGCCTGGCGGGCGGTGTTCGGGTTCTTCACCCTCATCGGCATTGTCTGCGTCACTTTGAGCGCCACGGCCTTCCGGGAGAAGGACTATGTCACGGGCACTCGTGTGCCCACGGGCAGTATGCTGGACAATATCAAAAGCGTATTCCGCAACCGGCAGTTTCTCCTCTTCACCGCCGGGGACCTGTTCAGCTATGTTTCCCTGATTTTCTTCGAGACGGCCATGCTCTACTACATTACAGAGCTGATGGGAATTCCGGAGGCCAACGCTTTCTATGTAATGATTACCGCCATCGCCGTAGCCATTGCCCTGTTCCCGGTGATCATCCGCTTCGGAAAGCGCCATGGGAAGAAGCTCCTTCTGGTGGCCGCCAGTGTGATCTTCACGGTGGTGTTCGTGGTCATCTACTTTGGCGACAGCATTGCCCATATGGTACCCGGATGGGAAATGGCTGTTGGCCTGATTGTGGGCGTGGTGGTAGCCTTTCCCTTCGCGGCCATCAATGTGCTGCCGTCGTCCGTGGCCTCGGACATCATCCAGAAGGACAGCATCGAAAACGGCGTCAACCGGGAGGGCATCTTCGCCGCCACCAAGACGCTGATCGAGAAAATGGCAGCGGCTGCCGCGGCAGCCATCGTCTCTACGGTGCTGGCCATCGGTGCGCCGGCGGGTTCCTCCGTGGGCCTGACCGGAATCAAGCTCACCGGCGTCATCGCGGGGGGCTTCAGCCTGCTGGCAACGGTGTTCTTCTGCCTGTATAACGAAAAGAGCGTGGCATCCTTCCTGGATGCCCACCGGAAGGAGGAAGCAAACCATGAACCGTAAACGCCGGCTTGGCACCGGGCAGCAGCGTAAATGCGTCAGTCCGGAAAAGAAGGAACTCTATATCCGGAAATTGTCCGACATGGTAAACTGCCGCACGGTGTACACCGTGGATGGGAAATACCGGGCGGAATTCGATCGATTTTACCAGGTTCTTGAGGATAATTTTCCCCTGCTCTGCGCCAAGGCGGAGAAGCTGACCTTCGGAAGCGGCTGCTTTGTCTACATTCTCCGGGGCCGGAACGCGAAACGGAATATCCTGCTCATGTCCCACCATGATGTGGTGGACGGCAGCGACCGCTGGCAGACCGATCCCTTCCGGGCGGAGGTGCGGGGGGAATTTCTCTGGGGAAGAGGAACCATCGACACCAAAACGCCCCTGTTCGCGGAGCTTCAGGCGGCGGAGGAGTTGTTGGAAGAGGGATACGACTTCCCCGGAGTCAATCTCTTCATCGGCTCCTCCAACAATGAGGAAACAAGCGGCGACGGCATGGTGCTGGCCGCGGAATACTTCCGGGAAAATGGGATTCGGTTCGACATTGTCCTGGACGAGGGCGGCGCGATTCTGGGCGGTCAGGTTCCCGGTGTCTCCGCCAAGAGCGCCATGGTGGCCGTCCACGAGAAGAGCCGTCACCTGTACCGCTGCACCGCCGATGCGGACACCTCCGGACACCAGGGCTTCTGCATGGCAGCCCCCTCGCCGGTGGTTCGCATGAGCCGCTTTGTTGCGGAGGTTGACGGAGCGAAGATTTACAAGGCCAGATTCTACCCGGAAACCGAGGCAACCTTTTCTGCCCATGTGCCCTATATGGCATTTCCCATGAAGCTGCTGTTTGGTCATATGCGTCTTTTCTCCCCCATCATCAAGGGTGTCATGGCAAAGATTCCTCCTGCGGCGGCCATGCTGAAAACCGGCATCTCCTTCCAGAGCGTCCAGGCCAGGAAGGGCAGTGACCCCGCCGCCCGGGCCGACCACGCGGAAAGCTATATGATGCTCCGCTGCGTCCGGGAAGAAGATTTGTATGAAGGATTGGAAAAAATCCGTGCTATCGGGAAAAAGCACGGTGTGGAGATCGTGGAGGAGCAGCGGGATTTCTGCCATCCCACGGATTTCACCGCCGCCCCCTTCCGGCGGCTGGAAACGCTGCTGAATGAGAACTTCCCGGATGTGATCGTGGCACCCTTCCTGCTGACCGCCGGAACGGATGCCCGTCGGCTGACGGATGTGGCGGTCAACATCCTGCGCTTCGCGCCCATCGACCTGGATGCAGGCCAGTTTGCCTCCATCCACGGCGAGGACGAGCGCATCCGTATCGAAAACGTGGGCGAGTGCGTCCGCTTCTACAAAGACTACATAAAAATGGAGGCAGAACAATGAGCAAGATCAAAAACGAGGCCAAAATCAAGAATCCTCTCATCGTGGGAATCCGGGAGCAGCTGGAGCATCGGGCGCTGTGGATGTACCTTCTGTGTGACGAGGCCGCTAAGAAGGGGCTTCCCGCCGAGGAATTCGCCCCCGCCGCCATCCGCCGCTGCGGCGTGTACCAGGGGAACCTGCTCAAGGAGAAGGGCGGCATGGGCAATTCCCTGAAGGGCCTCAAGAAAGCCCTCTTCGGTTTCTTCGCCCAGAAGGTGTTCGAGATGAAGATCATCCGCTGCGACGACGACCATCTGGACATCGATTTCCACTACTGCCCCCTGGTAAAGGCCTGGCAGAAGCAGGGCTGCACCGATGAGCAGATTGCTATGATGTGCGACCACGCCATGTGCGGTGACCGGGGCATCGGTTCCTGCTTCGGCGTAGAGCTGGACCTCCCCCAGACCATCGCCAAGGGCGCCCCCACCTGTGAGCTTCGCTACATCCGCCGCTGAAGAATCCACCCTCTGCCCGTCAGCAGGGGGATTCTTTTCGGCAATAACCCGGAAAGCGTACAAACTTTTTGTGTTTTTGGGCGAGAGATTTTGTTCCAACAAAAGTTTTGGAAAGTCCGGAATACTTTGTGTATTGCGGACTTTTCAAAACGCATTGTTGGGACAAAAGATCTGTCCAAAAACCAAAAGGGTAGTTTTTAGAGGTGCCCTGTTGTTTACAGCTTTGATGCGCGCGGCGCCTTGCCTTCCCCTTTGGGGAAGGTGCCCCAGTGCGCACACTGGGGCGGAAGAGGTACGGCGATATCTGCGATTAGGAATGCATCTGAAAATACGGTAGATTGGCCAAATATCGTGCGTTTTTACCCGCTGCATTGGTAGTAATGAGATTTCGCCGTTCCTCTTCAGTCACCCGAATCGGTTCCGAAGTGCCGATTCGGGCGACAGCTTCCCCCCGGGGGAAGCCAAGGGCGCTGCCGCGCCAGTGCTGTATACTTGTTTACTGAGTCAAACCGAAATGCCCTAAAACATTTTCCTCACCCACCGCTTCCCGAATAATCCCACGTTCCCGCGGCATACTGACCGGGAGGTGGTTATATGGATTCTCTGGAATTGCCCCTGGGCTTTGGAATGGCGCTGGCCCAGAATGAGCAGGCCATGCATGCCTTCGAAGCCATGACCGAGGCGCAGAAGCGTGCTGTCATTGAGCAGACCCACGCCGTTACCTCCCGCAGGGAAATGCAGCAGCTGGTTTCCGGACTGGTATCCGGGAGCAGCCACTAAAAGCAGGCGCACCCAAACCGCTCCTTCCGGGAGCGGTTTGGGTGCAAATAATCTATTCTCCGAAGAAAATCGGATTGGATACCGCCAGGGGCCAGATTTCCCCGTTTCGGAGCGGAACCCCGGCCAGGAGGTAGGCAAACCCCTCGCCGGAAACCTCCAGGGTCTCCCGGACGCTGCCGCCCTTGGCGCGAAACCGGGCCAGCTCAGAGCTGCTTCCCACGACCTGCAGGACCGTCCCCAGGGGCATTCGCTGGGCGGATACCTCCAGCACATAGGGCGCTCCACCGGTCACGGTTCCTCCGAAGGTTTCCCCTCCACAGGTCATCCCCAGTCGAATTCCCCGGACGCCGGAAGTCACATAGCAGCGTCCTCGGGCCACCGCGGACAGGATATCCTTCGCGCTGGGAGAATCGGAGTAGACCGCCGTAACGGGATTTCCCACCCGCACAGGCCCCCGGTCCCGGTGGAAATCGCTGCCGCCCACGGCCCAGACCTTCTTTCCCTTCCGCAGAAGCTCCGTCCACCAGGCAATGCCGTCCCGGTTGATCTTCCGCATGGGCCCGTTCCAAACCTCCACCAATTGGAAGCTGTCCTCGTCCTCCCACAGGTAGGGGCACACATTGCATCTGGGGTGGTTCGCGGATATCAGAGCCCCCCGCTCCCGGGCCTGGCGGGTGATGGCCCGCATTCCCTCCAGGTCATTGGCCACGAAGGAGCCGGTAAAGGGCTTTTGGATGCCCAGGAAGTTCATATGCCCCCGGTAATGGGTCCATTCCGTCCCGGGAATCAGGGTCAGCCCCGGAACCCGGGGCAGGAAAAAGTTCTCCGAATAGTTGTTGTGATTGGTCACCGCCAGGAAATCCAGGCCCTCTTTTTTTGCCATTCTGGCAAGGGTGGGAATATCGTGCTGCCCATCCGAGGCGTCGGAGTGAACGTGCAGGTCCCCGAAGAGCCATGCTTTTCCCCCGGCATCGAAGGTGACCTCATAGCGGACCTGAACGCCCCCCTCCCGGACATGGTACGCGCCCACCAGGATGTGCCAGGTTCCGGCCCGCACCGGCTCCATCAGATATCCCGGGGTGGCGTCGAACTCACCCACGGTCACATATTCCCGGCTGCTTCCAGACCAGCCCAGGAATTGTCCCTGTCCGTCCTCCAGCCCCAGGTCGATTACGCTGCCCTGTTTGGGATAGCTGCAGCGGACGGTAAGGGAGCGTACCCCCTCCGGCACACAGAAGGGCACCGAATAGTAGCTGCCCTCCCGGCTTTTGTCCACCAGATGGTCAATTACCAGCTTTTCCATGGTCAGCCCCCGATAACAAAGTCAAAGAACTGAGGGAGCTGCTCCTCCCAGAAGGTCCAGTCATGCCGCCGTCCGGGCACATAGACAAACCGGTTGGGCGCGCCCGCCTTCTCGGATGCCTCCTGGAACCGCCGGGTGCAGATCAGCAGATCATCCTCCAGCCCGCAGGCAAGATACCCCCGCAGGTCCTTCTGTGCCTTCGCGTCGATCAGGTTCACGGGATTCAGCGGCGTGGTGTTCACCCGCCCCGCCTCCGCGGCCAGGAAGGGGAATTCCTCCCGGGTGGAATCATCCAGCCGCAGTAGCATGGGTGCCAGGTCCACCATACCGGACAGGCTCCCCCAGGCTGCGTAGCGCTCCGGGTAGGTCAGGGCCGCCCGGGCAGCGCCGAAACCGCCCATGGAAAAGCCCATGATGTAGTTCTGCTCCCGCCGCCGGGACAGGCCGAACACCTTCCCAAGATACTCCGGCAGCTCCCGGGTCAGGTATGTAAAATAGTTCTGGCCCAATACCCCGTCGCAGTACATACTCCGGTCCACCGAGGGCATCACCAGCACCAGCCCCCGTTCCAGGGCATAGCGCTCCGCATTGGATTTGCGAATCCAGGAGCTGGCGTCCTCCGACAGCCCATGGAGCAGATATACCACCGGGTATTCCGAGAGGGGCTTTGTAAAGGCCGCATTGCAGTCCGGCACCGCCAGCAGGATTTCCACGGTCTTTTTCAGCTGGTCGGAGCGGTAATGCACCGAAACAAGCGCCATGGCTTATCCCTCCGCCTTTTCCGTGTCCTGCCGGAACTTCAGGAACCGGGACACCACCACGCACACCACGAACACAGCCACCGGGAACAGCACCACCAGGAACCGGGCCGCGGCATCCGGAGCCGCGCCGGGATTCTCACCGCTTTCAAAGCCATATACCCGATATACCAGCAGGAAGGCCAGGGAGGTGACCAGGCCGCTGGCCTTGTTCAGGACGCCGATCAGGCTGGAATAGGTGCCCTCCCGGGGAATGCCGTTTTTGATCCGGTCCTCATCCAGAATCCGGGCGCCCACAATGTCCATGGTAGTGGACACGCCTCCCATGGCAAAGCCGAAGATCACCACACAAACCGCCGCCAGGGGCAGGCTCTTTACAAAGTACAGCGGAAGCACGCCCAGCCCGCAGCAGGCCAGGGCCAGCCGCCAGGACTTCATCAGCGTCAGCTTCTTTACAATCTTCACCCAAACCGGGATGAACACAATGGCGGACAGGATTACCACACCCAGCAGAATGGTGGTGCCCATACCGCCCACCTTCAGATGGTACTTGGTGTAGAAAGCCACGCCGGACTGCACCAGGGCAAGGCCGCCGTAGTAAGCGGCATTGGTAATGCCGTAAATCCAGAATTTCGGATTGGAAGCGATGTCCAGGATGGTCCGGAACAGATTGGGCTTGGGCTGCTCCATGGCCTGGGGATTCTCATGGCAGCCCATGGACATGAACCAGATTACCACAATGGCCAGCGCGCCGTAGATATAGGCGGTGGTGGCAAAGCCGATGGCATCGGTGATCACCGGGGTCAGGGCAATGCTGATGATCATGGCAATCAGCTGGAATACCTGGCGCATGGCGTTGGTCTTGGCCCGGGAGGCTTCCGTGGGGAACAGCTCCGGGAATAGGGCGCCGTAGTTGGCGTTAATCAGCGAATCCAGGGTGCCGGTGAACATATACATCAGCAGCACATAGGAGAACGCGGAACCCTGGGCCAGGAAGGCCGGAGGGTTGAAAAACAGCACAAAGCCCAGCACCAGCAGCGGCGCGCCGATGACCAGCCAGGGACGGCGGCGGCCCCACTTGGTCCTGGTCCGGTCCGACAGGAAGCCGTACACCGGATTGTCGATGGCATCCAGGAAAGTGTACAGGAACAGGATCAGAGAGAATTGGGGGGTGGTGATCAGTCCCAGCTTGTCCACATAGAAAATTGCGGCATAGGTCTTGAACATATTCACCGGGATAGAGGTTCCGAACATACCCACCGCGTAGCGCAGAGGGCTGGTGGGCTTCATGGAATTGGTCTTTACATCTTCCATTGGGATGCTCCTTTCTTTCCGCGCGGCAGGGCGCGGCTGTTTCTCTATCAGTATAGCATGGCGCCGGAATCCTGTCTGTGAATTTAATTAAAGAAACTTGCGATTTTTTTAACAATATTGTCTTTCGCGCAGCGGAAAGCGTTGCTTTGCGCTGCGGTGTGTGATATGATGTAGCCGTAGATTCATCCGGGGGGAGGCTTCTTTTATGGACAAAACGCAGGCAGCTCCCCCAAACTGTGCGGAAACAACTGTATACTATCACAACTATCCCGAGCTGTGCAGCCACGGTGTGGCCTTCCACTGGTGGGACGCCGCCTACACCTCCCTCCATGACCACGACTACTACGAAATTTTTATCATCACCTCCGGCAGGACCAATCACATCCTCAATGGGGAGCATCAGGAGCTGGGGGAGAAAACCCTCTGCCTGATCCGGCCCCAGGACCGCCACCAATTCACCCCCCTGCCGGGGGAGCGGTGCATCCACATCAATCTGCCCGTAAAACAGGAAAAGCTGTCCGAGCTCTGTGCCGCCATCGGAACCACCCTGCCGGAGCTACTTCAGGCTCCCCGGCGGCAGCTTCAGCTGGAGGATATCGACTTTGCCATGTTCAAGCAGAGCGCCCGGGAGATCAACCTTCTGCGGGAGGCCGGTGCGGCGGGAAGCTATTCCACCATGATCATCTGCCAGATGATTCTGAACGCCCTGGTGATCCTGGAAAAGCAGCGTGCCGGGATCTCCTCCGCCGCACCGGAGTGGCTGCGCCAGGTGCTTCGGCGGATCCACTCCCCGGAGTACATCTCCTGCCAGGCCTCGGACATCTACCGTCTGGCAGGTTATTCCCCTCCGGTGGTTATCCGCAGCTTCCGGCAGTATACGGGGGAGACGGTGGTGTCCTACCTGACAAAGGCCAAAATGGACTCCGCCAAACGCCTGCTCTCCTCCACGGACCTTACGGTGCTGGATATCGCGGGCCGCCTGGGCTATGGCAGCGTCAGCCACTTCAACAAGCTGTTCCGGGGCTTCACCGGAATGTCCCCGGGAGAATACCGCCGCCGCTGCCGCCTCCCCGGCTGACCGAAAGAACGCCCCGTCACATCGCAGACACCGTTCATCCCAGAAGAGAAATTTTTGTTTAGCGCACTGAAAAAGAACTGTCATTGCGAAACCAGTCCGCAGACTGGTTGTGGCAATCCCCCAACAATTCAGGACGGTTCGTTAGGGCGTTTG
>SFHI01000012.1 GCA_004555705.1 Clostridiales bacterium | reverse complement strand
GCCACCTTCATGCAGAATGCCATACAGGTGGGGCTGCCGCACTCCTTGCAGTTCTTCTTGGGCGACAGCTTAAAAATGTCAAGACCTTTCAAAGCCATTGTATGTATCCTCCTTCCGATTAGACGAGTTCGGTAATGAACTTCTTGATGGTCGCAACCGCCGCGGGATGCCGCATGATCACGGCGTCAGCGCCGCCGGTCAGGTTGGCAGCAGCGGTGGAAACTTCCATACCGATGGCGCGCTCCTCGCGGCTGCCCCAGGCGGGCTCGTCCTCTTCGGAGGCGGAGGATTCCTTCACGCCCCAGGTGTCGGTGGACACGGGAGCGATAATGGGCATCTGCAGGTCAGCGTCGGACTGGGCCAGAGCGGCCAGACGGACGCGGTCCAGGGTGGAGGCCACGTACTCGAAGCCGTAGCCCACGGCGGCGGTGCCGATGTTCATGACGATGCTCTCGGGAGCAACGGTCAGGCCCTTGAGCATGATGTTCAGCTGCTTGGCCAGGTTGATGTCGTCAGCGGTCTCCGCGCCAACCTTCTGGCCATAGGCCAGAGCGACGGAAGCGCCCACGGTCTTGTAGTCCTCGGAGCGGGCGGAGAGCACCAGGATGTTCTTGCCCTGGAGGGCCTCGGCGATCTTGGAGAACAGCTCGCCGTCCTTCTCGATGTTCTTGCAGCCCATGATCACGATGGGCATGGAAACGGCGTCGGCCACAGCCTTGGCGTCGGCCACGCAGTCGGCAACGCTTCTGTTGGCGCCGTTGGGATCGGCGGACTCAAAGTGCAGCACCAGGAAGTCCGCGCCGGGCATGGTCTCCGCGCGCTTTGCGTAGTCGGCCATGGTGGTGCAGCCCTCGTAGAACGCCTTCAGAGCGGGCGCGTCCCGGCGCGTCGAAGGTGTAAAACGGCAGCACATTCTGACCGCCGATGACGATTGCCTTGTCACCGGTGCCCAGGGTAACGGCGTTGATCCGGCCGTTATAAGGCTGCGTCTTGGGAACGAAAGCCATAATGATAATCCCCCTTGAAAATGTATGTTTTATTTGAATGCGGAAACCCGCATTACTGACAAATGCTTTACAGTCCGATGGACTGCATAATTCCCTTCAGGGCGGTCTTCATGGGATCGTCCTGGGGGAGCTTTGCCGAGGGCTCGCCCTGGCAGTCGCAGCGGTACACCGCCTCGTCGTGGGGCAGCACGCCGAAGAGCTTCAGGCCGTGCTTCTCGATTTCGGCCTTCACGCCGTCGTCCAGGGTTCCTCCGGGAGCCCGGTTGACGATGAGGCCCATCATGCCCGGATTCAGGTCCATCTCCTCCACCATCTCGGCGATCCGGGCCACGGCCTGGATGCCCCGGCGGGAGCAGTCGGAAATCAGAAGCAGGGTATCCACATGGGGAAGAGTTCCCCGGGCCACGTGCTCCAGCCCCGCCTCGTTGTCCATAACAATATAGGAATAATTCTTGGCGTACTTGTCCACCTGGGTCTTGAGCACGCCGTTAACATAACAATAGCACCCCTTGCCCTGGGTACGGCCCATAACCAGCATATCGAAGTCGTCGTCCTCGATGAGGGCGGAGCTGAACTTCATCTCCGCGTAGTCGGCCTTGGTCATCCCCTTGGGAATGGTGCCCTTCAGCTCGGCCTGAGCCATTTCCTCCCGAATCTGGCCAAGGGAGGTCTCCACCTCCACGCCCAGCACCTCGTTGAGGTTGGAGTTCGCGTCGGCATCCACCACGAGAACGGGGCCGGAGTGCTTGGAGCACAGATAATCAATGATCATGCCGCAGGTGGTGGTTTTGCCCACGCCGCCCTTGCCGGCAACCGCAATGGTATGGGGTGTAGCCATAGAAAAAGCCTCCAGGTAATGCAAAGTTCCGGGCCCGCGCCGCAGTTCCGGAAAAGATCGTCAGGCCGGCACAGCCGTCCCCGGGGCGCACTGCGCCCATATCGATACAACGATATCGTATCACAGATTGTGCCTAAATTCAACCCACTTTTTCACTGGAACGCAAGTTTTTTTCCAAACACCCCCGCGTCCCCAACCGGACACGTTAATTGGTGCTTGACGGCTTCGCCGAATTGACAATTGACAATTGACAGTTGACAATTATTGTGTCCTTCTGGGACGCTTTTGAAATGTAATGGTGTGTTCTCGAGTGCTATTATTTTATTTTCATCCCGAAGGGATTCCTTAATTGTCAATTGTTAATTGTCAATTGTCAATTATAAAAACCAATTTTCCGTCCCAATGCGCTTATCAGATGGGGGTGAACACGTATTTTTCCGTCAGGCCGTCCACCACGGCGTGGATGGTCACCGCGCCCCCGGGGCCCCGCTCCGTGGTCAGCTCCAGCCGCTTTCCGGCAAACCGTTGCCGCAGGTACTCCTCCGGGTCCGCGCACTCCACCTCCTCAAAAAACACGTCCCGCATCTGGTTGTTGCGGCACAGGTTCTTGATCTCGTAAACCAGTTCATACTCCGCCATGGTCATACCTCCTTTTTGTTGGATTATATCACACTTCTCCCCCCAACTCAAGTCATCCCCCCCGGAATCCGCAAACCATCCCCCGCAGGCAGATAAATCGGTGTTTGCAGTTTTGAAACGCATCACGTTCCTACCGTAGGGGCGGCTATTAGCCGCCCGCTTAACGCTTAAGCTTTTTGAGTGCTTTCGATAAAACGGAGCGCTTTTGTCGTCGAAAGGTTACGGGCGGATATTATCCGCCCCTACGATCATCAAACACCAATTTACCATTCCGGCTGCTTTTCCGTGGAGCAACCCGTGAAATTTCTCTCCCGACAAAATAGTACTTGAATTTTCCAAAAAGGTCTGCTATAATACCCTCACTGTGCAGGGTTCGTATATCGGTAATACAACAGCTTCCCAAGCTGTGAAGGCGGGTTCGACTCCCGTACCCTGCTCCAGAAAAGAACGCGCTTTTGTCTGCCTGACAAAAGCGCGTTCTTTTCAACGAAATAAATCCCTTGCGGGATTTGTGAAATTTGCTTTGCAAGTGAAATATGGCTTCGCCATGTGAAATGCGCGGCCCGCGTGTGAGGGATTTATTTCATTTCACGTTCCGCGCAAGCGGAACATTTCACAATGACCGCAGGTCATTACTTCACATTTACTGTCAGGCAAATATTTCACTCACGGAATCTCCCGGTACCCTTCCTCCGTCACGGCATAGCCCCTCCCCGGACGGGGCTGCCACTGGTAGCGGTTTTTGCCCTCCCGGGGGAACAGGGCCTCCATGATCACCGCGATGACCCCGCCGTGGGTCACGAGCACCGTGTCCTCCCGGAGGGTATCCAGCGCGGCCAGCACCCGGGTCTGGAAGGCTTCGCCGCTCTCCCCCTGTGGGGGGATATTTTTTTCGTTGTCCCCGGTAATCCAGGCGATATAGGCGGGGTCATTTTTCAGCATTTCATAGCTTTTCATCTCGAAAATCCCGAAGTCCACCTCCCGGAACCGGGAATCCGTTTCATAGGGCTTTCCCGGGAAGAGGAGCTCCATGGTCTCGTTGGCCCGCCGCATCCCGCTGGTGATATACCGTGCCCGGGGTGTGGGATAATGAAGGGACCGCAGAGCCTCCGCCCCCTCGGTTGACAGGGGGAGGTCGGTGTTGCCGCAGTACAGATGCTCCAGATTAGCCCGGGTGGCCCCGTGGCGAATGAGATACAGGTTCATTTCAGCCGCTGCTCCAATCCGCAGAAAATCCGGCTGACCCGGTCTGCCTCCCGGCTGAGATACTGGCAGACAAGCCCCGTGGTGTGCCGCCAGGAGCGCAGCTCCGTGTCAATAGGCACCACCCCGCAGAACAGGTCCTGGCAGATAAAGACGGTGTTCTCCCACTGCGCCCGGTGGCCGCGGAGGTACTCCACGGGATCAAGCCCCTGCCGGACGCACGCCAGGGTGAATTCCTCCAGTGCGTTGACGCAGGGCTTGGCAAAGTCGATCTCCGCCCCGGAACAGGTAAAAACATCCTCCTCCCCGAAGCCAAAGGTCTCCCGGGCAAACGCCAGCTTCCCCTGATACGCCCCGCCGATGATGAGTGTCATAACGTTCTTCCTTTCCTGTATGTGACTGGCAAATTGGTGTTTGTCGGGATGAACCCGAGTGGACAGTGGACAGTGGACAGTGGACAGTTAAGGAGTCCCTTCGGGACGAATTAATATAATAAGTTCGGATATCGTAACGTTTCCAGATAAAAAACATGGCGTTTTCCTGAATCATTATTTCAATTCCATCCCCGAAGGGGATACCACAACTGTCCACTGTCAACTGTCAACTGTCCACTAAGCGAAGCGACAAACACCAATTTGCCGCGCGCTACAGCAGCGCCCACACGGCCACGGCGGCCAGCTCCCCCAATGTCAGGCTGTAGCCCGCGATGTCGCCGTTCATGCCCCCCAGGGAGCGGTACCCCCGGCGCAGGGCCAGGCCGTAGCCCGCCAGGCACCCCACCAGGGCAAAGCCGTATTTCCCGAAAAGCAGGAACCCCGCCCCCACAAGCGCCAGCAGCATCGCGAGAATCAGGGCAATGTGTGCCTTCCTTTTCTCCCGCTGGGCATACTGGCTGGTGGACATGGGGGGCAGCGCCTCCACCGCCAGGGCGGAGCAGCACCGGCTGACCCCGGGAATCAGTGTAAGCAGCCACACCGGCCCCTCCCCCGCCTGGAACAGGGCAAATTGGGCCAGCAGCACCAGGGCCAGATAAATCACCGCGAAGGAGCCCACATGGGAATCCTTCAGAATCTCTCGGCGGCGCTCCGGGCTGCGGCAGGACTTCACCGCGTCGGTCACGTCCATGAACCCGTCCAGGTGGATGCACCCCGTGGCAAGATAGGGAAACGCCGCCAGGAAGAGCGCCCGCACCGGCCCGGGAACTCCGAGAAACCCGCAGCCCCAGGCAAGCAGCGCCCACAGCGCCCCGATTTCCAGCCCCACCAGGGGCAGAAACAGCAGCATCTTGTCCCTTGCCTTTTCGTCCCAGACCTGCCAGGGGCAGGGAATGGCGCAGAACATACTCTGGCACATGGCAAAGGCGTGCA
Source organism: Clostridiales bacterium (assembly GCA_004555705.1). Lineage (GTDB taxonomy): Bacteria > Bacillota > Clostridia > Oscillospirales > Oscillospiraceae > Faecousia. Next base: position 37,428 of record SFHI01000012.1, on the reverse strand, counting down.
GATAGATTTTCATAGCGGCATAACCCCCTTGTGCACGATCACCTGTCCTGCGGATACCTCGATCACGGTGTCGCTGACGGCGGCCAGGGCCCGGTCCAGGTCCGCAAGACCCTTGCGGTAGGTTTCCGTAATTTCATCATACCGCTGGGCATCGGAATAGATGTAGTCGCTGACCACCACCACATTGTCCACACCGTGGACAAAGCGCAGAAGATCCTCCCGGCAGCGCTCCGGGGCAGCCGGGTCCAGCGCGTAATCCTGCTCAGGGTCGAACAGCTCGTTCATCAGCAGGGCCGTGGTGCTGTCCAGGAGGAAGGCGGCACTCCGGTCCACCCGGTCCAGACAGGCGGGCAGATTCCGTCCGCACTCCACAGTTTCAAAGCCCAGCCCGGCCCGGTCCGCCACGTGGCGGCGTATCCGGTCCCGGTCCTCCTGATCCACAGGGATCATGGTGGCCACATAATACCGCTTCCCGCCCCGGGCCAGTGTCAGGGCCAGCTCCTGGGCCAGGGAGGATTTTCCGTTCTTAGCCCCGCCGGAAATGAAGATAATCATGACTCTTTCTCCACGGTGAATTTGTCCCCCTGGCGCAGCTCCTCCAGGTAGTCGTCGTTGATGCCCGCCTGGTCGAAGGTGGCCATGCCGTTCATCACGCCGCAGGCGGCGGAGAGAATCTGGAAGGCCAGGGGGCAGCCGCTGCCCTCCCCCAGCCGCATCCCCAGCAGCAGCATGGGCTGCAGCCCCAGGTCCTCCATGGCCCTGGCGTAGCCGATTTCAAAGGAGGCATGGCTGGGCACCAGGTACTCCCGGACATTGGGACACAGCCGCGCGGCGCACACCGCCGCCGCCACGGAGATAAACCCGTCAATCACCACGGGCCGATGGGTGGCCGCCGCGCCGAGAAAGGCACCGCACATGGCGGCCAGGTCGAAACCGCCCACCTTGGAAAGCACGTCCACAGCATCGGCAGGGTTCGGATTGTTGACCCGGATGGCCCGGCGGATGACCTCTTTCTTGTTCCGGAAGGCCTCGTCCGACAGTCCGCCGCCCCGGCCGGTGACCTCCTCCACCGGCAGCCCCAGCAGCACGGAGAGCACCGCCGAGGAGGTGGTGGTGTTGCCGATGCCCATTTCCCCCACGCCCAGCACGTCCGCCTGGGTGTCCCGGGCCACCTCAATGCCGGTGAGAATAGCCCTTTCCGCCTGCTCCCGGGTCATGGCGGGGCCCTGGGCAATATTCTGAGTTCCGTAGGCGATTTTCCGGTTCAGAACCTTAGACTCGGGAACATCGTACTTTACGCCCACATCCACCACAGTAATCCCGCAGCCGAAGTGCTTGCACAGGGCCGAGGCCCCGGTCTTGGCCCGGGTCAGGTTCACGGTCTGCTGCAGGGTCACCACCTGGGGAGTGCTGGCCACACCCTCGGCCACCACGCCGTTGTCCGCGGCGAATACCAGAAGATGCTGCTTGTCCATGCTGTTACACACCTGCCCGGTGATGCCGGCCAGCTGAATGGACAGTTCCTCCAGCCGTCCCAGACTTCCGGGGGGCTTGGCCAGCATGGCCTGCCGCTGCCGGGCCGCCTCCATGGCCGCCCCATCCAGGGGCCCCACGGAATCAATCCACTGCTGTAAATTCAAATTCAAACGCCTCCATAGCATATTGCAATTCTCAAACGAAAGACACGGCAAATTGGTGTTTGGCGCACGAAAAAAGGACTGTCATTGCGAACCAGTCCGCAGACTGGTGTGGCAATCCCCCAACAATTCAGGACGGTTCGTTAGGGCGTTTGCCTGTTTTTCGCACATCCCGGAATATCCGGGGGATTGCCACGCCAGTGTGCGCACTGGCTCGCAATGACAGCGTTTTTTCGGGTGCGCACGCGTAAACACCAATTTGTCAGTTCCCCCTGAAAACCGGTGGGTCAATTGTCAATTAATTTCACAAGTTCCCGCAGGGAGCTTTCCGCGTCGGGAAGCTCCAGGGTGTAGGTGGCATTGGGGCACAGCTCCCCGGCCATTTCCAGAAGCTCCCGCATGGGGATGCTCCCGTGGAACAGGCCGTCGTGGGCGTCCCGGGTGCCGTCGTTGTTGTGCAGGTGGAAGTGGGAAATCCAGGGAGCGCACCGGCGCAGCCACTCCGCCACACCCACCGGGGAGTAGGCATTCACATGGCCCACATCCAGACACATCTGCAATCTGGGGGAATCCACGGCCCGGAGAATGTCCAGCATCCACTCCGGCTCCTGCTCCAGCACGTTTTCCAGCACAATCTCCACCCTGGGGTCCTCCCTCAGAAAGTCCCGCCAGAATTCGGCAGACTGCTCCCGGAACCACTCCGGGTAGTACAGCCAGGGGTTGAAGCCGGCATGAAGCACCACCTTGCCCGCCCCGTAGCCCCGGGCCAGAGAAATCGCCTGCCGGTAGCGCCGGGCAGCCAGGGCCCTTGCCTCCGGGTCAATGGCACAGGGAAACAGCTCGTTGAAGGGCCCATGGAGAATGCGCCTGACGTTTCCCTCCAGGGCGGCACGCACCCGGACGTCGGTTTCGGGGAACTCCCGGTCCATATTCCAGGCGGTGCAGAATTCCGCGATCTCCACCCCCAGCCCGTATTCCCGGGCCAGCGCCGCGGCTCATCCGGTTGGCGGCGGTGGTGTAGAAGCTGTTGCCCCCGAAGAACTGCCGGGGGGAATCGGTGGTGAGAATCTGGCCGTCGAAGAACATGGAGACGAAGTCCGCGTACCGGGCGCAGAACTCCACATCGTGGGACACCAGCACAATGGCAATGCCCCTGTCCCGCAGCTGTGTCAGAATCCCTGCCAGCCGCTCCTTGAAGAAGCTGTCGATGCCCTTGGTGGGCTCGTCCAGCAGAAGCACTTTCGGCTCGGTCAGCAGCACCTTGGCCAGTGCCGCCCGCTGCTGCTCTCCCCCGGAGAGGTCCTGTGGGTGGCTTTTCAGCAGCGCCTCCACCTGGCAGAGCCTGGCCGCCTCGGCAATCCGCTCCCGGTCCGGGGTCATCTCCTGCAGCTCCTGCTCCAGGGTGGTATAGGAAAACAGCCCCCTGGGGTCCTGGGGCAGCATGGCGATGCCACCCTTGTAAAGCTCCCTGGGCCTATATTTATCCAGCGGCTTTCCCAGCACGGTCACCTTCCCCCGGTAGGGCTTGATAAGCCCCGCGAAGGCTTTTAAGGCGGTGGATTTTCCCGCGCCGTTGCCCCCCACGATGGCGTGGAGGGTGCCGGGGTACACCCGCAGCGTCACCCCCCGGAGCACGTCCGGGCTGTCCTTTTCATAGCGGAACCACAGCTCTTTGGCCTCCAGGGCGGGCTTCTCCCCGGACTTGGGCGGCTCCTTCGCGGGCAGCTCCCGCACCGGGGCGCCCTGGGGGAAGCAATCGCTGAGCCACTTCCGGCCCTCCCGGACGGTGAGGGGGCTGTCCGCTTCCCCGCCCGCGCCGTAGAACACCCGCACCGGGGTGGGCATGGCGGCGAACATGGGCGCGCTGCTCTCCCAGAGCTGCCGTCCGATGGAGCGGGGGCTGCCGTCGGCAATGACCTTCCCCGCCTCCAGCACCACGGCCCGGTCGGCGTAGGGGAAGATATCCTCCAGACGGTGCTCGGTGATGATCACCGTGGTGCCCAGCTCCAGGTTGATCTTCCGCACGGTGTTCAGGAAATCCGAGGCGGCGATGGGGTCAAGCTGGCTGGTGGGCTCGTCCAGAATCAGCACCTGGGGGTGCATGGCCATGATGGAGGCGAGATTTAAAAGCTGCTTCTGCCCCCCGGAGAGGATGGCCACCTCCCGGTGGAACCAGTCCTGAATGCCAAAATAGCAGGCCATCTCCGCCACCCGGGAGCGCATGACGGTCTGGCTGCACCCCAAGCTCTCCAGGCCGAAGGCCAGCTCATGCCAGACCTTGTCGGTGACGATCTGGTCGTCGGGGTTCTGCATGACGTAGCCCACCTTCTCCGCCTGCTCCCGCTGGGGCACCTCCGGAAGGGGCACCCCATCCAGCAGGACCTGCCCGGAGCGGGCGCCGAAGGGCGTCAGCACGGTTTTTAAGTGGCGCAGCAGGGTGGTCTTGCCGCTGCCGGAGCGGCCGCAGACCACGTTGTAGGAGCCCCGCTCAATATTCAGGCTGACGCTGTCCAGCTGACGGCTTTCCGCCCCCGGATAGGAAAAGGTCAGCTCCCGGATTTCAAATTGAAAGGACATGGCTTTCCTCCCGCATAAAAAATCGCTCCCCCAAGGGGGAGCGAAAAAATCGGCACAAACGCCTCCGGACAGCCCCCAAGAGTCCGCAGCGCATCCTGGCCGCAGGAGCTGTATTCCGACTCCGGACGCCCTGTGGGAGCTCCTTCCCGGCTAACGCCAGTGAAGCTCCGGGCCTGCATGTCCGTCTACGGCGGCTTGGTACCGTTGGGATTGCCCCATTCCAGTTTCCTTCGGCTCTCGAATATGGTACCACATTCCAGCGCCTTTGGCAATACCCTTCGAGCCCGCGGCGAAGCGGGAAATTGGCGTTTGAAAGGGTACGTTACAAATTACCTGTCATTGCCATGAAAAAAGCTGTCATTGCGAACCAGTGCGCACACTGGTGTGGCAATCCCCCGGTTAGAGCGGAAATGTGTCGAAAAGCACCCAGAAAAGCAGGAATTGTAACGATTCTTAGCGGTAATCGCTTCCTGGTCCCATTCAACCGGGGGATTGCCACGACCAGTGTGCGCACTGGTCTCGCAATGACAGTTCTCTTTCAGTGCGTCAAGCACCAATTTGTCGAATTTCTGAGTGAACGCGTAAAGGGTGTCAATTTTTCTGTCAGGCTTCCTCTGTCTCGGGGTGAGCCTGCAGGAACTCCTCCAGGCACCGGTGCCAGGCAGCGTAGCCGGGGTTTTCCCGTTTGTCCTCAAACAGGCCCGTTTCCGCCAGATACTGTCCCAGGCAGGCGGACACCTTCCGGGCCCCGCGGTAATTCATGTGGTCGCCCCCGTCGTAGCTGTCTTGCTGCCAGTCAATGGGAACCTCTCCGGGCATCAGGTTCATGTCCAGATAGGGAACCCCCAGTTCCCGGGCCAGCGCCGCCACACTGTCATGCCGGGCAGCACTCCAGTTGATGGTGCTGGGGGCGCTGACCAGCATCAGCTGCGCCCCATGCTCCCGGCAGCGTTCCAGCAGGTCCCGCACCAGCGGGGCATTCTTGGCGGGGAAGGGGTCACATTCCCCCCGCTCCTCCATATAGCCATGGGTATCCGCCGGCTGGGCATCCCAATAAAAATGGTAGCCCTTGTCCCGCTGGATGCCGGTATAGCGCACCCGGGGAGACAGGTCCCGCAGTCCCAGCTGCTTCCACCGGTCATGGTAGCGCAGCAGGGGCAGCAGCTCCTCCAGCTTCTGGGGAACCGTATCCGAACGGCTGTAATCCCGGTAGAGGATGTTGGCCTCCAGAATCACGATTTTTGGACTCTGGGTCCGGAGTGCCGTGCGCAGGTACTCCCCCGTCTGGTAGAGCTTCTGGTCGCTGGTGCCGCAGGTGTAGACGGTGATCCCCTGCTCGGCCCAAATCTGCAGCGGGATAAAATCGGCGTAGACCTCGCTGTCGCCCAGGATCAGCACATCGATGGTATCCTCCGGCTCCGCCAGATAACCGCTGGCCCAGGGGTAGTGGAAGCCCGCCGCCTCCGTATTGTCCTTGGGCTGAAACAGGAAATTCAGTCCCAGCAATATCCCCGCCAGCAGTCCCAGGAACAGGGCGCAGGAAAGAATATGGCGTATCGTCTCTTTCATTCCGTCCTCCTAGAAATTGGCGTACATGGGATTCACCGGCACATAGCCCTTGCCGTAGGCACCGAAGATGAGGATGTAGAGGATCAAAGCGTACAGCACCGCCCAGCGCAGGGCCGTGGGCTTTTTCTCCAGAGCCTCCCGCACCACGATGCCCCGCTCGTTCAGCAGGCTCACCACGAACACAATGGCCATGGTAACGCCCACAATGAGAAAGTCCTGGGGATCGATGCGCAGCTCCTTCAGCATGGAAAGGCTGATGGAATCGAAACGGAAATCCGTCACCATTTTCCGGAACATCCGCAGCCCCGCCCGGAGGCCCTCCGCCCGGAAGAACAGCTCGCCCACCACCACCAGAGCACAGGTGCGGAGGGTCTGGGCGATCCGGTAGGGCAGGCACTCCGGCTTCAGCCCCAGCCGGGTGTTGACCCGCTTCACCAGGGGCGCCGCCAGAGAGCCCAGGTAGATCAGCACAAAATGGTACATTCCGAAGAACAGGAAGCTCCAGGCCGCGCCGTGCCACAGTCCGTTGCACAGCCACACGCAAAACAGCGCTACGCCTCCCGCCAGCAGCGGGCCATAGTGGTTGCCCAGCCGCTTCCGCGCGGCGGAGGTCAGCTTCTTCGAGGGGCCGGACATTGTGACGGGATAGAAGGTGTAATCCTTGAACCAGGTGCCCAGGGTGATGTGCCAACGGCTCCAGAACTCGGATATGGTCCGCGAGAAGAAGGGCCGGCGGAAATTCTCCGGCATGGTGATGCCGAAAATCTGGCCCATGCCCGCCACCGCGTCCATGGCCCCGGAGAAATCCATATACAGCTGCACCGTGTAGCACACCGCCGCGAGGGCGATGACACCGCCCTGGTATTCGTCCACACAGGTGAACACACCTTTGACGAAGCCGTTCAGCCGGTCGGCCACCACCAGCTTTTTCATCAGGCCGTAGAGGATGCGCTGCAGCCCCAGGGTCAGATTCCGCCAGGTGATGCCGCTGGCGTTCCAGAGCTGGGACGCGGTCTCGGAATACCGGCAGATGGGGCCCTCCACGATCTGGGGGAAGAAGCTGAGGAACAGCCCCACCCGGAGCACATTCCCGTCCGCCTCCTGGGTTCCCCGGTACACGTCGAACAAGTAGGACACCGCCTGGAGGGTGAAGAAGGACACGCCGATGGGCATGACAAATCCGGGGATGGGAAGCTCCAGGCCGAAGAGGGTATTGACATTGCGCAGGAAGAAGCCGGTATATTTCACCGTCAGCAGCCCGCCGATGTGGGCTGCGGCGGCCAGGCCCAGTACCCAGCGGCTGCGCAGAAGGAATTTCCGTTTCAGGGCCTTCCTGTCCTCCCTGGGAGCGGCCTTCACTGCCGCGTCCTTATCCCGCTGGATTTTTCCCAGCCAGAGGCCGAAGCCCCAGGTCAGCAGAATGCTCCCCAGCAGATACACCACCAGTTCCCCGCTGACAAAACGGAAAAAGCCCAGACTGATGACCAGCAGGGCATATTTTTTCCATTTTTTCGGCGTCAGGGTGTAGAGCACGATGGCAGCCGGGAGGAAGCCTCCCAGAAACAGCAATGAGAAGAAGGAGGTCAGATCACTGTGGGTACCCCGCAGCAGCAGCGACAGCAGCCGCCCCACCTTACTCCTCCTCCTGGAGCCGCTGGAGCATCTCCCACATGGCCTCCGCGGAGTTGAAGTTGGCGGGGATGATCTCCACCGCGGGAATGGTTACGTCAAAGGCGTCCTCCAGCTCCGCCACCAGGGAGAGGATGGACAGGCTGCTCAGAAGATGATCATCAATCAGCGCCCGCTCGGTTTTGAAGTCCACATCGGGCTGAATGTCCTCCAGAATTTCGTACAGGGTTTCCATAATTTCTCTTTCCTTTCAAAATAAGATATTGGCGAAAGCGGACAGATAAATTGGTGTTTGTTGAATATATGCTGTCATTGCGAGCCAGTGCGCACACTGGCGTGGCAATCCCCCGGTGGCAATTGTTGATACATTTCCTCTCTAACCGGGGGATTGCCACACCAGCGTGCGCGCTGGTTCGCAATGACAGGTAATCTGGGGCGCACCTCTACAAACCCCAATTTGTCAGCCCTCCGGCATGGGGGTATTCAGCGGCGCGGTCTCGAACCGCTGCCTTACCAGAACCCGCTGCCCGTCCTCCCGGATCAGGTACACCTCCGGGATGTCCCGGCTGAGAAACAGGCTGATGCCCTCGGTCATGCAGTAGGCCCCCGTGTTGTGAAAGCACAGGCTATCCCCAATGGCCATCTCCGGCAGGGGCACGGCCTTTGCCAGGATGTCGTTCATGGAGCACAGGGAACCGCAGATGTTCCAGCACGCCCCCACCGGCTCCCGCTCCTTCCCCGGCACCGTGAGCACCGGGTGCTTCATGCCCATGTACTGTCCGAAGTAGACGATCTGGTGCATTCCCCCATCCAGGAGCAGATAATTCTGGCCCTTATTGTGCTTGAGGTCCACCACATGGGCGTAATATTTTCCGCAGCAGGCGGCGATGCTCCGGCCCAGCTCCAGGGTCACATGGCCGGAAAAGCGCATTCCCGTAAGCAGTTGGGCAAAGCCCCCGATGAGGGCCTCCTCGTCCAGCTCCTCCCCCTCGTAATAGGCCACGGGGAGGCCGGGGCCGTATTCCAGCTCCTGAGCCCGGTAGCCGTACTCCTCCTGAAGGCTCTGCAGCAGGGCCTCCAGGCTCCGCAGCTCCCTCGCCAGCTTCTTCAGGGAGGTTTTCTGGGTTCCGGAGAAGAACTGTACCCCCCGCAGCTCCAGCAGGGGATATTCCCCCCGGTTTTCCACAATGACCCGGATATCCTCCTCGTTGATGCCGAACTGGCTGTCGTTGGTCAGCCGCAGAAGCAGCGGAATCCGTTTGCCGTACCGCCGGGAGAGCTCCCGCAGCTGCCGGAACTGGGTCATGGACTCCACGGTGTAGAGCCGTCCCTCCGAGGAACCCACCAGCTCCTCAATAAACTCCGGCGTCTTGTACACCCCGGAGATCACGGTTTTCTCCGGGGGCACCCCCAGATCGTCACAAATCCGCAGCTCTCCCGGGGAGCAGACCTCGAACCGCTCCACCCAGGGGATCATGTCCCGAATCAGGAAGGTGTTGGCCTTCACCGCGTAGGCCAGGGCGATGCCCTCCGGCAAAAGGCCGCGCAGGTACGCCAGCCTGCGACGCACCGCTCCCATGTCAAATTCATACCAGGCTCCCATTATCTTCCCCCCGTCAGCTCAGCCAGCGCCTTGCGGTCGATTTTTCCGTTCTTGGTCAGGGGCATTTCCTCCACCCGGCGGAGAATTCCCGGAATCATATAATCCGGGAGCCTCCCCTTCATGGCAGCGTGGAGGGCATCCTTCTCAACGGAGCCCACATAGAAGCCACGGAGCCGGGAGCGCTTCTCGTCAAAGACGCAGCAGCACCGCTCCACACCGGGCACCTTGGCCATCTCCCGCTCGATCTCCTCCAGCTCGATCCGGTGGCCCATGTACTTGATCTGGAAATCCTTTCTCCCCGCGAACACCAGCTCCCCCAGGGCATTGTACCTTCCCAGGTCCCCGGTGCGGTAGATGCGCTCCGGATAGTGGGGATTCAGGGGATTCTGGACAAAGTGGGCGGCGTTCTGCTCCGGATTGCCGTAGTAGCCCAGCGCCAGAGCCGTACCCCGGACGCAGATTTCTCCCGGGGTGTCCGGGGCTGTGACCTTCCGGTTCTCCCCGTCCAGCAAAAATACATCCTCGTTGGGGAAGGGACAGCCGATGGGAATGCCCCCGGCATAGTCCCGGCCCTCCTCCAGAATGTGGTAGGTGCAGTTGCAGGTGATCTCCGTGGGGCCGTAGAGATTGACCAGCATGGCCCCGGGCAGATGTTTGCGAAGCTCCTTCAACGCCTTGAAGGGCATCACCTCTCCGCTGAAAAGAATCTTGTTCACCGTCTCCGGCGTCCGGTAGTCCAGGGCGTGGAAGGTGGTCAGCAGGCACAGCGCCGACACCGCCCAGATCATGGTGGTCACGGCATTGTCGCACAGAAAGTCCGTCAGCGCCGCCGGAGCGGAGAACAGCCGCCGGGGCACCAGTACCAGCCGGGCCCCCGTGGCCATGGCGGAGTAGATGTCCTTTACGGACACATCGAAATCAAAGGGAGCCTGGTTGGCAATCACATCCTCCGATGTAATCCCGAAGAGCTCCGTGAAGCAGCCGATAAAGTCCAGCACGCTCCGGTGGGCCACCACGATGCCCTTGGGCACCCCGGTGGAGCCGGAGGTGAAATTCACATACAGCGGGTCCGTATCCACCGCGCCCCGGTGGATTTGCGAGAGCAGGGCGGGGTCCTCCCCTTCCTCCGCCAGGGCCCCGGCGGTGACGATGGGGTATCCCGGGAAGATTTCCCGGGCGGCGGCCTCCAGTTCCCGGCTTGTGACAATGACCCCAGGGGAAAGCACCGAAACGATCTGCCCCAGCCGCTGGGCCGGCAGCTCCGGGTTCAGGGCGGAGTAAAAGCCCCCCGCATACACCGCGCCGAAGAACACCTCCAGGGTCTCGGCGCTTTTCTCCATGTACACACCCACGGCCTGACCGGGGTGAATCCGGCGGGCCAGAGCCGTTCCCATCCGGCGGCTGGCACACAGCAGCGCGTCATAGGTCACGGAGCCGAATTCATCGGTCACGGCGATTTTGTCCGGGAACCGCTCCGCAGAGCGTTCCAAATAAGCAAGCACGTTGATTGCCATTGCCCCACCTCAATCCAGCCCCAACCGAGGCCATGCAGAATATAGGTAAATTGGTGTTTGTAGAGGTGCGCCCCAGATTACCTGTCATTGCGAACCAGCGCGCACGCTGGTGTGGCAATCCCCCGGTTAGAAGGGAAATGTATCGACAATTGCCCTACAGAGTGGAAAAATGCTGTGATTTTTGGTGGTAATTGTTACCTGGTTCCATGGGGCCGGGGGATTGCCACGCCAGTTTGCGAACTGGCTCGCAATGACAGCAAATATTCGACAAACAACAATTAATCTTTCTCGCCTGAACAGATTCATTATCCAATAGTATATGAAGAAACTACCCCTCTGTCAATGCGGATTTGCCATATTTCGACATTCCGCTCCAATCCCGCAAAAAGACCGCCCCGGGGGCGGCCTTTCGCATGAATCAAAAGAAAACGACACCCAGCGCCCACACGGCCAGCAGCAGCACGGGATAGGCCAGGTAGCTGACGGTCCGGTTGTCCGGGCCCTTCTCGCCGTTGTAGAAGTGGACTGCCAGGAAGCCCATGGGGGAGGCCATGTAGAACAGGCTGAACACGCTGCACACCAGGGCCGCCACGGCGCCGCCCATGCTGCGCAGCATGGGCTTCTCCCGCAGGGCCCACAGCGCCGCCAGTACCAGCAGCAGCGCAGGGCCGTAATTCACCGAAAGCATGACGCACCACAGCATGGCAGCCAGGGTCACCAGCACCCGGATCGCCCTCTGGGAGAAGGCCTTCCCATCATAGCGGCGGTAGAACCAGACCATCACCAGCCCCAGCAGGCACCCAAATACCGGGTTCCGGCTGCCAAGGTCCAGGAGTTTTCCGGACAGCGCCAGGTTATAGGGAATCTCCGTGGCCAGGGCCAGGATGCCCACCCGGAGGATGTACTTCGTCAGATTGGAGGTGCGCTGTCCCCCCTCCGCCAGCAGAAAGGCGAAGATGGGCACGGCGCAGGTTTCCAGGGCCTGGAGCACCAGAGCCGCCGTCGCCATAATCATCACGGTGCCGGAGGTCTGCATGGCCTCCACCAGCTCCATAGGGGACATCTGGTCCAGGCACAGCAGCCGGTTCTGGAGGATGGTTCTCCCCACCACGCCCAGCGCCAGAAACGCCATACCCCAGGCCCGAAGGCCGTTGGAATTCAGCCCCGACGGTTTCTGTTCTCGAATACGCTCCATAGCGCTCCTTTCCGCCCGCACCCGGGCAGCTTCGTTTTCTCAATTGGCCGGCAAATTGGTATTTGAACGGCTTCGCCGAATTGACAATTGAAAATTGACAATTGTTGTGTCCCTACGGGACGAATTATGAAATAAACAGCTGTTTTTGGGAATGAAAATATTTTTATTCATCCCGAAGGGATTCCTTAATTGTCAATTGTCAATTGTTAATTGTCAATTATATACAACAATTTATCACGCTCTTACCTTCCGCCGCGGGATTAATCCTTCACGGGCAGCAGCACCGCCGTGCCGTAGGGGGGCAATACCAGGGCGGTGCCCTCCAGGGTGATGGGGGTTCCCTCCGCGGACAGAGAAGCCGCCAGCGTCCAGTCCGCGTAAGCGCTCAAATCCGCCCGGGAGGTCTCGGGGGAGATGTTCATCAGCACAATGCAGCTTTCCTCCCCCCAGGTTTTCCGGAAGGCGCTGACACAGCCCGTATTCAGGGCCGTCTCCGCCGTAGTCCGGCCGTGGGAGATGGCAGGAATGGCCTGCCGGATGGCAATGAGCTGCCGGTAGTAGTTATAAACGGAATCGTCGTCGAACCGCTGCTCCTCCAAAGAGCCGAAGGGGTAGCTTTCCGGCAGGACGCACTCGGGAGGGGGTTGGGTGGTGCCGGAATCCCGGGCGGCATTCCAGTACATGGGCGCCCGCTTGCTGGGGTCGTTTCCGGAGCCCGTCATACCGATCTCCTCGCCGTAGTAGACGAAGGCGCTGCCGCTCATCAGCAGGTTCATGGCCCCCGCCAGCTTGGTTTTGGCGGCATCCCCGCCGCAGAAGCCCGCGATCCGGCCCACATCGTGGTTCGAGAGGAAGGGGGCGTCAATGTAGTCCGGGTTTGCCCCCAGGTAGGCTTTGTCCGCCTTTTCCAGGGCCGTGGCGAAGGTGGTAACCGTGGCCGCATTCCCCGCCCCCCGGATGACCTTGATAATCTTGCCGGTGGAGTCCCCGAAGGGGTAGTTGAAAATACTGGTAATGCCGCTTTCATAATAGCGGGTGACCTGGTCAAAGCTGTCCCAGACCTCCGCCACCAGGTAGGCATCCTCCTTCAGCTCCCGGAGGGTCTGCTGAAGCCAGCTGAGCACCTCAATATTGGCATCGGTCTGCCCGGAATAGAACTCCTTGGCAGCGTCCACCCGGAAGCCGGAGACCCCAAGCTCCAGCCAATAGGCCATGATGTCCCGGATTTCTCCCCGGACAGCGTCACTTGCCAGATTCAGGTCCGGCATATCCGGGCTGAATCGGGATTCATAATACCAGTCCGCCCCGGGAACCTGGGTATACCCCGTCCGGAACTCCCGGCTGAAATTGTAGTAATCCACATAGGGGCAGTCCTGGGCGTTCGGTTCCGCGTCCCCCAGGGTGCGAAGATACTCGCAGGCTGCGGTGAACCAGGCGTGATCGGAGCCGGTGTGGTTCACCACCAGGTCCAATATTACCCGGATGTTCCGCTTCCCGCACTGCGCCAGCAGCTCCCGGAAATCCTCCATCGTGCCGTAGGCGGGGTCGATGGCGCGGTAATCGGACACATTATATTTATGGTAAGAGGGGCTGGGATGAATGGGCATCAGCCAGATGCCGTTTATCCCCAGCTCCTGCAGATAGTCGAGCTTACCGGTCACGCCCTTCAGGTCCCCGATTCCGTCGCCATCGGAGTCACAGAAGGAGTAGACGAAAATTTCGTACCAAACCCGGTAATTGTCCTGGGGACTTTCCCCCAGGGCCCGGATTTGGGTAAGAGCCTGCTCGGTTTTTGCGGCTTCCTGGGGCTCCGCGGCTGTTTCCTCCAAAAATTCCACAGCCGCCCCCGAGGACTCGGGGGCGGTGGATGGAACTTGGGTTTGGTCCGCCGGGGCGCACCCGGCGAGAAGCACAGCCGCGAGCAGCAGGCACAGAAGCCCTCTTGCCCGTGGTTTCATAGGCGATTACCCCTTGACGGAGCCGCTCATGGCTTCCTGATAGAACCGCTGGGTAATCATGAACAAAATGGCGATGGGGATGGACACCAGCACCGCGCCGGCACAGAACCGGACGAACCAGGTATCCACATACTCCTTCTCCAGCATATTCCACAGGCCGATGGACACGGTGAAATACTGGGAGTTGGTCCGGACGATGACCTTGGCGAAGATGAAGTCCACCCAGGGGGCCATGAAGGAGGTAATGATCTGGTACACGATCATGGGCTTGGAAAGCGGCAGGGTGATTCTGGTGAAAATCTGCCAGCGGGTGCAGCCGTCGATGGCGGCAGCCTCGTCCAGGGCCTTGGGAATGGTGTCCATGAAGCCCTTCATGACGTAGAACTGGGTGCCCGCGCCTGCGGAGAAGCAGATGATCAGGGCGATGGGAATCTTGTTGCCCTCGGTCATGCCCAGGGCCTTCAGGATGAAGTACACGGCCACCATGGTCATAAAGCCGGGGAACAGGTTCAGGATCATGGCCATGTTCATGTAGGGCTTGCGCATCTTCCACTTCAGACGGCTGGTGCAGTAGGAAACGCTGAGCACGAAGAAAGTGGAAATCACGCAGGTGCAGCAGGCAATGCCGAAGGTGTTGAGGAACATCCGGGGGAAGTTCATCACATCAAACTCGGTGAACAGGGCCTTGTAGTTATTTACGGTGTAGGCGGTGGGGAAGAAGGTGGAGATGAACTGGCCCTTGCCGTCCCGGAAGGACTGGGCTACCAGCCAGACGAAGGGGAGCAGCCAGATCACGGAGATAACGGTGAGGAAGATGTAGGTGATCACATCACCGGTGATCCGTTTTGCCTTCATACCGCCGTGAATTTTCTTAGCCATTATTTAAAGCCCTCCTCATCCTTATAGGATCCGCTGGAGCGGTAGGTGATCAGGGATACCACACTCAGCACAACGAAGGTAAAGATGCCGATGACCGCGGCCAGGTTGTACTTCTGCTGATCCACCGACAGCTTGTACAGCCACGTAACCAGCAGGTCCGTTTCGCCTGCCGAGTTGCCCACGTACATGGGTTCGCCTCTCGTGAGCAGGTAGATCACGTTGAAGTTGTTGATGTTTCCGGTGAAGGTGGTGATGAGCGTGGGCGTCATCACGAAGATCATGTAGGGCATGGTGATGTTGATGAACTGCTGAACCGGGTTCGCGCCGTCGATTCTGGCAGCCTCATACTGCTCGGCGGGGATGTTCTGCAGAATGCCCGTAACACTCATGATGGTGTAGGGGATACCAACCCAGAGGTTGATGATGATGACCAGCACCCGGGCCCAGGTGGCGTTGGTCAGGAAGGGCAGACGCTCGCTGATCCAGCCGGCGCTGAGCAGCATCCGGTTGACGATGCCCTCGGGCTGCATCATGGAGCGGATGACCATCAGGGAGACAAACTGGGGCACAGCGATGGTCATGCTGAGGCACCCTCTGAACAGGCCCTTGCACTTGATGGTGGGCCGGTTGATGATGATGGCCACGATTGTGCCGAAGATGAAGTTCAGGAAGGTGGCGAAGAAGGCCCAGATAAGGGTCCACAGCAGCACGCTGCCGAACTGCTTGCCGATGACGGAGTTGGAGTCAAAGATGGCGATGAAGTTCTTCAGGCCCACCCAGTCAAA
Organism: Clostridiales bacterium; assembly: GCA_004555705.1. GTDB lineage: Bacteria > Bacillota > Clostridia > Oscillospirales > Oscillospiraceae > Faecousia. Next base: position 22,082 of record SFHI01000012.1, on the reverse strand, counting down.
CAGCACCAGATGGTCGCCTTCCTTGGAGTAGTTGGTGAAGGCCATGCTCATCATGTAGAACAGCGGCAGAATGGTGAAGGTGGCCAGGCACGTGGTGGGCAGGAACATCAGCAGCTTGTGGACATTCTCGTCAAAGAGAGACTTGACGCTGTCCACAAAGGTGGGAACGTGCTTGCCCTCCCGCTTCAGGCTCAGAGCCTTGTAGCCACTGCGGACGGAGGAGCGCCACATCACCACGAAGAGGGCGATGACGCACAGGCTTGCCACGCCATAGAGCAGGATCAGCTGGGACTGGTCGCCGGGGATGTACTCATAGACGAAGGTTTCCTCGTTAAAAACCTTCTGCTGCTCCCGCCAGCCCAGGCTGGGGAGCATGGAAATCCAATAGAATCCTCCGTTGGGGATCACCAGGAAGGCAATGACTCCGGCCTCAATGGCCAGGAACAGCAGGCCCATCACAAACTGGCCCGCCGCGATGTTGGCAATGCCCATAATCAGGCAGGACGCCCACACCAGCGGTCCGCCGTTTTTCAGGGCGGCGGACAGGCAGAAGGGATCGGCAGCCTTAAGCCGTGGGGCTGCGGTTTTCGTTAACGCATTCGGCACGTTTACATCTCCCTTTCGTTGAAAAGCTGCAGCTGCGAAATACGGCGCGGTCCGGCGGGTTCCTTCACCCCACGAATCTGCATGGGGCAAAGGAACCTGCCGGGAGCGTAGTGGAATTCAGAGCTGCTCCGGCAAAGGGCGGCGGCCAGAGGTGCCGGCCGCCGCCCGGCCTAAAATCGGTTGAATCAGATCAGATTACAGACCGGAGTTGTTCAGCGCGGCGTTGAAGGCATCCACCTTCTCGGCAGCGTTGTCCAGGGTGACCTCACCGCTGACAATGGCCTTGCCAAAGTTCTCGGCAGGAGTCCAGTAGTTGTTCATCTCGGGCAGAGTGGGCTGCAGCTTGGAGGTGTTGGCGATAACACTGGCCTGAGCCAGAGCCACAGCGTCGGCCTGGATGGCGGGATCGGAGGTCAGAGCCAGGCTGGTGGGGATGATGCCGCGCATCTCATAGTGGGCCAGCTGCGCCTCGGCGGAGCCCAGGTACACGGCCAGGGCCACGGCGGCCTGCATGTTCTGGCTGTTGGGGTTCACGCCCAGAGCCTTGGAGCCGGCGAAGGAGCGCAGCTGCTTGGCCTCGCCGCCGATGGTGATGGTGGGCAGCTGAGCAGCGGCAAAGTTGTCGCCCAGGGCTTCCTTGGCAGCCTGAGCATCCCAGGTGCCGGAGAACAGCACATTGACGGAGCCGTCACGCAGACCGGCCATGCCGGAGCCGTCGGCATCCACAACGAAGTTGGGGTTGTTGTACATATTGACCAGGTACTCGGCAACAGCCGCGCCCTTGTCGCCGCCGAAGTCCACACCGGCAGCGGCATCCAGGCCGCTCTCACCGAAGGTGGTGCCGCCGTTGGCAAAGAAGAAGGCAGCGATGTACCAGGAGTTGGTCAGGGGGAAGGAAACCTTACCCTTTTCCAGCATGGTGTCCAGGCTCTTCACGTCATCCTCGGTGAAGACGGACTTGTCGTAGTACATGAACCAGGTGTTGCCGGTGAAGGGAACGCCGTACACGCCGCCGTCGGTACCGGTGACGGAAGCGACCATAGAATCGGAGTTGTCAGCCAGAACGGCATCCAGGTACTTGCCGCCCAGCTGAGCGATGGCGTTGGCCTGGATCAGGGTGCCCAGCTGGTCGTTGGCGAACATGTAAACGTCAGCGGCAGCGGAGGGATCCTGGGTCACGTTCTTACCGGCGTCGCCCTCGGGGCAGACCTCGTAAACGAAGGTGATGTCCCACTCGGGATGCTCGGCGTTGAACTGCTCACACATGGTGGGCAGCCAGCTGGAGGCATCCACCTGATCTTCCTGGGGGCCCCAGACCTTCAGGGTGAGGCTCTTGACCTCGGGAGCAGCCTCGGTGGCAGCCTCGGTGGCCTTGGTTTCGGCGGGCTTCTCGGTGGAAGTGGCAGGCGCATCGGTCTTGGCGCCGCAGGCGGCCAGAGACAGCACCATGCACAGCGCCAGAAGCAGTGCAAAGATCTTCTTCATTTTGTTTTCCTCCTATTGTAGGTTTGATATATGCTCATCACGGCAAAAGCCGGGAAAGCCAAAGGATCATCATTCCCTTTTGGGAATGATCGAAAAAGGGGTACCCCTTTTTCACAATATTTTGCGGAACACTTTCAAATCACACAGCCGCGCGGCAAATCAAAAAAACGCTGTCATTGCGAACCAGTCCGCAGACTGGTGTGGCAATCCCCCGGTTAGAGGGGAAATGTATCGAAAAGTACACGAAAAAACGGGGATCGTTACGGTTCCTGGTGGTAATCGTTGCCTGGTTCCATTCAACCGGGGGATTGCCACACCAGTGTGCGCACTGGTTCGCAATGACAGGTAATTTGGGACGCATCCCGTTCAAACACCAATTTTTCTACCCGCTGACCGTTTGGGAACGCCTGCCGGCCTGATTGCGGGAAACTACCGATAATACCAAATATACCACGTTTTTGTCATCCGTGCTAGGGTTCAATCCTCCAAAAAGCCGCCCCCGGAATTAGGCATTCTCCACAAGAGCCTGTCCGGCCTTGATGGCGTCCCAGTTGGCCCGGGCGGTGCGCTTGGCCATTGCCAGCATTCTTTCCGCCAGGGCGGGGGTCAGCTCCCCCGGCAGCAGCCGCCAGGCCCAGTTGCGGCCCATGGTTCCCGGCTGGTTCATCCGGGCGTCATTGCCCAGGCCCAGGTAGTCCTGGATGGGAATGATGCAGTCCCGGGCCACGGAAAGCATGGCAAGATTGATGATCTGCCAGTACATCTGGTCGTCGGGGGTGCGGTAGTCCGAAAGGTAATCCCGAACCTGCGCGCGCCCCTCCTCGGACAGGGCCTCAAACCACCCGGCGGTGGTATCGTTATCATGGGTGCCGGTGTAGACCACGCAGTTGGGGCCGTAGTTGTGGGGCCAGTAGTCGTTGCTTGCCCCCACGTCCTTGGGGTCCACGGCGAACTGCAGCACCTTCATATTGGGGCAGCCGCTGTCCCGGACCAGCCTGCGGACGCCCTCGGTCATGAGCCCCAGGTCCTCCGCCACCACCTTCACGTCGCCGAGATGACGGCGGATGGCGTGGAACAGCTCCATGCCGGGGCCCTTCTCCCAGTGGCCGCTGGCAGCGGTGCGGGTTTCCGCGGGGATCACGAAGAACTCGTCAAAGCCCCGGAAATGGTCGATGCGCACCAGGTCATACAGCTTGAAGCAGTGGCGCATCCGGCTGACCCACCAGGCGTAGCCCGTGGCGCGGTGGTAATCCCAGCGGTAGAGGGGGTTGCCCCAGACCTGGCCGTCTGCCGCGAAGGCGTCCGGCGGGCACCCGGCCACATCGGTGAGCCGGTTGTTCCCGTCCAGGCGGAACAGCTCCGGGTGGGCCCAGACGTCGGCGCAGTCCTCGGAGACGTAGATGGGGATGTCCCCCACAATCTCGATGTGTTTGGCGTTGGCGTAGGCCTTCAGCTTAGACCATTGGGAATAGAACTTGTACTGTAAGTATTTCTGGAACTCCACCTCGAAGTAGAGCTCCCGGTTGTAGTAGTCCAGGGCGAAGCCCCAGTGCATCCGGATGTCCTCGGGCCAGCGGCTGTAGGCCTGGCCGCCGAAGAAGTCCTTCAGGGCCATGAACAGGGCGTAATCAGGAAGCCACTCTCCATTTTCGGCGCAGAACCGATGGTAGCCGGGGTCCCGGGAGATATTGCTGCGCTGGTAGGCCAGCCGAAGGAGCTTCAGCCGCTGGTCGTTCATCTTCCGGTAGTCCACGAACCGGGCTTCCCTGCCGAAGTCCACGGCTTCGCACTCCTCCCGGGTCAATGCCCCCTCCTCCACCAGCGCGTCCAGGCTGATGAAATAGGGGTTCCCCGCGAAAGCGGAGTAGGACTGGTAGGGGGAATCCGCGCCGCCGCCATGGGAGGTGGCGCTTAAGGGAAGAATCTGCCAGTACCGCTGCCCCGCCGCTTCCAGCCAGTCCACAAATTCATAGGCCGCCCTGTCAAAGCACCCGATGCCATACCGGCTGGGCAGGCTGGTGACGGAAAGCAGAACACCTGCATAACGGTTCATCAAAATTCCTCCTGAAAGAACGAATTGACAATTGACAATGGACAATTGACAATTATTGTATCGCTTCGCGATGAATCAAATTCGCTATCTGAAAATTGCGTGTCATTCCGAGCGAGGCGACAGGCTTTTTTCGCTTTTTCGGTGCGGGAAAAAATTGTCAATTGTCAATTGTCAATTGTCAATTCTTCTCCAGTTCCTCGTACACCCGCAGCAGTTCTCCCACGCTCCAGGCCTGGGCGAAGCAGCCCTTGCTTTCGGCGGGGAAGTCGCCGTCGTAGATTTCGGGAAGCTGGCCCGCGCAGCCCTCCCGCAGCATGGGGATCAGGGCCTCCAGCTGGGCGCACACCCATTCCTTTGCCTCCGGAGCGTACTTCCGGGTTTTGAGATACGCCCGGTAGAAGGCTCCCAGGGGGTACACCCACACCGTGCCCTGGTGGTAGGCCATGTCCCGCTCCGCCTGGGGCCCGCCGTAGTGGCCGTGGTACTGGGGGTCCTCCGGCTCCAGAGTCCGCAGACCGCAGGCGGTGTAGAGCTTGCGGTAGACCGTATCCACCACGGCCCGCTCCTGGGCGGGGGACAGCATGGTGTAGGCCATGGACACGGCCCATATCTGGTTACAGCGGAGCTGATCGTCGGCATCGGTGCCGGAGAGCACGTCCCGCAGGCAGCCGGTTTCCTTGTTATAGAACTTCTCCACAAAGGAGCGTTTGACCTTTTTGGAAAGAGAAGCGTATTGGGCGCCGGATTTTCCCAGCTCCCGGGAAAGCTCCTCCATGCTTTTCAGCGCGTTATACCAGTAGGCGTTGACCTCCACGGGCTTGCCGTGGCGGGGGGTGGGGAGAATGCCGTCCACGCACACGTCCATCCAGGTCAGCTGATCCAGCCCCTCTCCCGCGGCGATGAGGCCGTCGGTATCCATATGGATGCCGTGGTGGGTGCCCCGGCAGTAGGCGGCGATGATCCGCTCCATGCAGGGGAAGGCTTCCTCCAGGAATTCCCGGTCCCCGGTGCGGCGGAAATACTGCCGCACACAGTCGATGAGCAGCAGCGCCGCGTCCACGGTGTTGTACATGGGCTCGGTGTCCCCCTCGGGGAACAGGTTCGGCACCAGGCCGTCTTTTTCGTAGGCCAGGAAGGTGCGAAGAATGCTCTTGGCGTCCTCAAACCGTCCCGTGGCCAGGCAGCAGCCCGGCAGGGAGATCATGGTATCCCGGCCCCAGTCGCTGAAGAGGGGGTAGCCCGCCAGAATGGTCTTGCCCCCGGTGGAGTCCCGCCGGGCAATGTAGGCATCCGCCGCAAGGGTCAGGGCCCGGGCGGTTTCGTCCCGGAGGGGGGCGGTTTCCGCGATCCGGCGCAGCCGCTCCTCCTGGAGCCGCAGCAGCTCCCGGCCGGAAAGGGGCTCCGGTTCCAGGGAGAATACGATTTCAAAGGTGACGCATTTTCCCGGGGCCACGGTTTTGGACACGGTGCAGCAGGAGGCGGCCAGCCCCCGCTCCGGGCGTCCGTCCTTGGCGTCCTGAGGGTAGCTGAGCAGCTCCCAGCGCATCCGCCGGGGCCGGAGAACGGCATCGGTTGCCACATGGACCCGGTAGTCCTCGCAGGTGACGACCCCCTTGACACAGCGGAAGGTCCGGTCCAGCCGCTGGGCCGCCTCCTCCTTGGGGGCAAACTTGAACTGGGGAACCACCTCCAGGGTGCAGCTCTCCCCGGAGCGGTTGTCCACGGTGTAAAGGAGGGCGGCGGTATTCCGCTCCCAGCCCAGGCAGAGCCTCCGCTCCACCCGGACGCCCCCGGCCTGGTAGCGCCAGCAGGGGGTGTATTCATAGGTAAAACAGTCTAAATTTCTCAGTCCGTCCTCAGGGTCCTTGCCATTGGCAAAGCTCTGGCTGGACAGGTATTCATCCCGGTCCTGGAGCCGCAGCACCTCGCTGAGCCGGTGCACCAGGGTCACCCGTTGATTCGGCGCGCCCAGGGCCGCCACCAGAATTCCCTGGTCACAGCGGGGCACGGAAAACGCGGCGGTGGTGGAGGCGTAGCCCCCCAGGCCGTTGGTCAGCAGGAAGGAAACCTCCTGGCCCCGTTCCCGGTTGGCCAGGTCCTGCTTGCCGTAAATATATCGCATAAGCCCACTCCTTCACCCAAAGGGGCCGATCCTGATGTTTCGCAAAGTTTCGCTCCTATACGTTTTAGTACATTTTCGCAAATATGTCAACCGGTTCGGAGGCAATCCCCGAAAATTCAACATTATGGCCAAAACCGCCCCCTCATTTTTATGGAATCCAACCAAAGCCTTTTTCCGAAAAAGAAGTCGATTTTCGCTGAAAATTGTGATATGGTATTTTAAATAAGCTCAGGACGATAAATTGGTGTTTGAAAAATGCTGTCATTGCGAGGAGCGCAGCGACGTGGCAATCCCCCAACAATTCCGGCCGCTCCTTGCCCCCCTCGTTTGAGGGGGGACGGCTTGCCGGGGGAGCTGCGGCAGAAGGAACGTTCCTTCGTTTCTCTCCGGCGAATCGGTATTTCGCCCCAATTGGGGGACCAGTTCCCTGTTTTTCCCCTGTTTGGTATCCCGCCGCGGCAGACTCCCCCCGCCCTTCGGGCCCTCCCCCCTCATACGAGGGGGGCAAGGCATGGTCGGAATATCCGGGGGATTGCCACACCAGTGTGCGCACTGGTTCGCAATGACAGCGTATATTGGACAAACTCCCAATTTGTCTTTCCCGACACTTTCTCAGAAAGGGGGCCCGTTATGGCCACACTGGAGGACATCGCCCGGGTGCTGGGCGTCACAAAGGGCACCGTGTCCAAGGCCCTGAACGGGGCTGTGGACGTGAGCGAAGCCATGCGCCGCTCCGTGGTGGAGACCGCCGTGGAGCTGGGCTACTCCCGGCCCCGCCGGGGGGACGAGGCGCCCCGGATCGCCGTATTCATCACCAACATGGCCTATGCGCGCCCGGAGGATTTCGGCTACGACATCCTGGTGGGCTTCCGGAAGCTGGCGGAGCCCGCGGGCTACCAGGTGCAGGTGATCCCCTTGAGCATCGAACTGGAGGAGGACATCCCCTACGAGCAGTACATGATGCGCCATCATTACCTGGGGGCGCTGTTTCTGGGCCTGTCATTGCGGGACCCCTGGCTGCGGGACTTCGAAACCTGCACCAGCCCTACGGTGCTCTATGATAACCACGTCACCGGCAATCCCCGGGTGACCTATGTGGGGGCGGACAACGGCGAGGGCCTGCGTCTGGCGGTGCAGTACCTGAAGGGGCTGAACCACCGGAACATCGGCTACCTGAGCAGTGCCCTGGGGGCCTATGTCTACCGGCAGCGCTACGACGCCTTCTTCCAGGCCATGCGGGACAACCACCTGCCCTGCGGGCGGAAGCAGGCCCGCAACTCCTTCCACCAGCACATCTGCCTGGATGAGCACCTGCCCGCCCTGCTGAAGCAGGGCTGCACCGCGATTTTATGCAGCCACGACACCCTGGCCTGCGCCGTGCTGGAGCGGTGCCGGGAACAGGGCATCCGGGTGCCGGAGGATGTGAGCGTCCTGGGCTTTGACGACCTGCCCCTGTGCGAAACCTGCCGGCCCCCCTTGACCACCATCCGTCAGGACCGGACGGAGCTGGGCAAAAGCGCCTACTGCGCCCTGGCCAGCCAGATCGAGGGGGTGGCCCCCAGCACCTTCCTGCTGCACACCGAGCTGATCCCCCGGGCCTCCTGCGCCAACGCCCGGGAGGGGGAATTGACAATTGACAATTGACAATTGACAATTCCGATCAAAAGTTGAAACGTCCAAAACTTGCTGTCATTGCGAGCCAGTGCGCACACTGGCGTGGCAATCCCCCAACAATTCAGGACGGTTCGTTAGGGCGTTTGTCCGTTTTTATACATTTTCCCTCTAACCGGGGGATTGCCACGACCAGTCTGCGGACTGGTCTCGCAATGACAGGAAACTTTGACACGCAGCGGCAAACACCAATTTGTCTCTCCGTTCCCCTTTTTCCTCCAAAAGATACCATCCCCCGGCTTTTGCCGGGGGATGATTTGTCTGTTTCGAAAAATCCCTCAATTGTCAATGGATAAAATCAGCTCCGCCAGCTCCTGCCAGTCGTCGCCTTCGTACTCGAAGTGCCGCGTACCCTCGGGGGCCGTGCCGGGGCGGAGGGCGGGGTCCGCGGCCTCCTGCTCCGCAGGGGTGAGGGCGGTGTGCATATAGAGCGTCCCCATCCCCGCGGCCTTGGCCCCGGCGATGTCCGTCTGCCGGTCGTTGCCGATCATCAGGCAGTTCTCCGGCACAAGGCCCCGCTCCTCCAGCAGCACCCGGTAGAACCGCAGGTCCGGCTTGCGGCAGCCGTAGTCCGAGGACAGGTAGATTCCGTCCAGCTGCTCCCCCAGTCCCAGGTGCCGCAGCTCATAAGCGGTGAACACCTGCTGAGCATTGCTGAGCAGCCACAGCCGGTATCCCTTCCGGCGCAGCAGAGCCAGGGCCTCCAGCACATGGGGATACAGCCGGATATAGTCCAGGGAGGCAATCCGGAACAGCTGGGCGGCGTTGGTTCCCAGCCCCTCGGGGGCGGCATCGACGCCCTTCTCCCGGAACAGCTGGGCCATCACCTGCTCAAAGGGGATGTCCGGAAAGCACTCGTAGCTCTGGCCCGCCCTGGCCTCCCGTTCCGCCATGGCCCTTTCGAAGGCGCTTTTCAGCTCCGGCCCCGTATAGTGAGCCCCGTAAAATCCAAAGTACACGGCGGTCTTTTCCCACACCCCGTCGGATTCCTCCGTGTGGATGTCCACCAGCGTGCCGTAAAGGTCAAAAACCAGGTCCCGATAACCCATTTTTCTCCCCCCATCCCCGGCGCCCATAAACCGCGCCGTTTTCTCTTTTCCCGCGAAAATTGCTGTTTGGCGGCTTTGCCGAATTGACAATTGACAATTGAAAATTGACAATTATTGTACCCCTACGGGACGAATTTGAAATAAAATAACACGTTTTTATCGCTAATAATTTGAAATATATCCCGAAGGGATTCCTTAATTGTCAATTGTCAATTGTTAATTGTCAATTATAAACACCAATTCACCGGGCAGCTGAGCAGTGCTGATACACGCAAAATTTATTTTCATCCCGGAGATCGTCAATTTTCCCCCGCCTGCTGTCCTTTCCTCACGCGGGCCGGAACAGGCGGGACAGGAAGGGCTGCTTCTTTTCCTCGCCGCAGAATACCGCGGCGGCGGTGTAGTTGTCGTTGTCGCGGGAGACACGGCCTTCCAGGATGTGCTCCATGCTGCGGACCCAGTCCCTGGGGCTTTCCGCCCGGGCCAGGGTCTTTTCCATTTCCTCTTCCGTCACATACTCCCAGAACCCGTCGGTGCAAAGAAGGAAGCTGTCCCCCTGCCGCAGCTCCACCGGCCCGGAGATGTCCGGCTTGGCGCTGTCCCCGCCCAGGGCCCGGAGCACCCGGTTCCGGTCCTCGTGGAAGCGAATCTCCGCCTGGGTGATCTCCCCCATGAGCACCGCCATCTGGGACACGCTGTGGTCCATGGTCTGCTTCAGGAGCCTGCCGCCCCGGAAGTGGTACAGCCGGGAATCTCCCACGTGCATCCATCGGGCCTGGTTTCCCTCCACCGCCAGGAACACCAGGGTGGTTTTCATATTTCCGCCGGTCTGCTGCTGGACCGCCTTCACGGCGGCATCCGCGGCCTGGGCTCCCTCCGCCAGCCGCTCCTGGGAGAGCATACTGCCCCGGCGGCTCATATCCATGAGGGCATCCCCGGCAGCCTGGGAGGCCTGCTTGCCCCCGGCATAGGCTCCCAGCCCATCGCCCACGAATACCCAGGCGTTATCCCCCTGCCGCGAGACCAGCGCGGTGTCGTCGTTGGTTTTTCTGCCCCCGATGTTGGACATACAGTATGTTTTCAGCGCCATTGGATTTCTCCTTTCCCCTTCCGCGGACTTTTCAGGAAGGGAACGTTTTTTTCAGTATATCACACATTTTTCCAGATAGCAAACCCTTTTCCCCAGGGAGCAGATTTGACATGGATTTTACAGTCCATGTCTTTTTGATTTTACATAGGGGCGCTACAATGGAGCCGTAGGATACATATCCCGAATTTAATGAACTAAGGAGATCATGAAAATGAAAAGAATCATTTGCGCTCTGTTAGCCCTGACCATGGCACTGAGTATGGCCGCCTGCAGCAAGAAGCTCTCCGGCACCGTTTCCACCGACGGCTCCACCTCCATGGAGAAGGTCATCGGCGCTCTGGGCGAGGCCTTTATGGAAGCAAACCCCGGCGCCACCTTTACCTATAACCCCACCGGCTCCGGCACCGGCATCCAGGCTGTCGCCGAGGGACGCTGCGACATTGGCCTTTCCTCCCGGGCTCTGAAGGCAGAGGAGAAGGCCTCCGGCCTGATGGAAACCATCCTGGCCTACGACGGAATCGCCGTCATCGTGAATCCCGAAAACAGCGTGAACAATCTGACCCTGGCGCAGATCGCGGACATCTACACCGGCAAGATCACCAACTGGTCCGAGCTGGGCGGCTCCGACGCCGAGATCGTCCTCATCGGCCGGGAGGCCGGTTCCGGCACCCGCAGCGGCTTCGAGGAAATCGTGGGCGTGGTGGATCAGTGCCAGTACCGCCAGGAGCTGAGCTCCACCGGCGATGTGATCACCACCGTGGCTCAGAACCCCAGCGCCATCGGCTACGCCTCCCTGGCCTCCGTGAAGGACACCGTGAAGGCCGTGCAGGTGGAGGGCGTCGCCCCCAGTGAGGCTTCCGTCAAGGGCGGCACCTACGCCATCCAGCGTCCCTTCGTGCTGGTCACCAAGGAAGGCGTGACCCTCAGTGAAACCGCCCAGGCCTTCTACGACTACGCCACCTCCTCCGACGCAGCCTCCGTCATCACCGCCGCCGGCGTGGTGCCCAACACCTGATAAAGCGGGACCAAACGGACAAATTGTTGTTTGAAGCACTGGCGCGGGAGCACCCTCGGCTTCCCCCGAGGGGAAGCTGTCGCCCGAATCGGCTCTTAGGAACCGATTCGGGTGACTGATGAGGAACGGCGAAATCTACAATTTTCCGGCGCAGTGCGAAAAAACGCACCAGATTTGGACACGTTTTATCCTATTTCACTGCTTTTGTTAGTGCAGATGTCGCCATTCCTCATCCGCCCCTGCGGGGCACCTTCCCCCCGGGGGAAGGTATTTGCTTAGCGTCTCATACTTTCAAACAACAATTTCCCCTTCCGCTATGAGGATTACACAATGAAACACAATCTGACGGAAACCCTGGTGCACGGGGTTTTCCTGCTTTTGGGCCTGGTGACCGTGGGCTGCGTGCTGCTCATCACCGTGTACCTGGCTGTCTCCGGCATCCCTGCCATCCGGGAAATCGGGCTTTTTGATTTTCTGTTCGGCCCCACCTGGGCCTCCACGGCGGCGGAGCCGAAGTTTGGCATTCTCCCCTTTATCCTGACCAGCCTCTACGGCACCGCGGGGGCCATTGTCCTGGGTGTCCCGGTGGGCTTTCTCACTGCCGTGTACCTGGCGAAAATGGCCCCCAAATCCATTAAAGCGGTGGTGGGCCAGTCGGTATCCATGCTGGCAGGCATCCCCTCGGTGGTCTACGGCCTGGTGGGCATGATGGTGCTGGTGCCCGGCATCCGGAAGCTCTTCCACGTCCCCGACGGGGCCAGTCTGCTCTCAGCCATCGTGGTGCTGGCCATTATGATCCTGCCCTCCATTATCAAAATGTCCGTCACCGCCCTGGAGGCCGTTCCCAAGGAGTATGAGGACGCCTCCCTTGCCCTGGGCGCTACCCCGGAGGAGACCTGGTTCCGCGTCAGCGTACCCGCGGCCAAAAGCGGCATCGCCGCCGCTGTGGTGCTGGGCGTGGGCCGGGCCATCGGCGAGGCCATGGCAGTGATGATGGTGGCGGGCAACGTGGCCAATATGCCCGGCCTCTTCCAGTCCGTGAAGTTCCTGACCACCGCGGTGGCCTCGGAGATGTCCTACTCCAGCGGCCTGCAGCGGCAGGCTCTGTTTTCCATCGCCCTGGTGCTGTTCTTGTTCATCATGCTGATCAACGCGGCACTTAATTTCTTCCTGAAAGGAGAGAAGCGTCCTTGAAAAGGAAAATCTCGGGTTCCCGGCGGCGGTTTCTGTGGACCGTCCGGGGCGGTATGTACTTCGCCACGGCGCTCACCGGATTTCTGACCCTTTTTCTTGTGGCTTACGTCCTGATTCAGGGTATTCCCAACCTGAGCTGGGAATTCATCAGCACGAAGCCCAGTTATTTGAGCGGTCACATCGGTATTCTGCCGGACATCCTGAACACGGTGTATATCGTGATTGTGACCTTGATCATTGTGATTCCCCTGGGGGTGGGCGCTGCGGTCTACCTGACGGAGTATGCCTCCAACAAGAAAATCGTGGCCGCCATTGAGTACGCCGCGGAGGCCCTCAGCGGCATTCCCTCCATCATCTACGGCCTGGTGGGAATGCTGGTGTTCGCGGGTTCCATCGGCACCTGCCTGATGGCGGGAGGCCTGACGCTGGTGATTATGAATCTGCCCACCATCCTGCGCAATACCCAGGAGAGCCTGAAAACCGTGCCCCAGTCCTACCGGGAGGGCGCCTTCGGCCTGGGCGCGGGAAAATGGCGGGTGGTGCGCACCGTGGTGCTGCCGGGGTGCGTGGACGGGGTCATCACCGGCTGCATTCTGTCCGTAGGACGAATCCTGGGCGAATCCGCTGCGCTGCTCTTCACCGCGGGCTTCGCCCACAGTATGGTGAACCTGTTCCGGGGCGGTCTGTTCCGGGGCGGTCTGCTCCAGGCCGGCTCCACCCTGACCGTGGCATTGTATGTCTACGCCAAGGAGCAGGGGGAATTCGGCGTGGCCTTCGGCATCGCGGCGATCCTGCTGGTGCTGTCGTTTGCCATCAACCTGGGCGCCACCGCCGTCACCCGCCACTTCCGTAAATCAATTGACAATTGACAATTGAAAATTGACAATGATTGTGCCATAAACGGGGCGAGCTGAAAAACGACCTGTTTTCATCCTGATTATTAAAAAGGATTTACTGAGCAGTGCGGCAAATTCGTGTTTGTAGTTTTCCGAACACGTTGCGTTGCTACCGTAGGGGCGGCTATTAGCCGCCCGAACGCTTAAGGATTTTGAGCATTTCCGTCAGAACACAGTGCTTTTGTGAACGAAAGGTTGCGGGCGGATAATATCCGCCCCTACGGTAGCATCTTGACAAACACCAATTTGTCTGTCCGCTGAGTTAGGTCGGTATACATGTTAAAAACATCCCGAAGGGATTCCTTAATTGTCAATTATAAACAACCAGGAAAGGAGCATATTTCCTTGAACGAACCGATTATTTCCGTCAAGGGTCTGAACCTGTGGTACGGTCAGACCCAGGCGCTGAAAAATATCAGCATCGACATTCCCGAAAAATCCATCACCGCCCTCATCGGTCCTTCCGGCTGCGGCAAGTCCACGTTCCTCAAAACCCTGAACCGGATGAACGACCTGATTTCCAGCGTAAGAATCACCGGGGAGGTCCTCTACCACGGCGGAGACATCTTCCAGGCGGAGGTCAACAACCTGCGCAAGGAGGTGGGCATGGTGTTCCAGAAGCCCAACCCCTTCCCCATGAGCATCTATGACAACATCGCCTACGGCCCCCGGACCCACGGTATCCGGGACAGGCGCCGGCTGGACGAAATCGTGGAGAAAGCCCTCCGGGACGCCGCCATCTGGGATGAGGTGAAGGATCGCCTGAAAAAGAACGCCCTGGGCCTCTCCGGCGGTCAGCAGCAGCGGCTGTGCATCGCTCGGGCCCTGGCGGTGGAGCCGGAGGTCCTGCTGATGGACGAGCCCACCTCCGCCCTGGACCCCATCTCCACCTCCCGCATTGAGGACCTGGCCATGGAGCTGAAAGAAAAGTACACCATCGTCATCGTCACCCACAATATGCAGCAGGCCGTCCGAATCTCCGACCAGACCGCCTTCTTCCTGCTGGGGGACCTGGTGGAATACGGCAGCACAGAGGAAATGTTCTCCAAGCCCCGGGACAAGCGCACCGAGGACTACATCACCGGAAGATTTGGTTAAAGGAGGATAAACCATGCGGGATATCTATCAGGAACAATTAAAGAATCTCCACCAGGAGCTGATTCAGATGGGCGCTGCCTGCGAGGAGATCATCGGCCTTGCCTCCGAAGCCCTGACGGACTGCAGCCGGGAGCTGGAGGAGAAAGCGGCCCAGGTGGGGGCCTCCATCGACCAGAGCGAGCGCACCATTGAAGATACCTGCCTGAAGCTGCTGCTGCGCCAGCAGCCGGTGGCCGGGGACCTGCGGAGAATCAGCGCCGCCATGAAGATGATCACCGACATGGAGCGCATCGGCGACCAGGCGGAGGACATTGTGGACCTGGTGCCCAAAATGAAGCAGGGAGCCGGGGATAACTACCTGAAAATCCGGGAGATGGCAAACGCCGCCCGGTACATGGTCACCGAGGCCGTGAACGCCTTCGTCCGGCAGGACCTGGAGCTGGCCACCGCCGTCACGGACTACGACGACGTGGTGGATGATTACTTCAACCGGATCAAAAGCGACATCCTGGACTTTATCGCCGGGAATCCCGGGGAGGGAGAATACGCCCTGGATTTGCTCATGGTGGCCAAGTATTTCGAGCGCATCGGCGACCACGCCACCAACATCGCCGAGTGGGTGATTTTCTCCGTCACCGGCGTCCACCCGGAGACCAACGAATAACGCCCGCCGGGGAAACCCGGCAGGCTGACAAATCGGTGCTTGAACGGCTTCGCCGAATTGACAATTGAAAATTGACAATTGACAATTATTATGTCATAACCAGGACGATTTTGAAATAAAATGGTTCCATGAAAAAACTTGTGTGATTTGAATTTTTCTGAAAATCTGAAAGAAATAACGCGCCATCTGTAGGGTGCGGGCATGACCGCACCGCAAAGCTGATGGGATAGAGTTGTAACGTATTTCAGAAAAACCTGCCATTTTGTTGTCGCAACCCGGGCGGGGCGGTCATGACCGCCCCCTACAGCAGGTACTGTCAAACAACTGGGGGATTCGTGCATCCTGCGCCCCGGTGGAATGCAGACAAGGGGAGGGAATGCTCAAACACACAAATTTTTTCATTGGGGCAATAAAAGTACGTTTTCAGGTGCTTCTGTTTTTTCATCCCGAAGGGATTCCTTAATTGTCAATTCAAAACGCCAATTTCTCCTTCCGCCGTGTGGTACCCGCGTGAAAAACCCGGAGCGCTGAGCGCTCCGGGCTTTGTGTGTATCGGGTCAATCCGCCGCGTAGACCTCCGTCATGGCAAAGCCCACGCTGAAGGTGAAGCTGCCGCCTCCGTCGTAGACCGCGGTCACCGAATCGATGTCCACGGGCGTATTAAAGGTAAAGGTCGCCGAGCCGGTGGTGCCCGTCATGTTGAAGTTGCCAAGGTTGATCCACTCCCCCTTGGTATTCCGGTAGAAGGCCTTCCAGTTGCCAACGGGAGTGCCGTAGGAGATGTTGCTGACCTCCACCACCAGAGTGAACTTCCGGCAGCCCAGTACGGGCTCATCCAGCTTCAGGCACCAGCCGTTGACCTTGGTGGAGTAGAACCGCTCATAGGTTCCGGAGACGCTCTCGTGGTAGCCCCGGACACTGCCCCGGGTTTCTCCGCAGCGCCTGCAGGTGCTGGGGGTGGTGTAGGTAGCCTCCGCCCAATCATGGCCCAGGGCCGCACCCTGGGTTTCCCCGCAGTACTTGCAGGTCTTGGGCTCGGTGCAGGTGGCGTCCTGCCAGCTGTGGCCCGATGCGGACCCCTGAACCTCTCCGCAGCGGTCACAGGTCCTGGGAGCCAGACAGGTGGCCTCCTGCCAGGCGTGGCCCAGAGCCGTGCCCTGGGTTTCCCCGCAGCGGTCACAGGTTCTGGGGGTCTCACAGGTGGCCTCCTGCCAATCGTGGCCCAAGGCCCTGCCCTCGGTCTTTCCGCAGAGCACACAGGTCTGAGGCTTTGTGCAGTCCGCGTCCGTCCAGATGTGGACGCCAAAGACCAGCAGCGCCAGGAACACCAGCACCAAGGCTCCGGCGGCGGCTCCGATTCCGATCCAGAGCTTCTTCCGGGACTTCTTCGGACGGGGCGCTGGGGGCACGGCCGGTCCTCCGGCGCTGCCTCCCCCGACGCTCTGCTGTCCGGGCACCTGCTGTCCGGCGTCCAGCAGAGCCGTGCAGAGCGCTCCCGCGGAGGCAAACCGGTTCCGCGGGTCTTGCTCCATACCGGTTTTCAGCGCGGCCAGCTGCCGCGGCGCCAGGCCGGGAACCTGGTCCGGACAGGCGGAAAGGCCCTCGGCTCCCTCCATCAGGCAGCCCAGGATCACCCGGCAAAGATCAAGCACATCCTGCTGCGCGGTGGCTGCGGGGTTCTCCCCGAAGCCCTGCAGCCGGGCGCCGCCCATGGGGTCCAGGACGATGCTGTCCATCCGGATGCCGCCGTGCGCCGCGCCCGCCCGGTGGGCGGCGGCTGCGGCCCGGAGCACGGGCCCCAGAATCCGGAGGGTTTCCTCCGCGCTCAAGGGGCCGCCCCGCAGCCGGACATACCGGTCCAGAGTGGTGCCCCGGACCTGCTCTATCACCCGGTAGACGGTGCCGTTTTCCTCGAAGCCCTCCCGGACTCCGAAAACCTCCGCCAGTTCCTTCTCCCCGGCAAGCAGCTGGGTAATCCGGTTGAACTGAGCCTTTCCCTCGGCAAAGCGGCGGGCAGAGGACTCCCCGGCGGGCTCCACATTGCTGCCGTTTCTGCGCGCGTCCTGCCGGGGGTAGTATTCCAGCAGGTTAACCGTCCTGGTCGGAGTCGTATTCCAGCCGGAAAACTGCTGCCCCGCCGGGGTAATATCCAGACCCAGGTAGAGAATCCCCGCCGGAGACTGCCGCAGAGCCCTGCCCACCTGGTATCTGCCCGCCAGATAGGTGCCCACAGGAAGCTGGTGGCTCTTATTGTTCTGCTCCGCACTCCAGCCGCAGTGAGGGCACACCGGCTGGTCGGTAAATTCCATGCACCCATAGCACAGTCTTTGCTCCATAATAACCCTCCTTATTTCCAAACGGAACCCCCCTCCGGGGAGGCAGAAAGGTAAATTGTTGTTTGAAGTATTGCAGCGCGGAGCGCCTTGGCTTTGATGAGGATCGGCGAAATCTGTTTTCTTCCCATGCAGTCCGGAAAAACGCAGCATGTTTGGACTTATTCCGAACAATTTGAGTTCATATGGCAACGAAACTGTCGCCGTTCCTCATCCGCCCCTGCGGGGCACCTTCCCCCCGGGGGAAGGTATTTCCGCAAACCCTCAGTCTTTCAAACAACAATTTATCGCCCGTATTCCTTTGGTTTTCTTTCACAATTATAAATTGCTTCCAACCTTCTGTCAATGCCAAACCCGGGGCGGCAGGGAAATCTTTCAGGGAAAGGGCGGTTTTGCGCCGCTGCCCTATTGCTTTTTTCCGGGGGAAAAATTATAATAAGCACATTGATACAGATAAAGGAGATTTTCCATGCGATACGATTTTTCCACCATCATGGACCGCCATGGTCTGGACGCCATTGCCGTGGACGCGGCCCCCTGCGCGGGGCAGGTCCGGGACGGCTTCGACACAATCCCCATGTGGGTGGCGGACATGAACTTCCCCACGGTGCCCTCCATCCCCCGGGCCATCATCTCCCGGGCGGAGCATCCCGCCTACGGCTATTTCTCCCCCCGGCAGGAGTATTACGACGCCATCATCCGCTGGCAGAAGGTGCGAAACGGCGTGGATGGTCTGGAGCCGAAGCACATCGGCTACGCCAACGGGGTGCTGGGCGGAGTTGTCAGCGCGGCGAACGTGCTCTGCTCCCGGGGAGATAAAATCCTGGTCCATTCCCCCACCTATGTGGGCTTCACCGGCGCCCTGGGGAACAACGGCTACGCGCTGGTCCACAGCCCCCTGGTGCAGGATGCGCAGGGCGTCTGGCGCATGGATTACGACGACATGGAGCGAAAGCTCCGGGAGGAAAAGATTCACACCGCCATCCTCTGCTCCCCCCACAACCCCTGCGGCCGGGTCTGGGAGCGCTGGGAGCTGGAAAGGGCCATGGAGCTCTTCCAAAAATACGATGTGTTCGTGATTTCCGACGAAATCTGGTCCGACCTGACCCTGGAGGGCTTCCGCCACATCCCCACCCAGTCCGTCAGCGAGGACGCAAGGCAGCGCACCGTGGCCATGTACGCCCCCAGCAAGACCTTCAACCTGGCGGGTCTGGTGGGCAGCTACAGCATCGTGTACAACGACTGGCTCCGGGACCGGATGGAGAAGGAGGCCTCCCTCAGCCACTACAATTCCATGAATGTGCTGAGTATGTACGCCCTGATTGGCGGCTTCAGCGACGAGGGGGCCCAGTGGCTGGAGGAGCTGCGGCAGGTGCTCACCGCCAACGTGGACTTTGCCGTGGGATACATCCGCGACCACTTCCCCGGCGTCACCGTCAGCCGTCCCCAGGGCACCTATATGCTGTTCGTGGACTGCGGCGAGTGGTGCCGCGACCATGAAAAAACCATGGACGATGTGCTCTCCGCCTGCTACGCCGTGGGCGTTGCCGTCCAGGACGGCCGGAGGTTCCACGGAAAAAGCCACCTGCGCATGAACCTGGCCCTGCCCTTAAGCCGCGTGGAAGAAGCCTTCCGCCGGATGGACAAGTACGTATTCAACGCATAAATACAGTTGACAGTGGACTGTGGACAGTTGTGGTATCCCCGACTGGGATGGAATTGAAATAATGATTCAGGAAAACACCCTGTTTTTATCTGGAAACGTTACGATATTCGAACTTATTATATTAATTCGTCCCGAAGGGACTCCTTAACTGTCAACTCTCATCTCCCTTCTGTGAGGTTACCCTATGCCCGCTGCTTACGCCCATTACCGCTTCGGGCAGCAGATGCTGTCCATGCTGCCCCCGGCGATTCAGAAAACCGCCGGGGCCCATCCCCAGCTTTACAACGCCGGGCTTCACGGCCCGGACCCTCTGTTCTTCCACAACATTCTTCACAGCGATGAAGTGTACGCCCTGGCAAGTTTTTACCACCATATTCCCGGCACGGAGCTGTTCGAGGGCTGCTACGCCCGGCTGAGCCGCCCCGCCGACGACCGGGAAACCGCCTACCTCTTCGGGCTGCTGACCCACTATACCCTGGATTCCCAATGCCACCCCTTTATCGTGGAGCTGGACAGCGGGGGAAAATGCCCCCACTCCCAGCTGGAAACCGAGTTCGACCGGTTCCTGCTGGAGCGGGACGGCGTGTCATCTCCGCACCTGCGGGACCCAGGCGCCCACCTGCGGCCGGATCGGCAGGAGCTTGCGGTCATGGCCCGGTTCTTCCCCCCTGTCACCGCCAGGCAGATGACCCGGTGTATGCGTACCATGACCTGGGTCACCAAAACCCTCAGTGCAAACGGGCTTTTCTCCAGAAGCATTCTGGAGCGGGCCGTTCCCCGGCTGGGAGAAACCGTCCGGCACCAGTTCATGCCCCTCCAGGCCGATCCCCTGGCCGCCCAATATGACGAACCCCTGCTGGATCGGTATACCAAGGCCCAGGCCCTTTTCCCCACCCTGGCAAGCCAACTGGAAGCCCGCCTGTCCCACCACGCCCCCCTGGGCAGCAACTTCGCGCCCATCATGGGCTGAGGGAATTACGAATTGACAATTCAGCGCCTTCGTCACATCTCAGACAGATAAATTGGTGTTTGGCGATTTCTCATCGTAGGGGCGGATATTATCCGCCCGCAGCCTTTCGATCACAAAAGCACTGCGTTCTGACGGAAAAGCTCAAAAAGCGGAACGTTTCAGGCGGATAATATCCGCCCCTACGGTAGCAACGCAACGTGTTCAAAAACTTCAAACACCAATTTGCCGCACTGCCGGGTTTCCGCATTTTATCCATCCCGAAGGGATTCCTTAATTGTCAATTGCCAATTGTGAATTGTCAATTAATTTTCCGCGCCGCTGCGTTTCCGCATTTCCACCCATCCATAAGGAGGCACTCAATATGAAAGAGAAAATGAAGCTGACCCCCCTGGAAAAAAGCTGGATCCTCTACGACATCGGTAACTCCGCCTTCATCCTGCTGGTGACCACCCTGATCCCCATTTACTTCAACGCCCTGTCCTCCGCCGCGGGGCTGGACGAATCCAAGTATCTGGCCTACTGGGGCTACGCCGGTTCCGTGGCCACCTTGCTCGTGGCCTTCATCGGGCCCATCTGCGGCACCCTGGCGGATCAGAAGGGGTACAAGAAGCCCATCTTCCTGCTTGCCATGATGCTGGGCGCCCTGGGCTGCGCCGCCCTGGGCACCGCCTGGTCCTGGCTCAGCTTCCTGGTGATTTTCGTCATCGCCCGGGTGGGCTACAACTCCGCCAACGTGTTCTACGACGCCATGCTTCCCGAGGTGGCCACCCCGGAGCGGATGGACCGGGTGTCCAGCCTGGGCTACGCCTTCGGCTACATCGGCAGCGTGATTCCCTTCGTGCTCTGCCTGGTGCTGGTGCTGCTGCATGACAGCTTCGGCCTGACCCAGAGCGCCGCCATGATCGCCTCCTTCCTCATCACCACGGTGTGGTGGGCAGCGTGCACCGTTCCCCTGCTGCGCCGGTATAAGCAGACGGCCTATGTGGAGGCCACCCCCCACCCGGTGGCGGAGACCTTCCGGCAGCTTGGCCGCACCTTCCGGGAGGTCCGGCATCAGAAGCACATTTTCATCTACCTGCTGAGCTTTTTCTTCTTCATTGACGGCGTGTATACCATCATCGACATGGCCACAGCCTACGGCACCGCTCTGGGTCTGGACTCCACGGGGCTGCTGCTGGCGCTGCTGCTGACCCAGGTGGTGGCCTTCCCCTGTGCCATTATCTTCGGCAGGCTCTCCGTGAAATTCGACACCGGCCTTCTCATCAAGGTCTGCATCGCGGCCTACACCGGCATCACCCTCTTCGCCGTGTTCCTGATGAGCCTCTGGCAGTTCTGGCTGCTGGCGGTGCTGGTGGGCATGTTCCAGGGCGGCATTCAGGCCCTCAGCCGGTCGTATCTGGGCAAAATCATCCCCGCCGAGCGCAGCGGCGAATACTATGGCCTCATGGACATCTGCGGCAAGGGCGCTTCCTTCCTGGGCACCACGCTGGTGGCCGTGGTCAGCCAGCTCACCGCCGGGAGAACACTGAATGTGTTCGGCCTGGAGCTGCAGAACGAGAGCCTGGCCGTGGGAACCCTCGTCATCATCTTCATTCTGGGCTTCCTGGTATTCTGCAAGGCCGACAAGCTGAACAAAGCCCGGATAACTCCATGATTCCTGTAGGGGCGGCTATCAGCCGCCCGCAGCGCTCCGGCTTCGAACGCAGCCGTTTTTACGGAGGCGTTCCGTCACGGAGACAGTGCGGGCGGATGATATCCGCCCCTACAGTTCCGCGTACAGGATTACCCTGAACTTTATGCTGCATCACAGTGCGCATTTTGTACGGAATTTCACATTCTGGCGTGATGTTTTTGACACTTTTCACAGTTTACAAGAACACCGCAATCATGTATAATGAATCCGTACGGGCTTATCGATATGCCCGGTATAAGGTTTTCCTACTGCAAAAGCAGTCATTATGAAATGGAGGAATTTACCATGTCCGTTAAAGTTGCAATCAATGGTTTTGGCCGTATCGGCCGTCTGGCCTTCCGTCAGATGTTCGGCGCCGAGGGCTTCGAGGTTGTCGCCATCAACGACCTGACCTCCCCCAAGATGCTGGCTCACCTGCTGAAGTACGACTCCACCCAGGGCAACTACGCCGCTATGGGCCATGTCGTTGAGGCTGGC
>SFHI01000011.1 GCA_004555705.1 Clostridiales bacterium | reverse complement strand
TGTCAGCGAGGGATACCCGGTTCTGGGCTTCCAATACTGGTCGCTGATGGACAACTTTGAATGGGCAGAAGGCTACGATCCCCGCTTTGGACTCATCTTTGCAGACTACGCCACAGGAAAACGGATCATCAAGGATTCGGCATTGGAATACAAAAAAATCATTGAATCCAATGGTGCAAATCTGTAACGCCGGACGATGCACCCGGATGATGCGGGCAGCAGCATCGTGGACGCCACGCTGATCAGCGCACCCCTAATAATCAGTCCCTTCGCGGAGGGGACTTGTTTTGTCAATGGTGTGTATCCTTCATTGAATGAAGCGCATTATACGGTTTCATAAACTGCCTCCTCAAAAGGGTTTGGGTGATGGTAAGACTACTTTGTTGCGCCGCCCAGGATGGCACGGTATATGGAAGTCTCCTCCAAAATCTATGGGATTTACCTGAGGTAAGTAGCGAAAGATTAATGAGTATTACCTTTTTACACTTGAGCAGCCTACATCGTTGCGCTTTTCCGCATCGGGGCAAGAAGTGCACGAAATTAATACACCTGTAAACCTTTTGGCGTATCTTGAGAAACGCCAAAAGGTATAGGGGGTGGGTGCAAATCCAGAAACCCCGAGTCGGAGCATACAAGTCGAAAAAACAAAAAAAGCGAGGCAGGAAGATGCATGGTGCACCCACCTGTCTCGCTTTACCTTTGTATCAAGAGGTTTCCCAGGGAGATACGCAAAAAAGTACGCAAGCTATTGCATCATAGCTTGCGTACTAACGTGGCAGAGGATGAGGGATTCGAACCCCCGCGAACGGAGTCAGAGTCCGGTGTGCTACCGTTACACTAATCCTCTATGGGCGGAACAGTTGTATTATACCCAATTTCTAGGGATTGTCAAGAGGGAATTTCACTTTTTTCCGCGGTTCCCGGCCCGGGAGAGAAAAAACGGACAGAGGGTGTCACATTCTGGCGGAAAGCATAGAATGGAACGTGCCGGAAGGTACAAAATTCAGCGGAAAGGACGTTTTTTTATGGACCCCATTCAGACCCCGCCCCGTAACGAGAACCGGCGGTGCACCGCGATTTCCGAGCTGATCGAGGCCGTTGCCGAGCAGCAGGAGTCCCTGGCCCGCATTCTGGAGGCCGAGCACAAGAAGATTGAGAAAACCACCCAGCTGTACAACACCGACGTGGACGATCTGGTAAGAATCGACGACAGCGTGGAGCGCATTCTGGCGGCAGTTACCCGCCTGGAGCTGGCCATCCAGCTGAAGCTGGACCTATTCCGGGACTGCCTCTGCCCGGACGCTCCCTGCTCCGGCTACCAAACCGCCTGCACCAAATAACGATTTGCGGCCCGGGTCACCCCCGGGCCAGAGCCACGATGTCCCCCACCCCGGGGAGCACCGCCGTGGGCCGGTAGGCGTAGGTTTTCAGAGTCTCCCGGGTGGACACCCCGGAGAGCACCAGCACCGTGGACATACCGCTCTCCATTCCGGAGATCACGTCCGTATCCATCCGGTCGCCCACCATCACCGCGTCGGCGGAGTGGCAGCTGAGCAGCCGCAGCCCCGTGCGCATCATCAGGGGATTGGGCTTGCCGCAGAAGTAGGCCTGGGTGCCGGTTGCCATTTCGATGGGAGCGATCAGCGCCCGACAGGCGGGGGCGATGCCGTTCTCAATGGGCCCGGACACATCGGAGTTGGCCCCGATGAGCCTGGCGCCCTTCAGCACCAGGTTGGTGGCCTTGGTCAGGGTGTCCAGGGAGTAGTTTCTGCCCTCGCCCACCACCACATAGTCGGGATTCACATCGTTCATGGTCATCCCGGCGTCGTACAGGGCGTTTAAGAGCCCCGCCTCGCCGATGGCAAACACCGAGCAGCCGGGGGCCTGCTCCTTCAGGAAGGCCGCCGTGGCCAGGGCGCTGGTATAGAAATGCTCCTCACTGACCTCCAAGCCCATCCGCTGGAGCTTCTGCTGCAGCTCCCGGGGGGTGTAGCCGGAGTTGTTGGTGAGAAACAGGTACTCTTTCTTCTCCTCCTGGAGCCAGGACAGAAACTCCGCCACCCCGGGCAGCACCCGGTTGCCGTGGTAGATCACTCCGTCCATATCGCAGATAAAGCCCCGCTTGGCGTTAAAATCAATGGTTTTCTCAAGTTCCATAAATTGCTCCTTTTATCCATTTTTTAGACAAATTGATGTTTGGCAAATATATGCTGTCATTGCGAGCCAGTGCGCACACTGGCGTGGCAATCCCCCGGTTGAAAGAAACCAGGTAACGATTACCACCAAAAATCGCGGCGACTCCCATTCTTCCGGGTACTTTTCGGTACATTTCCCCTCTATCCGGGGGATTGCCACACCAGTGTGCGCACTGGTTCGCAATGACAGGTAATTTGGGACGCATCCCTACAAACACCAATTTGCCGCTCTAGCCTCTGCCCAGGCTGTATTCCTCCCGGAACCGGCGGAAGAGGCGGGTGAACTCCTGGCTTTCCCGGAGCTGTCCGGATTTCAGGGCGTTCAGGTATTCGTGGGCGTCCAGCTTGCCCTGGGACATCTGGAGCATCTCCACCGCCACATTGGAGCAGTGGTCGGCGCTGCGCTCCCAGGCGGTGAGCAAGTCCTCCAGCACAAAGCCGTACTCCACACTGCACAGCCCGTCCCGGAGCCGGCGGACATGGCGGGATTTGACCTCCTTCACCAGGGCGTCCACCACCTGCTCCAGAGGCTCCACCTCCATGGCCCCCTCCAGGTCGTCGGTTTCATAGGCCTCCACCGTCCGGCGGATGGTGGCAAGCACCGCTTTTTTCAGCACCTCCAGCTCCCGGCAGGCCGCCTCGGAAAAGCGGATGTTCTTCTGATCCATCTCCCGGGCGGCAGAACCCACGGCCACGGCGTGATCCGCGATCCGCTCCAGGTCGCTTAAGGTGTACAGAATGGTGTTCAGGCTCCGGTTGTCCCGTTCGCTCAGCTCCTGCCGGGTCAGCTGTACAAGGTAGGTGCCCAGGGCGTCCTCATACCGGTCGGTTTCCGTTTCCAGAGCCTGCACCTGGTCCATTTTTTCCTGACTGTAGCCATCAGTCAGCTCCATGGCCTGCTCCATGGCCGCGAGAGAGGCCCGGGCCATTTTCCCGGCGATCTCCCGGGCACGCTGAATAGCCACCGCCGGGGTGGCCAGCAGCCGCTCGTCCAGCAGCACCGGGGCCTGGTGGACAGGCTCGGCGGGGATGGTAAGGTAAGCCAGCTTTTCCAGCAGCCCGTGCATGGGCAGCAGCACGGCGGTGGATGCCAAATTGAAGCCCGTATGCACCAGCGCGATGCTCATGGGCTGGGCAATCTCCCCCAGGAATTCCCAGGGGAAAATGGCTCCCAGGCCGTAGAACAGCAGGGTGAACAGCCCCACGCCCACCACGTTGAAGTACAGGTGCACCAGAGCCGCCCGGCGGGCGTTGCGGTTGGCCCCCAGAGCCCCCAGCAGGGCGGTGACGCAGGTGCCGATGTTCTGGCCCAGGATGATGGGCAGGGCCGTGCCGTAGGTGACGGCCCCGGTGGTGCACAGGCTTTGTAAGATTCCCACGGAGGCCGACGAGGACTGAATCACCGCCGTGAGCGCGGCTCCCGCCAGAATGCCCAGCAGCGGATTGGAGAAGGACACCATGAGCCGGGCAAACCAGGCTTCATTCTCCAGGAATTTCATGGCTCCGCTCATCAGCTGCATTCCGGTCATCAGGGCGAGAAACCCCAGCAGCACCTGGCCCACGCCCTGCTTGCCGGGATTTTTGGAGAACATATACAGCACAATACCCACGGTGCCCAGCAGCGGTGCCAGGGTGGAGGGCTTGCACAGCTGCACCAGGAAGCTGTCCCCCTCCAGCTGGGTCAGGCTGAGAATCCAGGCCGTCACCGTGGTGCCCACGTTGGAGCCCATAATCACGCCGATGGCCTGTTTCAATGTCATGATGCCGGAGTTGACAAAGCCCACCACCATCACCGTGGTGGCGCTGGAGGACTGGATCACCGCGGTCACCGCGAGACCCAGCAGGAAGCCCCTGGGCACCGTGGAGCTCATTTTGGCAAGGAGGGTCTGAAGCCGTCCGCCTGCCAGCCGTTCCAGGGATTTGCCCATAACATCCATGCCGAAGAGGAACAGCGCCAGTCCTCCCAGCAAGGAGATGATTTTCAGGATATACACACTCATATTGTAACCCGCCTTTCCGGGAATCATCCGATATCCCGACCCCATTATAGGCCGGCCTCAGCCCCAAGTCCATTTAGGCCATGCAAAATTCATGTAAAATCCATGTAAAATCCCCGCCCAACCGGGCGGGGAGGGAAGGGGATAAAAGATAAGAGATAATAGATAATAGATATAAGATAAGGATGCTTATTGGCTTTCCTTGACAAGACACCAAGTTGGTGTTTGTCGCTGCGTGTCAAAGTTTCCTGTCATTGCGAGACCAGTCCGCAGACTGGTCGTGGCAATCCCCCGGTTAGAGGGGAAATGTACCGAAAAGCACCCGGAAAAACGGGGGGGTCGTTACGGTTCTTGGTGGTAATCGTTACCTGGTTCCTTCGGACCGGGGGATTGCCACACCAGTGTGCGCACTGGTTCGCAATGACAGCAAGAACGATACAAACACCAATTTGTCGGGTTCTGCCGTTGTCTACGGGAACGTCACGGTCACCGTGGTGCCCTTCCCCGACTCGCTTTCCAGGGTGATCTTCGCTCCCTGAACCTCGGCGGCGTGCTTGACGATGGCGAGGCCCAGGCCTGTGCCGCCGGAGGCCCGGGAGTGGCTCTTGTCCACCCGGTAGAACCGCTGGTACACCCGCTGCTGGTGCTCCGGCGGGATGCCGATGCCGGTGTCGGAAACGGTGAGCACTGCCCCCGCCCCCTCCCGGCGGCAGGAGGCCGTGACAGAGCCTCCCGGCACATTGTAGCGGATGGCGTTGTCCATCAGATTGAACACGATCTCCCCCAGGAGCCTGGGCACGGCGGAAACCACGCAGTCCTCCCCCGTGACCTCCAGAGTCACCTTTTTCTCTTCGGCAGCGGACGCCAGACCCGCGGCGGTCTCCCGGAGCACCTGCAGCATGTCCACCTGCTCCCGGGGCATGGGGGCCCCCTCGTCCAACTGGGACAGGTTGATGATGTCCTGGACCAGATGCAGAAGCCGCTCCGCCTCCCGGCGGATCAGGCCGGCAAACCTCGGGGTATCCTCCGGCTTTACCATCCCCTGCTCCAGCAGCTCGGCGCTGCCCATGATGGACTGCAGGGGCGTTTTCAGCTCATGGGACACATTGGCGGAGAACTCCTGCCGGGTGCGCTGGGCCTGAAGCTGCTCCGTCACGTCCTGGGTCAGTACCACCGCCCCCAGCTGATCCCCCTGGTCGGTGATCCGCTCCGCGCTCAGGCGGTAGCTTCTCCCCTCCCGTTGAAGGAGCTGCTCTCCGGCGCCCTCCAGGTAGGCCCTGTTCACCGCGTCCCGGGCCTCCACGGCCCCCTCCAGGGCGAGAAAGTCCTTGCCGATGGCAAAATCCCCGGCGCGGAACAGCTCCTGGGCCGCGGGGTTGATGCTGAGCACCAGGCCGCTGCCGTCCAGGAGCACCAGGCCCTCCCGCATATTCCGGGTGATGTGCTGGAACTCCTCGGTTTTCCACCGGAGCGTTTTCAGCTGGGAATCGATTTGCAGATGCTGCCGGGAAAGCCTGTCCAGCATGGGAGAAAGCTCCTCGTAGGCGTCGTTCTGCAGGGGGTGCTCCAAATCCAGGCTGTTCAGCGGAGCCACAATCCGCTTGGCCATCCGGTGGCTGAGAAGCCCCGACAGCACAAGGGCGATGAACAGAATCACGCAGATGGGCTGGAGCATCCCCAGCAGCAAGGTGGCCGTGGTGGCGCTGGATTCGGACAGCCGCAGGACGCTGCCGTCCCGCAGAAGCAGCGCCTCATAGACGGTCTTTTCCGTCAGTGTGGCGGAATAGCGCACGGCGCTGCCGCTGCCCTCCCGGAGGGCCTGGAGGATTTCCTCCCGGTCCAGGTGGTTTTCCATGGCGGTCTGATCCGCCTGGGTGTCGTAGAGCACCCGGCCCGCACTGTCCACCCAGGTCAGCCGGTAGCGCCCGGGGTCCGTCCCCTCCAGATAGGTCAGGCCCAGCTCCTCCACGCCGGAGGCCGCCAGGCGCAGCTCGTCCCGGAGCCGCTCCGCCTGCATGGTGTCGAAATAGTCATAGACCACCCCGAGGATCACGCCCACGCTGCACAGCAGCACGATCAGCGCCACAAAGATGGTGGAGCGGAAAATCTTAGCGGCCATGGCCGCCCTCCAGCCGGTAGCCCACATTCCGGACGGTTTCGATCCGGTCGCCGTAGACACCCAGCTTCTGCCGCAGGGTGCGGATGTGCATATCCACCGTCCGGGTCTGGCCCAGGTAGTCGCTGTCCCACACCCGCTCCAGCAGCTGATCCCGGGTGAAGGCCACCCCGGGGTTGCTGAGGAACAGCTTCAGCAGCTCGTATTCCTTGTAGGTTAACATAACTCTTTCGCCGTCCACGGATACGGTGTGCTCTGTGGGATTTAAGACCAGGCCGTCCATTTGGAGCAGCGGTTCCTTCTTCTCTCCCCCACAGCGGCGCAGCACAGCCTTCACCCGGGACACCAGCTCCAGCATTCCGAAGGGCTTCACCAGATAGTCGTCGGCCCCCAGGTCCAGGGAGCGGATTTTGTCGTACTCGGCCCCCCGGGCGGAGGCCATGATGACGGGAATGTCCCGCAGATAGGGCTCCTGCTTCATTTTCTGCAGCAGCTCCACCCCGTCCATGCCCGGCAGCATCCCGTCCAGCAGCAACAGCTCCGGCCGCTCCTGCTGCAGCGCGCTCCAGCATTCATCCCCGGTTTCAAAGCTCCGGGTCTCAAACCCGGTGGCGTTCAGCGTATAAATCACCAAGTCCCGAATCCCGGGATCGTCCTCCACATACCAGATCATCACAATACCTCCTTTCTTTTCGTTATAGCGGCATTTGACAAAAAGGTCAAGCATTTTTTCTCCCGCCCGGGGCAGACAAATTGGTGTTTGCAGAGAAGCGCCCCCAATTACCTGTCATTGCGAACCAGCGCGCACGCTGGTGTGGCAATCCCCCGGTTAGAGGTGAAACGTGGCGATAAGCACCCGGAAAAACGGGAGTCGTTGCGGTTTTGGTGGTAATCGTTACCTAATTCCTTTCAACCGGGGGATTGCCACGCCAGTGTGAGCACTGGCTCGCAATGACAGGAAACTCGTGGCGCACTCAGCCAAACACCAACTTGTCTGTCTTCCGCAGGAAAAAGCCTGGGCGTTCCTTGAAACGCTCAGGCTTTTGTGTTTATTCGGCGCAGCGGATACCGGCGCTGCGGAGCTTGCGGCGAAGCGCCTGGGTGTCGCCCTTGAATACGCAGCCGCTTAAGCCCACACTCATGGCCCCCTCCACATTGGCGGGGGAATCGTCCACGAAGAAGCACCGCTCCGCTTCCAGGCCGAACCGCTCCAGAAGGGTCCGGAAAATCTCCGGGTTGGGCTTTAAGAGCTTTTCCTCGGCGGAGACCATCAGGCCGTCAAAGCACTCCGACCCGGGAATCCGGGGGAAATAGCTTCTCAGGGCCAGATTCGCGTTGGACAGCAGGTAGATTCCGTAGCCGTTTCCTTTCAGCTCCCGGACCAGGTCCGCCATACCCGGGATAGGCCGCATGGGCTGATGCCACCAGCCGGTGACCACCTCCCGGACGACGCTGTGCAGGTGCTCCGGTACCCGGCGGCACACCGCCTCAGCCGCCTCTTCAAAGGAAATGGTTCCGTGATCCAGCATGACCCACTCCACATCCCCGAACAGCTCCCGCAGCAGAAGCCCCTTGTCCTCGTCGTTCAGGCCGTACTTTTCCAGCAGCAGCTCCCCGGTCCAGCGAATCAGCACCTGGCCCATATCAAATACAATGGTATCGATCATACCTTAACCTCCGCTTTCTTTCTGGAGAACAGCCCTGTAATGCGTTCCATCCGTTTCCGGCGGCGGTCCCGGGCATCCAGCCGTTCGCCCAGGTCCCGGGCGCCCACGCCGTAGACCAGGTACAGGATGATGCCCGAGACCACCATGATGAACACCGTGCTGGCGCACCGGCGGCCGGAGGCGTTGACATTGTAGCCGTACATGCCCTCCTCGGCGCACATGCTCTGGATGATCATGGCGTAGGTGGTGCCGTAGGAGCTGGCGAAGGTGGCGGACATATCATATTCCGTAAACAGGGCGTTAAAATTCAGGGCGAATACCGCCAGGACACTGGGCAGGATGATGGGCAGCTTCACCTTCAGGAAGGTCCAGACCGGGCTGGAACCCAGGTTCCGGGCCGCGTCCTCCAGCTCCTCGTCAATGGCGTAGAAGCTGGCCTTGATCATCCGCAGGGAGAAGGGCAGCTTCGTCACCGTGTAGGCCATGACAATCAGCAGCCGCACATTTTCCGCGTAGTACAGGTTTTTCCCGCCCACATAGAAGACGCTCTCGGAGTTGAAGAACGTCCGGTAGGAGTAGCAGATCAATATGGTGGGCAGCAGCCAGGGGAACAGGAGGCTGTACTCCAGCACCTTGCCGGAGAGCTTCTTCCGGTTCTTGAAAATGTAGCTGCAGGCCACCACCACAATGACGCAGGCCAGCGCCGCCGCGATGGCGGACAGCACGAAGCTCAGCTTGATGCCGCCCATGGTGGCCTCGTTGGAGAACAGGCCCGAGATCGCGCCCTTGCGCAGCTTGTAGGTGCCCCGGGAGGTCAGGTACTCATAGTCCCTGGAACCGAAGTAGTTGAGCATGGTCCACTGGCTCAAGTCCAGGGTCCGCATCCGGATGGCCTTGTAGGTCTGGAAGGAGAACAGAACGATCATCACCACGGGGGTCATATAGATGACGAAGAGCACATAGGCGTAGATATGGGCCAGGACGTTGGCCACGGGGTTGGTGATTTTCTGCTTTTGCAGCTTAGCCTTGGTCTTGGACACGGAGAGATAATGGCCCTTGCTCTCGTAGGAGCTGAGCACTGTCAGCAGCACGATGGTGAACATGGCCAGAATCACGCTGAGCAGCGCCGCCCGGGCCTGGGGGAAGGACTCGTCCGCCACGGAGGAGCCGGCAAGCCGGACGATCTCCGGGTTGATGGAGTCGTAGCCCAGCAGGGTGGGCGCGGACATGGCGCAAAGGCCCGTGATGAAGGTCATAACGGTGAGGGAAAACATGGTAGGCATCAATGTGGGGAAAACCACCTTCCACAGCACCTTAAAGGGGCTGGCACCCATGTTCCGGGCGGCCTCCACGGTGTTGTAGTCGATGCCACGGATGGCGTTCCGGAGGAACAGGGCGTGGTTCGACGTACAGGCGAAGGTCATGGTGAACCACACCGCCCGGAAGCCGGAGAACCAGTCCTTGTTCATGTTGGGGAAGATTTTGAGCAGCTGGGTGGTGATGATGCCGTCCCCGGCGTAGAGGAACAGGTAGCCCGTCACCAGGGCCACGCCGGAGTAGATCATGGTGGTCATATAGCCCAGGCGGAGAATCTTCGCGCCCTTGATGTCAAAGTACTCCGTCAGCAGCACAATGGACACGCCCACGATGTTCACCGTGACCACCAGTCCCACCGCCAGCTTCAGGGAGTTGAGCACATACCGGCCCATGTTCCCCGCGAAGAAGAACCGGATGACAGCCCAGGGGTCCCGGCTGCCGTCGGGCTTCACGGTGGAAAAGACGCTGGCAAGGGTGTTGAAGCAGGGCACCACCATAAAGCCGATGAAGAGGTAGATGTACAGCAGGAAGCCTACACTCTTGATAATGGTGTTTTTCCCCAGCCGGATGGGTTCGCGGCGGCTCATTTCGCCACCTCCTCCGCGGGGTAGGCCATCACATCCCGGGGGTTCAGCACGGCCTTCACCCGCTGGCCCGGCTCGTAGATGTTCACGCCGTCGTTCTTCTCAATGACCTTGATGGACTGGCAGCCCAGGTTGATGGTGTACTTGATGTACAGGCCGTAGTATTCCATGCTCTCCACGGTGCCCTCCAGCACCACATCGGTGGCCTTGGGCTCCACGTTCACATGGATGCGCTCCAGGCGGATGTAGTTGTGCTGCTTGGGGTCGGCCCCCAGCGTCCGGCTGACCTCGGGGGAGAGCCGGTTGATGTCGCCGATGAAGTTGCAGACGAACTCGGTCTTGGAGTGGTTGTAAACCTCGTTGGGGGTGCCGATCTGCTCAATGTAGCCCTTGTTGAACACGGCGATCCGGTCGGACAGGGTCAGGGCCTCCTCCTGGTCGTGGGTGACGTAGATGGTGGTGATGCCGAATTCCTTCTGCATCCGCTTCAGCTCGTTGCGCAGCTGCACCCGAAGCTTGGCGTCCAGGTTGGAAAGAGGCTCGTCCATGCAGATGATGGCGGGACCCGTCACCAGGGCCCGGGCGATGGCCACCCGCTGCTGCTGTCCGCCGGAGAGCTGGGACACCGCCTTGGCCAGCTGCTCGTCGCTCAAATCCACCTTTTTGGCGATTTCCCGGACCTTCCGGTCTATCTCGGCCTTTTTCAGCTTCTTCACCTTCAGGCCGAAGGCGATGTTGTCGTAGACCGTCATGGTGGGGAACAGCGCGTAGCTCTGGAACACGATGCCGATGTTCCGGTCCTCGATGGCCACATGGGTGATGTCCCGGCCCTTGACGCTGACCGTGCCCTCCGCCGGGTCAATGAAGCCCGTGATGGTGCGCAGCGTGGTGGTCTTGCCGCAGCCCGAGGGCCCCAGGAAGGTGAAGAATTCCCCCTCCTTCACATGGACGTTGATATTGTGCAGCGCAGTGAAATTGTCGAACTTCACCACGATATTTTTCAGTTCAATCATCGTTTTTCCTCTTTCCTGATATCTCGGTTTGCCGGCTTCGCCGAATTGACAATTGACAATTGACAATTGACAGTTGTTTGTGCCCCTACAGGACGATTTTAAACTATAACGCCTTATTTTTGAACACTAGAATTTAATTTTTATCCCGAAGGGATTCCTTAATTGTCAATTGTCAATTGTAAATTGTCAATTATAAACAAGGTGCTTCCGTTTCTAAAAATGTATGGCGAGCCGGAATCCGGCTCGCCATACACAATCCGGCGCAGCGGGGAATTACTGTGAACTTACTCCGCCTTCTGAGTCAGGACGGCCCAATCCAGGTTATCCCAGTCAGGCTCGGCGACAGCGTCCGCCTCGTCCTTCCAGTAGAAGCCCAGGTTGGTCATGATGTTGGTCCACTCGGCGCTGTGAGCGGCCACATACTCGGCATAGATCATGTCGGTGCCCTCGACCTTGGCCAGGGCGAAGTTCTTCAGGGTGTAGATAGCGGGAACGCCGTCGGGGTACAGCAGCTCGGCAGCAGCCTGGTTGCAGGGATAGGAGTCAAACTCCTCGCCCCAGGCATTCTGAACCTCGGCAGAGCCGAACCACTCGGCGAAGGCCATGACCGCCTCGGTCTCCTCAGCAGTCCGTCCGGCCTTGTCCAGGATGCCGATGTACTCAGCGATGTAGTAGGTGCCGTCGTCGATGTCCACCAGAGCCCAGTTCTCGGGCTCCATGGTGCCCAGCAGCGGATTGGCGGAACCCTCCGCAGCGGCGTCGATCTGGCCGTACAGGGAGGAGGAGTAGAAGGTGGAAACCTGGACATCGCCCTTGTTCAGAGGCACGAAGCCGTACTTGAAGTCGTCGCTGCCGCCGGACTTACCCTCGGCGCAGTACTTCCACAGGGTTTTCCAGCCGTCCACGGTGATGCCGCCGGCGGGAGAGGAGGGGTCCACGAAGGCATACAGCATGGCGGAGTTGATGTTGGAGTTGGTGGTGCCGCCCACCTTGTTCTGACGGTACCAGGTGTAGCCGCAGTCCACGATGTCCGCCCAGTGCTGGAAGTGGAGGGTTTCCCCGTTGGTTCCCAGCTCATCGGTACGGTACAGCATCAGCACGTTCTGGATGACCAGGCCGTAGGCCTGACCGGGGTAAGCATACTCGCCCACCTCGCCGGCCCAGGAGGGAGTCCAGTCCACCAGGGACAGGTTCTCGTACTGGCCCTTGACAACCTGGCTCCAGCGGGTCTCGTTGAGGCCAAAGAG
The DNA here is from genome assembly GCA_004555705.1 of Clostridiales bacterium. Classification (GTDB taxonomy): domain Bacteria; phylum Bacillota; class Clostridia; order Oscillospirales; family Oscillospiraceae; genus Faecousia. Next base: position 13,041 of record SFHI01000011.1, on the reverse strand, counting down.
GATGTCGCCGTCCTTGTTCTCGTTGGCAGCCTGGATGGCGGCGGTGTCGCCGGAGATAACGGAGTTGTCGTCAATGGAGATGGTGAAGCCGGCGTCCCGGGCCTCGTTAATCAGCCAGGTGGTACGCTCGGTGGAGTTGGAGTTGGAGTAGATGCGGATGGTGTACCCGGAGTAGTCCTTGACCTCTTCGGGCTCCTCGGTGGCAGGGGCCTGGGTAGTGGGGGCCTCGGTGGCAGGCGTGGATTCATCCCGGATGGGGCCGTCGTCCTTGTCCGCGCAGGCGGCGAGAGACGCTACCATGCACAGTGCCAGAAGCAGCGCAAGCAGTTTCTTCATATCAATCTTCTCCTTTTCATTTTTGGGGATATTCTCCTCAGTCCGTTCATTATAATCTCCCAAAACCCGCTTGTCAACCCCAAATGTTTTGTGCACTTTCGCCAATATTCCCAGCAAAAATTCTCCCGAAAAAAATGGCGGAAACGCAGGCAGGCCCGCCCGAAAAACACGCCCGCCTCCCTGCCCGGCAGGCAGAAAAATTGGTATTTATAATTGACAATTGACAATTAAAGAATCCCTTTGGGATGAATTTAAAACAATATAGGACGAAAACGGATTGTTATATTTCAAAATCGTCCCGTTTATGACACAATAATTGTCAACTGTCAATTGTCAATTGTCAATTCGGCGAAGCCGTTCAAACACCAATTTACCGCTCCGCAGCGTTTCCCCATCCAAAAAACATTCCGGCGGGCACCTGGGTGTCCGCCGGAATGGGGTGTTTTTCTTGTTACCACTGGGTATCGCTGGCGTGGGCATAGTTGAAGATGTCCGCACTGGCCAGCTTCTTGTAGTAGTCGCTCTGGGAGCCGTCCTCCTCGTAGCGCCAGCCAACGCCGTACTCGTTTTTGTCGCCGTAGGTCAGCCAGCAGTCGGGATTCACGGCGGCGTAGCGCTCAATCTCCTCGTTGGATACCTTGGTGTGGGTGAAGGTCAGCCGCTCCAGGGGCAGCTCATCCACCGGGGACAGGTCCGTCACGGCGGTCCAGCTGACATTCAGCATCCCCAGGTTGGTGCAGTCCTTCAGCGGGCTTAAGTCCTCGATATAGCCGCAGTTGGCAATCTCCAGGAAGTAGATGCTCTTGTTCCCGGCAAAGGGACTCAGGTCCGTAATGGGCGAGCCCGAGAGGATAATGGCCTCCAGGTTGGGCATATGGGCCACGAAGGAGATGTCCGTCAGGGTCTCATTGTGGCCGAAGTCGATGAATTTGGCATCCTCACAATACTTGAGGGACTTGGAGTTGGCATTGGTCAGGCCGTAGACCATCTTGATGACCTCCCGGTCGGTCAGGCAGCTGCCGCCGTTGCCGAAGTAGATGCGCCAGACGATCTTGGTTCTGCCCCGGTAGTCCTCCCGGATGCTGGCCATGACCTCGTCGCTGATGTGGCAGCCGTTGAACACGAAGCGCTCACAGTTGTCCATCACGTCCAGAATCTGCCGGATCTCGGCCTCGTCGGAGTCCTTCATGTATTTGTACTTGTACTCCACCTCGGTATCGGTGGTGGAGAGGGTCTGGCCATAGAAGGTGAAGGTATAGTGGAAGGTGGTGCCGGGGGCCGCCTCCTGGAGCTTCTGCACATCCGGCAGGGAAAGGGCGCTGTTCCCGTTCCCGTCCATCAGCTCCACGGTTTCGAGGTTGGGGAAGAACCGCAGCTCGGAGGTCACACGGTCCACCTCCTCCGGGGTCAGGTCCGACAGGTCCAGCTGGGTGATGCCCGGGTCCGTTTCCGCGCCCCGGAAGGACACGGTGTACTCCACCCGTACGCCGCCGTAGAGCAGGCTGATCTCCTGAATCTGCTCCAGGGCCAGGGTGGTATTGGGCAGGGTGATGGTCTTTACCTGGGGCAGGTGCACCAGATTCAGCATCATGGTATCGTAGTCGTAGGTGCCCTCCTCCAGAGTCAGCTCCGTCACATCAGGGGCAAACTTCATGCCGCCCAGGTCCACCAGATAGCTGACCTCCAGCTCCGGCCAGGCGCCCTGCAGCTCCTCCAGCAGGGCATAGTCCGTGCACTCCGCGGCGTCAATCCGGCGCAGCTTCGGGAAATAGCCCAGAAGCCGGATGTCCTGCTCCGTCAGGGTGGTGAGGGTGATGCTCTCGCTGTCGCTGGAAACCTTGCCCCCCTGGAAGGGCACGTCCCACAAAACCTGACAGTCCGGCAGGGCCTGGCGGACTGCCAGGAAATGGTCAAAGGAAATATCCTGTCCCCGCAGGTCCAGCGTTTCCGCGTCCGCGGCGTACACCGCGTCGTCAATAAACACATGGGTATGCCGGTACCACCAGAATCCCCCCACGGCGCACCCGCCCAGAAGGCACAGCACCAGCAGCACCACAAGTACCTTTTTCATGGAAAATTACCTCCGGTTTTCTCTGTAAAAAATCCGGTTCCCCCGGAATCCGCACAATTTAGCACATTTTATCATATTCCGGCACAAATAGCAAGGGATTTCTCCCGCCAAATCCCCCCAATCGCCCTGCTTCGCGGCAAATTGGTGTCTGGCGCTTTGCCTCAAAGTTTCCTGTCATTGCGAGCCAGTGCGCACACTGGCGTGGCAATCCCCCGGTTAGAGGGAAAATGTGTCGAAAAGTGCCCGGAAGAGTGGGAGCTACTGCGATTTTTGGTGGTAATCGTTACCTGGTTCCTTTCAACCGGGGGATTGCCACACCAGTGTGCGCACTGGTTCGCAATGACAGGTTATTTGCAATGCTTCCTTTCAAACACCAATTTCCCGTTCTGCCCACGTTAAAAGCGCCCCGCGCTTTTGACGCGGGGCGCTTGGGTTATTCACCGAAGAAATCCTGGCCGTCCAGGAAAACCTCGTCGCATTCAAACACCATGATATTTTCACCCTCCAGGTCCCGGAAGGTGCAGTTTTCAATGGAGGCACCGGACACATATTCCAGTGAGATGCCGCCCCAGCTGCATTCGTAGATGTCGCAGCCCTTCACCTGAATATCCCCGCAGGACACGGCCCAGACGCCCAGCACGCCGCAGCCGTAGAGGCCGCAGTTCTCCACCGCCACCGTGTCGCAGTTGTCGAACCGGAGCACGCCGCCGGTGCACTCCCCCGGCTCCGGGGTGTGGCCAGCAGTGAACCCCGCCAGACGGAGGTTGGTGCAGCCTTCAAACCGGAGGACGTTGGCGTACCGGGGGGTGGCTGTGATGGTGTGGCTGGTGAGAACGCCGTCGGCGCTTTCGATGGTCATGTTGTCCACCCCGGAGATCACCAGCTCCGGCCCGTCGGCGGATTCCTCCCAGTAGCAGTACTCCCCAGCCCCGGCGGCGTAGTCCGAAGCAGTGCTGAGATCATAGGTTTTCCCGGTGAGGACAATTCTGGTATTGGGGGCGATGGCACAGAGCAATTCGTCCACCGTTGCCGCCTCCACCGTGGTCTGCTCCGGCAGGGGCTCCTGGGGCGTCACCGTGGCGAACATTTTCTTCATGGCGGCCTCGGTAATCTCCTGGCCCTGGCTGTTCACAAAGGTGCCGTTCCAGCCCTCCCGGCTGTACCACCGGCGGATCACATTGTCGCCGAACATGCAGTCCTCCATCACCGCGTAGTCATCGGCAGAGAGGCTGAAGGCGTTTCCCGTGACCCGGTTGTCCGTAAAACGGCACTTTTTCAGGGTCAGATTGAGGCTGTCCCAGCTGTCCAGCAGCGCGGTGGTAATGGCGCCGGTGATTTCACAGCCGGAAATCATCGTATCCCGGCAGCCGCTGAGGGAGAATACGGCATAGCCGCCCTCCTCCCGGTGGCCGATGTCGGAAAACTTCGTATTCTGAATCCGGACCTCGTCGCAGCGGTACAGGCTGACGCCGGAGCTGCTGCAGTCGTAGATATGGCTGTCCAGAAGCTGCACATCGGTGCTGTTGCCGCCGCTTAACCCTGTGCAGCCGCAGCCGTACAGGCCGACTCTGCGCAGCGTCACGGCCATGGAGGCCTGCAGGTCCACCACCCCGGCGGAGCAGAAACCCGGCTCCTGGGTGTGTCCGGCGGTGAAGTCCTCCAGGGTCACCCGGAAGCATTTTTCCAGCACCAGGATATTTGCGTCCCGGGGGTCCGCCTCCAGGAAGGTTTCCTCCATGCCCGCGCCCCGGATGGTCAGGTTGTCCACGCCGGTGAGCACCAGCTGGTACCCGTCGCCCACATTCTCCCAGCGGTAGTAAGCACTGCTTCCGGAGCGGCCGTAATCCGCCGCGTCCGCCAGGTTATAGGTGCCCTCGGCCAGGGTCACCGTCCGGTCCGGGCCGATGGCGGCGAGAAACGCGTCCATGGTATTGACCACCGGCTCCGTTTCCGCCGCCGGCTCCAGCGTGGCGATGGTCTCCTCCTGCGCGCCCGCGCACCCGGCCAAAAGTCCCAGGCACAGCGCGAAAATCAAGCTAAATGAGATGATTCGTTTCATACGTATCACCCTTTCGTGTATTTTCAATCGGCAAATTGGTGTTTGGTAATTTGTTGTCGTAGGGGCGGCTATTAGCCGCCCGCAACCTAACGATTACGGGAATGTTCGTTTTATCCGTAAACGCTCAGAAATCGGGATGTTTCGGGCGGCTGATAGCCGCCCCTACGGTAGAAACGAAATGCGTTTGAAAACTTCAAACACCAATTTGTCCTGAAGGGACTCCATAATTGTCAATTGTTAATTGTCAATTGTCAATTGCTTCAGTCTCTTCTCAGGGCCTCAATGGGGTTGAGGTTGGCGGCCTGGGTTGCGGGGAGCAGGCCGAAGATCACGCCGATGAGGGTGGAGAACACCACCGCGATCACAATGGCGGGGAAGCTGATGGCCACGGGAATTTTCACCAGGTACGAGATCAGCTGGGCCAGACCCACGCCGCTGATGACCCCGATGATACCGCCCAGGCTCGTCAGCACAGCCGCCTCGGTAAGAAACTGCAGCAGAATCCGCCGCTTTCTCGCGCCGATGGCTTTCTTGAGGCCGATCTCGGCGGTCCGCTCGGTGACGGACACCAGCATGATGTTCATAACGCCGATGCCGCCCACCAACAGGGAGATGCTGGCGATCCACACCAGCTGGGTGTTGGTGGACTGGGACATACTCTGCAGCTGCTGGGCCTGCTCCAGCATATCGGTGCTGCGGTAGTCGAACTCACTGTCGGAGCTGACGATCTGCCGCTCGGTGAGGAGCTTGGCCGCGTCCTGCCCGGCGGAGGTCATGGCATCGGTGCTCACCACCTTGATGGCCACGTTCTGGGGCTCGTCAAACTGGTACACCCCGGGCCACACCACGTCCGGCAGGTACACGGAGCCGGAGGAGGTATCGGCATAGAGCCAGTAATCGTTCAGGGAATTGATGGTGGGGGTGAAATCCTCGCTGAGGCTCACCACGCCCACCACGGTGAACACCTCGGAATTGACCTCAATGGCCTTGCCCACCGGGGATTCCCCGGCAAAGAGGTTGGTCACCGCCTTGGCGTCCACCAGGGCCACCTTACGGTATTTGGAATAGTCCTCCTGGGTAAAGCCCCGTCCGGACTTCACCTGGTAGCCGTAGACGCTCAGATAGTTCTCGTCCACGCCGTAAATGCCGCCGTTGAACTGGGTATTTCCATAGTATACGGAGTTGGCGTAGTTGCGGGAGCAGTAGACGCTGACCTTCTCCACACCGGGGAGCTCCGCCAGCTCCTCGGCGGTGTCCCGGCTGATGACCCGTACCCCGTCGGGCACCGGGTTCCAGCTCATGTCGTAGGGATAGCCGCTCTGGTTCAGGCGGACGGTGACCACGTTGTTGCCCGCGCCGATCAGGTTCTCCTTGATCTGCTCGTTGGTGCCCTTGATGGTGGACACGATGGTGATGATGGCCGCAATGCCGATGATGATGCCCAGCATGGTCAGAACGGAGCGGAGCTTGTGGCTCCAGATGCCCTGAAAGGCAAGCCGAATATTTTCAAGCATGGAATCCACTCCTTTCTAGCTGTACAGATCGCCCAGGTCGCCCTCCCGGGTGGGGGCTCCGGCCTTCACATTCTTGCCGTAGGGGAAGGCGATCAGGTCCTCCTGCGTCAGGCCCGACAGCACCTGGGTGTAGCTGCCCCAGAGGGACTTGCCCGTGGTGACGAACCGCTGCTCCAGCCGTCCGTTTTCGCCGCGCACCATGACGTAGCTCTTGCCGTTCTCGGTGCGCAGATAGGGGTTTTCCAGGTAGATGCCGTTCTCGCTGGTGCCGGAGGCATACTGAACGCTGACATAGCGCCCCTCCTGCAAATCCGCGGAACCGTCCACAAACACGATCAGGGGGTAGTAGGAGGCGTTGGGGTTATTCATGCCGTTGTAGCCATCGCGGCTGCTGGGCAGGTCGCCGATGGAGTGGATGGTGCCGGTGTACATCATGCCGGTGTTCCAGTCGTTCACCGTGACCTCCTGGCCGATGACCAGGGAGTCCATCTCCAGCTCGCTGACCACGCCCTGAACGTAGAAGCCGCCGCCTCCGGATACCTTCAGCACCGGCTGCTGGGAGCGCTTGGCCTCGTCCTCACTGAGCACCGAGATCACCGTGCCGTCAATGGTGGCCCGGACGGCTCCGTCGCTGACCTCCAGCTGCATGATTTTGTACTCCGCCTCGGCCATCCGCTGATCCAGCTCCAGCTGCTGGATTTTCTTCTCCTGCTCCTGGCGCATCTGGGCAATCTGGGCCACGGTATAGCCGCTGCCGTAGTCGATTTCGGGGCCGTCCTCCGCGTCCGCTTCCTCCTCCAGCATATGGTCTGGGACGCTGCCGGGGCTGAAGAATTGGAGACCAAAGTTCCCGTCGCCGTATTTCTTTACAATCAGCCCCTGCCAGGTGACCTTCTGGCCCAGAATCCGGTTGCCCTGGGTCACCTTCACCACCAGGTAGAAGCGGCTGACATCGATGGGCTCCGATGCTTCCCCGGAGCCTTCTCCGGAACCCTCGCCGGAGCCTTCCCCGGAACCCTCGCCGGAGCCTTCCCCGGAGCCTTCGCCGGAACCTTCCCCGGAACCTTCGCCGGAGCCTTCCTCAGCCCCCTCCTCCCCCTCTTCGGGTTCCGGCAGGGGCCTGTTCAGCTCCTGGAAAAAGCAGGCGTCCTGCCGGGCCTCCTCCAGCATGGCGTCCGTCAGGCTGGCGCCGGTGCTCAGCCACAGGATCATGGCTCTGCTCTCGGAGCTTCCGTCATAGGAGACGTTTTGGGATATCTCATAGGAGCCCTCCAGCATTCTTCCCAGGGACTCGTCGTCCTCACCGGCATCCGGCTTCACGGTGGGAATCACCATGGGCCGCATGGCCTTGATCTGCTGGAGCCGGTCCTTGGCCTCCTCCAGCTGGAGCTTCACCTTCTCCACGTCCAGCCGCTTGCGCTCCAGGGCCAGGTCGGAGAGGGTGGTGTCGAAGCGCATCAGCACATCGCCCTTCTTCACGGTGTCCCCCTCCTTTACCAGCACCTCGGTGACGGTCTGGGTGTCGGAGAGGAACACGGTCTGAATCTTGTCCGTGGTGACGGGGCCGTAGGTTTCCCGGCTGTCGCCCCAATATTCGGTCATGCCCAGATACTGGAAGGGATACACCACCACCGGCTCCGCGCCGGAGCGGGACACCCAGAACCAGATTCCGCCGCCGATGGCGCAGACCAGCACCAGGGACACCACCGTAAGCAGCAGTTTTTTCCGCTTATTCAGCTTCTTGCGCATGGTCCGGGCCTCCTTCCTCCTCCGTGCGCAGCACGCCGTCGAGAATGTGGTAGATTTTTTTGGCGCACTGGGCGATCCTCAGCTCGTGGGTGATCATCAGAATGGTCATGCCCTCGTCGCTGAGCTTCCGGAAGATTTCCATAATCTGGGTGCCGGACTTGGAATCCAGCGCGCCGGTGGGCTCGTCCGCCAGGAGAATATCCGGCTTTCCCACCATGGCCCGGGCGATGGCCACCCGCTGGCACTGGCCGCCGGAGAGCTGGTTGGGCAGGAAGTGAATCCGGTCCTCCAGGCCCACGGCCTTCAGCGCCTCCTCGGCCCTGGCCCTGCGCTCCTTCAGGGGCACGTTCGCGTACAGCAGGGGCAGCGCCACATTGTCCACCGCGTCCATCTTGGGCATCAGGTGGAAGGACTGGAACACAAAGCCGATGTGCTTGTTGCGCACCTCCGCCAGCTCATCGTCGCTCAAATCCTTCAAATCCCGGCCGTCCAGCTCATAGCTTCCCGAGGTGGGCACATCCAGGCAGCCAATCAGATTCATCAGGGTGGTTTTTCCGGAGCCGGAGGGGCCCATGATGGCGATGTAGTCCCCCTTCTCCACGGTGAGGTTCACGTTTTTCAGCACCCGCACAGGCTCCTTGCCCTGGGCGTAGTCCTTGCAGATGTCGGTCAGCTTCAGGATGGCCACTTAGCCCACCTCGCCTTCCCCGGACTCCTCGGGAAGCGCCTCGGCTTCTCCCTCAGGCGGCATTTCCATCTCTCCCTCAGGGAGCATCTCCCCCTCAGGGAGCATCTCCTCTTCGCCGTAGAATTCCTCCCCCATGGGCTCGTCAAAATCGCCCTCGGTGGGTTCGGTTTCCTCATGGGTGGTGGAGGCGCCCTCATGGCACAGCTCCTCATCGGGGAAGGCTATGTAGTCCTCCGTGGTCAGTCCGTCCAGAATCTCATAGGTATCCATCATGGGATCGTATTCTCCCAGGGTCACCGTCCGCTTCTCCAGGCGGCCCCGGCCGGTCTCGGCCCAGACCCAGGCGGAGCCGTCCTCCTCCACCGTGACAAACCCGGCAGAGAGGGCCATACCGCCGCTCTTCTCCCCGGTGTCCAGCATCAGGTAGACGTGCTGGCCCAGGATCAGGCCCTCGGTGTTCTCCAGCTCCACATAGAACGGATACCGGCTGGCGGCGGTCATGGAGTCCACGCTCACGCCGGAGTACATCTCGTAGCCGCTGCCCTGGCTGGGGTTTTCGTAGTCCACCAGGGTCACGGTGCCGTACCAGACCGCGGTTTCATCGGTGCGGGAGACGATCTTCAGCCGGGTGCCTTCCATAATGCCGCCCCGCTGCAGCTCTCCCAGCATCCCCTTGACCCGGTAGGAGCCTGCCTGCTGGATGGTGATGTAGGGAGCCGGGTTGCCCCGGTCATCGGTGCCCGACTCGTTGATGGACTGGATTCGGCCCGTCACCGGGGATACCACGGTGGTGTTGGCCAGAACCTCCTCGGATTTGGCGATCTCCGCTTCCTTGGACTGCACCTTCAGCTCCGCCTCCTTCAGGTCCACCTCGGCGGTCTGAATCTGGACGGTGTACTGCAGCTTCTGGGTGCCCCAGGACCGGTCCCGGTCCTTGGTCAGCTGCTCGATCTGCTCCTTGAGGCTGTCGATGGTGGCGTTCAGCTGCTCCAGCTCCAGCTTCTGCTTGTCCAGCATCAGCTGAATCTGCTCCATGTCATAGCGGAACAGCTCCTGGCCCTCCTTCACGTCGTCGCCCTCCCGGACCAGCAGCTCCTCCACGTTCTTATCGGAGTCCCGCTGAATCTCCGCCACGTTCTCCGAGACCACCAGCCCCGCGAACCGGTCCTCCGCACCGATGCCCCCCAGCTCCACCAGGGTTTTCACGCTCTGGACATATACCGCGGGGCCCTTGTCGCCGCAGCCTGTGAGGGAAAAAACCAGGCCCAGCGCCAGCACCGCCCCAATCCACTTTTTCAGCTTCATTTTACATTCCTCCGTAACCTTCTTGTAATTGCTTTGTTACCAGTAATCATATACAAACTCCCCCCAAAAATCAACTGTCCCCAGTTTAATATTTCCTTAAATTTACGCCCAGCGAAGCGGCAAATTGGTGTTTGAGTGTTTTTGCTGTCATTGCGAGCCAGTGCGCACACTGGCGTGGCAATCCCCCGGATGAATGGAATCAGGTAACGATTACCACCAAAAATCGCAACGTTTCCCCACTCTGTAGGGCAATTGTCGATACATTTCCCTTCTAACTGGGGGATTGCCACACCAGTCTGCGGACTGGTTCGCAATGACAGATAATCGGAGCCACAGCCCGATAAACAACAATTTGCCGGGTTCTGGATTCCCCGCCGTCCTTTCAAAAAAACTTGCGTTGGGGGTGGAAATTTCCCCTGTTTTCTGCTATAGTGATAATATCCGGCGGTATCCTCTGATGAGCCGGTAGAATTGAACATAAAGGAGAGTCAGCTATGGGACTTATCAAAGCCGCTCTTGGTGCTGCCGGAGGCGTTCTGGCGGACCAATGGAAGGACTTTTTCCGCTGTGACGCCATTCCCGCAAATGTTCTCGCAACAAAGGGCCGCAAGAGCGCCGGAAGCCGCTCCTCCAATACAAAGGGTACGGATAACATCATCACCTCCGGCTCCGTGATTCTGGTGGCCGACGGCCAGTGCATGATGATCGTGGACCAGGGCCGCATCGCGGAGTTTGCCGCCGAGCCCGGCGAATACACCTACGACGCCTCCACCGAGCCCTCCATCTTCTCCGGCGACCTGGACGAAGGCGTTTCGCAGTCCTTCGCGTCCTTTGTCAAGCGCTTCACCTTCGGCGGGGAGCCTGCCAAGGATCAGCGCATCTACTACTTCAACACCAAGGAGATCATCGGCAACAAATACGGCACCCCCACCCCCGTACCCTTCCGGGTGGTGGACAACAACATCGGTCTGGACATGGAGGTGTCGCTTCGCTGCTTCGGCACCTATTCCTACCGGATCTGCGACCCGGTGCTGTTCTATAAGAATGTCTGCGGCAACGTATCCGCCGACTACACCCGGGAGCAGCTGGACAGCCAGCTGAAAAGTGAGCTGCTGACGGCTCTCGCGCCTGCCTTTGCCAAGATTTCCGCCATGGGCATCCGCTACAGCGCCCTCATGGCCCACACCACCGAGATCGCCGCCGCCCTGAACGAGGTGCTCTCCGCCCAGTGGCGCAGCCAGCGGGGATTGGAGATCGTGAACTTCGGCGTGTCCAGCGTCAGCGCCAGCCCCGAGGACGAGGCTGCCATCAAGGAGCTGCAGCGCACCGCCGCCCTGCGGACCCCCGGCATGGCGGACGCCATGCGCACCAGCGCCATGGCCGAGGCCATGAAATCCGCCGCCAAGAATGAGAAGGGCGCCATGACCGGCTTTATGGGTATGAACATGGCTGGCATGATGGGCCAGGCCCAGTACCAGCAGCCTCAGTATCAGCAGCCCCAGTACCAGCAGCCCCAGCAGAGTGTCCCCGGCTGGGTGTGTCCCACCTGCGGGGCCACGGCCAGGGGGAAATTCTGCCCCGAGTGCGGCACCAAAAAGCCGGAGCCCAAAGCCGCCGGAAGCTGGACCTGCCCCACCTGCGGCGCCACCGCCACGGGGAAATTCTGCCCCGAGTGCGGCACCAAAAAGCCCGTGTCCAACGGCTGGACCTGCGCCTGCGGTGCGGTGAACAAGGGCAAGTTCTGCTCCGAGTGCGGCGCGAAGAAGCCCGCCGGGGTGCCCCAGTACCGCTGCGACAAGTGCGGCTGGGAGCCCAGCGACCCCACCAAGCCCCCCAAATTCTGCCCCGAATGCGGCGACCCCTTCGACGACGGGGACATCCGGTAAGCGTTCATTCAATGGACAGTTGAAAGTTGACAGTGGACAGTTAAGGAATCGCTTCGCGATAGATCAAAACATCCGGCTGCTCGGCAAATTGGGAGTTTGACGCTTCGTTTCCAAGCTTCCTGTCATTGCGAGCCAGTGCGCACACTGGCGTGGCAATCCCCCGGATAAAGGGGAAATGTATAGAAAACGGGCAAACGCCCCAACGAACCGTCCTGAAAAAGTTGGGGGATTGCCACACCAGTCTGCGGACTGGTTCGCAATGACAGTTCTATTTTCGTGCGGCAACCACTAATTTGTTGCCCTGTTATTTATCGTCCCGAAGGGACTCCTTCACTGTCCACTTTCCACTGTCAACTGTCCACTTCCACCTCATACCCCGCCGGGCGTCCGGCTTTATACTTAGGAGGATCTATATGTCAAACATCCGCATCACCTGCGACTCCACCTGCGACCTGACCGCTTCCCTTTACGAAACCTACCGGGTACAGCCGGTGCCCCTGGGGATCTCCCTGGGGGATGACTTCCGCCAGGACGGGGTAAACATCAAGCCCCAGGATATCTATGACTACGCCGCGGCCACCGGTTCCCTTCCCAAAACCTCCGCCATCTCCGTGGGTGAATATGAGGAGCTGTTCCGCTCCCTGACGGCCCAGGGGGATACGGTGATCCACATCAATCTGTCCTCGGAGCTTTCCTCCAGCCACCAGAATGCCTGCCTGGCAGCGCAGATGGTGGGAAATGTCTATGTGGTGGACAGCCGGAACCTGTCCTCCGGCAGCGGCCACCTGGTGCTTCTCGCCCGGGAGCTGGCCGATCAGGGCAAATCCCCCCAGGAGATCGTGAAGGCCCTGGAGGAGGCCCGGGACAAGCTGGACGTCAGCTTCGTGCTCCAGACCCTGGAGTACCTGCACATGGGCGGCCGCTGCTCCGGCGTGGCGGCCTTCGGCGCCAACCTGATGAAGCTGCGGCCGGAAATCGAGGTCATCGGCGGCAAAATGCAGGTGGGCCGCAAATACCGGGGCACCATGGAAAAGACCATCCTGGCCTACATCCGGGGCCGCCTGGAGGGCCGGACGGACATTGACTGCGGCCGGATTTTCATCACCCACTCCGGCGTGCCCCAGGACATCGAGGACAAGGCCGTGGCGCTTGTAAAGGAGCTGCAGCCCTTCCGGGAGGTTCTGGTCACCTCCGCCGGCTGCACCATCTCCAGCCACTGCGGCCCCAACTGCCTGGGCGTCCTGTTCCTGCGCAAGTAAAAAACCGCAAACCCCGGCGAACAAACCGTTCGCCGGGGTTTTTGATTGTTATCAGAACGGCAAATTGGTGTTTGTCGGGCTGTTGCCCGAGTTGACAGTGGACAGTTGACAGTGGACAGTTATGGAGTCCCTTCGGGACGATTTAAAAAGATAGATTCGGATATCGTTACATTT
>SFHI01000093.1 GCA_004555705.1 Clostridiales bacterium | reverse complement strand
CGACACGTTTTCCCTCTAACCGGGGGATTCCCACGCCAGTGTGCGCACTGGCTCGGAATGACAGCATGATTCCAGCATTTCAACTTTTGATTGGCATTAACAATTGACAATTGACAATTAAGGAATCCCTTCGGGATGAAATTAATTTTTATAGGCAAAGACAGGGGCGTTCTATTTCAAAATTGTCCCGGAGGGACACAATAATTGTCAACTGTCAATTGTCAATTGTCAATTCGGCAAAGCCGTTCAAACACCAATTGATCGCTTTTTCCGGAGGGGGAGGATCACCATGAAGCATTTATTCATCATCAACCCGGTGGCGGGGAGCAGGGATCGGACGAGGGAGTACACCCAGGCCATCCGGGAAGCCTGTGACGAAAGGCGCCTGGACTACCGGATTGAGGTGTCCCAGGCCCCGGGCCATTGCGAAAAACTTGCCCGGGAGGCGGCGGAGTCCGGGGAGGAATACCGGATTTATGCCTGCGGCGGCGACGGCACCCTCAACGAGGTGGCCGCGGGGGCGGCGGGCTTCCCCAACGCGGCGGTGACCGTGTTCTCCGGGGGCAGCGGCAACGATTTTGTGAAGCTGTTCAGCGACCCCAAGGCCTTCTTCCACCTGGAACGGCTGCTGGACGCGGAGGTGGCGGAGTTCGACATGATCCGCTGCAACGACTCCCTGGCCCTGAACATCTGCTCCGTGGGCCTGGACGCCCGGATCGGCACGGATGTTGCCAACTATAAGCGCATCCCCCTGCTCCAGGGCTTCCGGGCGTATCTCGTCAGCACCCTGGTCAACGTGGTAAAGGGCATCGGGGAGCATTACGTGGTGGAAATCAACGGAGAAACCATCGACGGCGACCAGACCTTCGTCTGCGTGTGCAACGGAAGGTTCTACGGCGGCGGCTTCAACCCGGTGCCCGAGGCCGACCCCACCGACGGGATTCTGGACGTGCTGCTGGTGAAAAGCGTCAGCAGGCTCCAGGTGCCCGCCCTCATCGGAAAATACAAGTCCGGCCGCTACCGGGAGCTGCCGGAGTTCATACGCTCCTTCCGCACCGACCATGTGACCATCCGCTGCGACCGGGACACCCCCATCAACCTGGACGGGGAGCTGCGCCGGGGCCAGGTGGTGGAAATGTCCGTGGCCAAGGAAAAAATCCGCTTCTTCTACCCCAGGGGGCTAACCTGGCAGGCAAAAGTTGACAGTTGTGGCGATTGGTTATCGTAGGGGCGGATATTATCCGCCCGCAGCCCCACGTCCACAAAAATGTCCGCGTTAATCGAAAATGCTCAAAAACCGCAACGTTTCGGGCGGATAATATCCGCCCCTACGGCAGCAGCGTAACGTATTCCAAAACTTTAAACACCAATTTATCGCTTTCTTTTCTGTTCGTCCCGAAGGGACTCCTTAACTGTCCACTGTCCACTCTGGCGGCAGTCAGCCGCCTTAATTGTGCATCATCATTTCAGGAGGAAACCCTATGACACCTATTGAGCAGAGCGTGGAGTCCATTGTGGACAGCATTCTGCTGGATTACCGGCAGGGCCGCGCCATTGACCGCCTGAATCCCATCGACCAGCCGGATAAGGAGCTGATCATTGACATGATCGGAAAGCTCCTGCGCATCATGTACCCCGGCTACTCCCGGGACAAACGCTACCGGATTTACAACGCCCGCCACAACCTCAGTATGCTCATCGAGGATGTGATGTACAACCTGAACAAGCAGGTGGACCTGGTGCTCCGGCCCACCCTGGGCCAGGAGCAGGCGGAAGCACGGGCCCAGGAGGTGTGCCTGGATTTCTTCCGGCAGATTCCCGCCGTCCGGGCCGTGGCCCAGACCGATGTGGAGGCCTTCTTCGAGGGGGACCCTGCGGCCTTCAGCGTGGAGGAGATCATCTTCTGCTACCCCGGGCTTTTCGCCGTCACGGTGTACCGGCTGGCCCATGTGCTGTACACCCTGGGGGTGCCCATGATCCCCCGGATCATGACCGAGCACGCCCACTCCGTCACCGGCATCGACATCAACCCCGGAGCCACCATCGGAAAATATTTCTTCATCGACCACGGCACGGGCATCGTCATCGGCGAGACCACGGTCATCGGCGACCGGGTGAAGCTGTACCAGGGCGTGACCCTGGGCGCCCTGACCACCCGGGGCGGACAGAGCCTCCGGGGCCAGCGGCGGCACCCCACCATCGAGGACAACGTGACCATCTACGCCGGCGCCTCCATCCTGGGGGGCGGCACGGTCATCGGCCGGGACAGCGTCATCGGCTCCAACGTGTTCATCACCCACTCCATTCCCCCCTGCACCACAGTCAGCGTCAAGAGCCAGGAGCTCCAGTTCAAGCCCAGAACCTGCTCCGGCTGCGTAAAGGCCGAACCCTTCTGGGAAGAGCAGGGCGCGCATTGATGCCGATTGCCCCGACGGGGCAGTGCGCCAAAGCGTGTTTGGCCCCCAACACCAATCCTCAGCCTTCCTTCTCCATCCTCCGCCGTCCCGGTTTCGGGACGGCGTTTCGCGTTTCGGGGGATACGGAAAAAGAGAATGTGCTTATCGGTTCTACGCAACTGCCCGACAAATTGGTGTTTGTCGAATATATGCTGTCATTGCGAGCCAGTGCGCACACTGGCGTGGCAATCCCCCGGTTGAAAGGAACCAGGTAACGATTACCACCAAAACCAGTAACAATCCCCGCTTCCTGGGCGATTTTCGGTACATTTCCCCTCTAACCGGGGGATTGCCACACCAGTCTGCGGACTGGTTCGCAATGACAGGTAATTTGGGACGCAGCCCGACAAACACCAATTTGCCGATATGCACAAAAGAGAATTTTCAGTCGAACCCCCCTGCGGCAGGGCAATTTCCGGCATATAATGGATACACCGTACTTGTCACGGCGGAGAGGAGAGAATACCCTATGGATACACAAATGGCTGCGGGCGCGCAGCTCATCATCCTGGAGGAGGGCCAGGTCCGCACCTGGTCCCTGGCCGGACGGAACCAGTGGTCCCTGGGCCGGCAGGGCACCGGCTCCGGTCAGAACATTCCCCTTACCTCCGGCCTTGCCAGTCGGGAGCATGGCTGGTTCATGCAGATGGAGGGAAAATGGTATTATGTGGACAACCCCGCCAATACCAACGGCACCTTCTACAACGGCACGAAGCTCCCCCGTCCCTCCCCCGGAAGAAACACCACCGTATGCCTGAACAACCGGGATATTCTGCGCATTGATAACAACGACCTGAACCGCAGCAGCTCCAAGGGCATCCTGATCATGTTCTCCGCCTCCCCCGTCCAGGGGCAGTGGCGCACCTTGCTCCTGCAGGGACGCTCCCAGCTGACCATCGGGCGGGACCCCGGCAGCGATATCGTGGAGCCCCAGCCCTATGTGTCCCGGCGGCACGCCAGGCTGGAGCTGAAGAACGGACTCTGGTTCGTTTCCGACTGCGGCAGCATCGCGGGCACCTTCCTCAACGGGCGGAAGGTCACCTCCCCCACCCCGCTGCGGGAGAAGGACTGCATCTCCGTGTACGACCGGAACTACTTCTTCCTGGGCGACCATCTGCTCTATGCCTCCCTGAACCGGCGGGAGAGCCAGCAGATCCTCCGCCATACCCCGCCGGACCGGCGGCAGACGGTGCTGCAGGCGGATATCCGGTCCAAAAAGGTGAAAAGCGACACCGGCACCGGCACCAGGGAGCTGCTCCGGGACGTCCGGCTGGAAATCCGGGAGGGCACCCTGGTGGCCCTGCTGGGCACCGCCGGGGCGGGCAAATCCACGCTGATGAACTGCCTCAACGGCATGGAGCTGTCCGGCGTCACCGGCTCGGTGATCTACCGGGACGTGAACCTCCTGGAGAATTTCGACCGGATGAAGTACATGATCGGCTCCGTGCCCCAGCAAAAGACCTTCCACCCCTCCTTCACCCCGGAGATGGAGTTCCGCTTTGCCGCCCGGAAGCGGCTCCCGGCGGACACCACCCCCCAGGAGATTCAGGCCCGGGTGGACCAGACCCTGGAGATGCTCAGCATCAGCGGCGTCCGCCAGAACCGCAACTGCCGCCTCAGCGGCGGCGAGCAGACCCGGGTGAACGTGGGCATCGAGCTTGTGGCGGACCGGGACCTGCTGTGCCTGGACGAGCCGGACCAGGGCCTCAGCCCCAACTATAAGCACGAGCTTTTCGAAATTCTGGGCAATCTGGCCCATAAAAACGGCAAAAGCGTGCTGACCATTATCCACGACGTCTCGGATATCAACCTCTTTGACCAGGTCATCATCCTGGCCAAGGTGGACGGCGTGGGACGTCTGGCCTTCTCCGGCAGCCCCCAGGAGGCCCGGGCCCATTTCGGCGCGGACATCCGGGACGTGTACACCCTGCTGGAGCGGGACCCCAAGAGATTTGTGAGGTGAGGGCCATGAGAGGCAGCAGAATTTCCCCCCTGCAGGAGCTGGGCCTGCTGATCACGGAAAGCTGGTATGTACTTCTGGGCGAGACCCGGAATCTGATCATTTCCCTGCTGTTTCCGGTGATTGCCGCGGTGGTCACGGTGTGGATCGCGGGAGAGGATATGTTCGTCAACTGCGAGAGCACCAAATCCGCCTGCTTCATCCTGGTCTGCGCCGCCATCTGGGGCGGGCTGTTCAACTCCATCCAGGTCATCGTGAAGGAGCGGCCCATGGTGAAGCGGGAGTATGTCAGCGGCGCGCTGCGCATCGGCTGCTTCACCGCATCCCGGGCCATATTGCAGCTGGCGCTGTGCGCCATCCAGAGTGTGCTGCTGTGCCTGAGCTTCGCGGGGGTGGAGCTGTGTTACGGCAACGATCTGCCGCGCTCCGGCCTGATTTTCGGCTGGACGGGGCTGGAATATTATATCACGGTGTTCCTCGTGATGTACGCGGCGGACGCCATGGGGCTGATGATCTCCTGCTTCGTCCGCAGTGAGCAGCTGGCCAGCCAGCTTTCGCCCTACATCCTCATTGTCCAGCTGCTGTTCTCCGGAGTGCTGTTCCCCATGGAGGGGGCGTCCTCCGCCGTGTCCGCGCTGATGCTCAGCCGCTGGGGCATGGAAGCCCTGGGCAGCACCAGCAACCTAAACCACCTGCCCCTGGAGCTGCAGAAGGAGTTCCCCATGATCCCCCACGAGGCGGACGACGCCTTCCGGTTCGCGGAAAGCCACCTGTGGACGGTGTGGCTGATCCTGCTCCTGTTCATCCTCGTCCCCCTGCTGGTGGGCAATTTTGCCCTCCACCGCGTCCGCAAGGACACCCGGGGCTGAGATCGGTTTCAAGGGAACGGGTGTCAGTTGATGGGCGAAAAACTGTAACACTTCCCCGGGTGCTGTGTATAAGTAGCTGATGATCCGGGACGCGGTCTGTTTCAGAAACGCCTGATAAACCCTGTAGGGGAGGGTCTTGACCCTCCCGGCGGGAAAAGGCTGCGATATTCCCGGCATTTCGGCGAAAACGAACCGCGTTCACGGGAGGGTCAAGACCCTCCCCTACTAGTTAGTCCCTCTTAAAACTTTATTTCCGGATAGAGATGTTTGAGCCTTATTCTAGCATCATCCGTAGTGAACTGCCAGGAGACCCCTTTT
>SFHI01000010.1 GCA_004555705.1 Clostridiales bacterium | reverse complement strand
CGAAAAAGTTATCCACAGCCCAAATGAATTGAAAAAAGCAGAGCCTTTCCAATTGGGGAGAGACTCTGCGTTTTTTCTTAGAGATTATTTAACAGCCCCATTCTTTTAGATAGATGCCAGGCCGGCGTCGATGATTTTTTGCAGGCTCATAAGGATGCCCAGCTTGGCGTGGCACCAGGTCAGGCCGCCCTGGAAATAGACGGCATAGGGAGGACGGATGGGGCCGTCGGCGGAGAGCTCGATGGAGCTGCCCTGGACGAAGGCACCGGCGGCCATGATGACCTTGTCCTCGTAGCCGGGCATATCGGAGGGGTAGGGGGCGGCAAAACTGTCCACCGGGGCGGCGGACTGGATGCCCCCGCAGAAGGCAACCATGGCCTTCTCGCTGCCCAGCTCCACGGCCTGGATGATGTCGTGGCGTTCCTCTTTGGCGGAGGGAACGCACCGGAAGCCCAGAGGTTCATAGAGGTTTGCGGCGAAGATGGCACCCTTCTCCGCCCCAGCCACCACGGTAGGGGCCAGGAAGAAGCCCTGGTACAAAGAGGTCATAAGCCCCAGGTTCGCACCCACCTCCTGGCCCAGGCCGGGGGCGGAGAGCCGGTAGGCACAGCGATCCACGCATTTTTTCGTTCCGCAGATATAGCCGCCGATGGGGGCAAGGCCGCCGCCGGGGTTCTTAATCAGGGAGCCCACCACCATATCGGCCCCCACATCGGAGGGTTCGATGGTTTCCACGAATTCTCCGTAACAGTTATCCACCATGACGGTCACGTCAGGCTTGCACTGCCTGCAGAAGGCAATCAGCTCCCCGATCTGGCTGACGGAGAAGGTGGGGCGGGTGGCATAGCCCTTGGAGCGCTGGATGGTGATGAGCTTGGTCTTTTCGTTGATGGCAGCACGGATGCCCTCGTAATCGAAGGTTCCATCCAGGAGCAAATCCACCTGCCGGTAGCTGACACCGTACTCTTTCAGGGAGCAGGGGCTCTCCCGGATGCCGATGACCTCCTGCAAGGTGTCATAGGGCGCTCCCACGGGGGACAGCAGCTCGTCTCCGGGGAGCAGATTGGCCGAAAGGGCCACGGTCAGGGCGTGGGTACCGCAGACAATTTGGGGACGTACCAGGGCCGCTTCGGTATGGAATACGTCCGCATAGACCCGCTCCAAAGTGTCCCGGCCCAGGTCGTCATAGCCGTAGCCGGTGGTTCCCGCGAAGCAGGCGGCGGACACCCGGTTTTTCCGCATGGCCCAGAGCACCTTTGCCTGGTTGTATTCCGCAATGCGGTCAATGGCATCAAAGCGTTCCTTCAGCCGTTCCAGGGCGGCTTCCCCATAGGCGTACACGGCGGGGGAAATGCCCATGGTCTGATAAAGCTCCAGTAAATCTTCCATATTTTCCATCCCTTTTTGTATTTCTCAAGGGGAAATTATAGTAAAAACCATCCCGAAAGTCAAGTCCGGGATGTTTTTTGGGGATTCAGTCATTGGAACGCCGATTCCTGCCGCCGAAGAGAACCAACAGCCGGAGCAGCTGGGCAAGGGCGGTGGCGGTGGCGGCCACATAGGTCAGGGCGGCGGCCCGAAGGGTTTTCTTCGCGCCCTGCTGCTCCTCGGCGGAGAGGATGCCGCCCTGCTTAATGGCGGCCAGGGCCCGGCGGCTGGCGTTGAATTCCACGGGGAGGGTCACCAGCTGAAACACCAGGCTCAGACCAAAGCAGGCGATGCCCAGATATACCAGAGTGTAGGAAAGGTTTCCGGCAAAGGAGAATACCAGCCCCAAAAGAATCAGGGGCATGGCCAGCTTGCTGCCGAAGTTGGTGACGGGGATGATGGCCGCCCGAAGTTTGATGGGAGCGTACCCCTCCGCGTATTGGACAGCGTGGCCCGCCTCGTGGCAGGCGACCCCGATGGCTGCCGTGGAGGTGCTGCTGAACACGTCGTCGGAAAGGCGGATGACGTTGGTTCTGGGGTCATAGTGATCCGTCAGGCTTCCGCTGACCCGGTCAATGCGCACCCCCCGGACACCGTTGGCGGAGAGCACCCGCTGGGCTGCCTCGGCTCCCGTGATCCGCCGGGCGGAGAACTGGCGGGAGTATCTCTTGAAGGTGCTGTTGACATTGCTGCTGGCCCACAGGGACAGAATCAGGCAGGGCAGAACAAGAACCACATAGGTCATGTCAAAACCGTAATAATAGGGCATCAAAATCACTCCTTATCGGTATTCCGGCTCCATGGCGTTATGGAGCATATCAGTGACGGCTCCCCGGAAGATGGAATCCGCCTGGGAATGCAGCGTCTGCAGGGCACCGGCGGAGAGGTTTACGGGAAGCTGGCCGGGCATAAAGAGGTCCTGGTCAAAGATGAATTTGACCTCCTTATCTTCCTTTCCCTGCTGCTTGACAAGCCCCGGCCCCGCGTGAATCTTCACCCGGCAGCCGCCCCGGATGGCCAGCTCCGCGTCCACACTGCACCGGGTAGCGGTGTTCTCCGCCACATCCTCCTCCATCAGCGGGCCCAGGTAGCAGGGGGAAATCAGCCGGGAGAAGGGGACACCCTGAAGGGACAGGCGGCTGCGGGAGATGAAGTTGATGTAGCGCAGGCCCACCCGCTGGAAATAGGCGGGCTTGTACAGGCGGATGAAAGCCGCAAGGGGTTTGTCCAGGCGGGCGGCGAACTCCTCCCAGCTGGGGTAGCGGGAGCAGCTGAGGGAGATGAAATTGCCGGTGAGATTGACCCGCCAGACGCCGTCAGGGGAGGCAAACTGGTAGTTGACCACGGTGGGCGGATTCTCCAGGGAGAAATGCCCGGGGGCTCCCGTAACCTTGGGAGGCGGCACGTCCCGGCGGAGGGTGTACTCCGGAAAGTCGTCCCGGATGGCCTCCTGGAAGGCGGCGGGAGGGTTGGCGCTGATGCTGAGAATGTCCGGAAAACGGAGCTGACAGATCACCTCGGAAAGAGGGCTTGCGCCGTAATGACAGCGCGGCTGCTGTGAAAACATAGGCACTCCTCATTATGTACAGTTTTTTATACTTTTATTATAGCAAATCCTGCGGCAAAGGCAAGGGTTCCCCGGCGGAAAAGAGGGAAGGGGAATTGTAAAATTTTCTCGACGGAAAACGGATTCCTATTTATTCACAATTTGTTCAAATAAAGACCGGTGGAAACTGGTATACTCACATCAGAAAAGAATGGGGAAAGGATGTGGTTTTGTGGGGGAATCTGACAAGAAGCGTTACTTATACATCATGCTGGCAGGATTTGGCGCCATCAGCCTCAGCGTGGTGCTGTTCTTTATCCTGTATGGAATGAAGAACATCTCAGACGCGTTCAAACGGCTCAGTGACAT
Organism: Clostridiales bacterium; assembly: GCA_004555705.1. Lineage (GTDB taxonomy): Bacteria > Bacillota > Clostridia > Oscillospirales > Oscillospiraceae > Faecousia. The sequence goes on along the minus strand of SFHI01000010.1, from coordinate 41,153 downwards.
CCTCTCTCCTTTTATCTACGGCGGCGTGGTGGCGTATCTTCTGCGGCCGCTGTGCAATCACTTCGAAACCTTTTTCCGGGAGCTGCTGCCGGAAAAGGCGAAGAGGGCTGCCGGGGGCATTGCGGTGGGCCTCAGTCTGCTTACGGGGCTGTTGGTGGTGTACGCGCTGATCATCATGATCGCGCCCCAGCTGATTGACAGTGTGCGTTCCATCTGGGTGACCCTTCCCGGAAAGATCAATCAGCTGATCGACTGGCTCACCAGGACCTTTGGAGAGGACGAGGTGCTGCTGCACTACATGGAGTCGGCTTACCAGACACTGTATTCGGAGCTGGACAAGTGGGCCAGGGAGACCCTGGTGCCGGGGATTTCCAATCTGGTCAGCGGTGTGGGCATGAGCGTGTGGAAGGTGCTGCTGTTCCTGAAGAACTTCCTGATCGGACTGATTGTGGCCGTGTATTTGCTGGCCAGCAGAAAGAAATTCAAACGGCAGAGCATCCTGGTGCTCCGGAGCGTCCTGAAGCCCAAGTGGGCGGAGCTGGTGCTGGAGGAGGCCGCCGTGGTGGACAGGATGTTCGGCGGTTTCATCGACGGAAAGATTATGGATTCCGCCATCATCGGCGTCCTCTGCTATCTCGGCTGCATCACGTTTCGTTTCCCCAACGCGCTGCTGATCAGCGCCATAGTTGCCATCACCAACATCATTCCCTTCTTCGGACCTTTTATCGGCGCGGTTCCCTCCATTCTGCTGATTCTCATCGAGAGTCCCGGAAAGGCGCTGTGGTTCGCGGTGTTTATTCTGGCACTGCAGCAGCTGGATGGAAATGTGATCGGACCCAAAATCCTGGGGGACCGGACGGGCCTCTCCAGTTTCTGGGTGCTGTTCTCCATTACCTTGTTCGGCGGCCTGTGGGGACTTGTGGGCATGGTGGTCTGCGTCCCGCTGTTCGCGGTGATTTATGATATTGTCAAGAAGCTGGTTCGGCGTGGGCTGCAGAAAAACGGCCTCCCGGAGGCCTGGGAGCAGTACAAAGCAGATTATCCCGACGAACCTGAGAAGGAAAAGCGTTCCCGCAGAGGGGCGAAGTAAGCCGCAGTGGCCGCCGTCCGGTACGGCGGCCATTTTGCCTCTGGTATTTCCCGGGCGCCTGTGCTATACTGGAAGCAGCAAGTGAAAGGAGGACTGCTGATGAATATCCTGTATTTTCTGGAATCCATCAGAATGCCGGGACTGAATGAATTTATGCTGGCAATCACCAGGCTGGGGGAGGAGACGGCCTTCCTGGTGGCGGCGCTGATCGTGTTCTGGTGCGTGGACAAGCGAAAGGGCTACTATGTCATGGCGGTGGGCTTCGCGGGCACCATGGCCAACCAGTTCCTGAAGCTGGTGTGCCGTGTCCCCAGACCCTGGGTGCTGGACCCCAATTTCACCATTCTGGAACAGGCCCGGGAAGCCGCTGACGGGTACAGCTTCCCCAGCGGCCACTCCCAGAGCGCGGTGGGGACCTTCGGGGCCATTGCCGCCGCTTCGAAAAACAAGTGGGTGAAGGGGGTCTGCATTGCCCTGTGCGTGCTGGTTCCGCTGTCCAGAATGTACCTGGGAGTTCACACCCCGGCGGATGTGCTTGTGGGGGCAGGAATGGCACTGGTGCTGGTGTGGCTGCTTCGCCGGTGGATGCTGGAAGGGGACCGGGGGATGCTGGTTTTGATCCCACTGCTCACGGCCATGGCGGTGGGGCTGCTGCTTTACACCACCTGCTGGCCTTTCCCGGCGGATGTGGACCAGGAGAACCTGGCCTCCGGTGTGAAGAACGCGTACACACTTTTGGGATGTATGCTGGGAATCGCGGTGGTGTATCCTGTGGAGAAAAAATATGTGAATTTCTCTGCAAAGGCCTGCTGGTGGGCCCAGATTCTGAAGGTGGTTCTGGGGCTGGCGGTGGTTCTTCTGGTGAAGGAGGGACTGCGGGCCCCGCTGGATTGGGTATTCGGCGGACGCATGGCGGCCCGGATGGTACGGTATTTTCTGGTGGTGCTGACGGCGGGAATCCTCTGGCCCATGAGCTTCGGGTGGTTTTCCCGGTTGGGCAGAAAATCCAATGGGTAAAGGATGTGGCGGATTGACATGAATTACGCGGAAATCAAAAATTGCGATATTGCCAACGGCCCCGGTGTGCGGATCAGCCTGTTTGTTTCGGGGTGTACCCACCACTGTCCCGGATGCTTCAACGAGGTGGCCTGGGATTTTGGGTACGGAAAGCCCTTTACGGAGGACACCATTCAGGAAATACTGGATATGCTGAAGCCCGGCTATATCCGGGGCCTGACCCTGCTGGGCGGGGAGCCCTTTGAGCCCCAGAACCAGGGGGCTGTGGTGGAGCTGCTGCGGCGGGTGAAGGAGCAATATCCGGGAAAAACCATCTGGGCCTTTTCCGGCTACCTCTTTGACCGGGATATCCTCTCGGGCAAGCTGGGGGATTGGGAAATCACCCGGGAATATTTAAGCTACCTGGATGTGCTGGTGGATGGGCCCTTCGTGGAGGCGAAGAAGAACCTCTCCCTGCGCTTCCGTGGCTCGGAAAACCAGCGGATCATTGATGTACCTGCGTCGCTTGCTTCCGGAACGGTCGTGCTCTGGGAGGACTGGCAGGGAGACAGAAAGGGAATGATATAATGGAAAAAATCGCTGTAAAGCTGCTGCGCCCCGGCGCGCGGATTCCCACCTATGGCACGGAGGCCTCGGCGGGTGCGGACCTGTACGCCTGTATGCAGGAAAAAGTGGAAATCCCGGCGGGGCAAAGCGCCATGATCCCCACAGGGGTGGCAATGGAGATTCCCAAAGGCTATGCCGGGCTGGTTTTTGCCAGAAGCAGCATGGGCGCCAAGCGGGGGCTGGCCCCCGCCAACAAGGTGGGCGTCATCGACAGCGACTACCGGGGGGAGCTTCGGGTGGTGCTGCACAACCACAGCGGAGAAACCCAGAGCATTGAACCGGGGGAGCGGGTGGCCCAGCTGCTGATCGTTCCGGTGTTCACGCCGGGCTTCCAGGAGGCGGAAAAGCTGTCCGACACGGGCCGGGGCGCGGGCGGATTCGGTTCCACAGGAAAATAACTGGCGGTTTCGATAAAATTTCCGGAAATTTTTGAAGGAATTTATTCATATATTGTCACTGTACATTTCCCCACAGATTCCCTATAATAAGATAGTACCCAGGTGGGCATCCTAAAGAGAAGTAGTAGGAGAAAAATATGGAGATTGTGAGTGCAATTATCCAGCTTCTGGGCGGTCTTGCCATGTTCCTGTACGGAATTGAGGTCATGGGCGACGGCCTGAAGAACAGCTCAGGCGCAGCGCTGAAGCGTGTTCTGGAAAAAGTTACCGGGAATGTGCTGATTGGCATTCTGACCGGCGCCTTGGTCACGGCTGTGATCCAGAGCTCCACGGCCACCATCGTGCTCACCGTCGCTCTGATCGGCGCGGGGGTGCTGACCCTGAAGCAGGCCGTTTCCATCGTCATGGGTGCCAACATCGGCACCACCATCACCGCGCAGATCATCCGTCTGTCCTCCATTGAGGCGGGGGATAACTGGTTTTTGATGCTGTTTGATACCGACACTCTGGCTCCCGTGGCTCTTGTGGTGGGCATCATTCTGCTGATGTTTGTGAAAACCAAATCCTCCAAAACCATCGGCGATATTTTTGTGGGCTTCGGCGTGCTGTTTGTGGGACTGAACCTTATGACCAGCGGCGTGAAACCCTTGATTGGAACCAACGCTTTTACCGCGTTCCTTGGAATTCTGGAGAACCCCATTCTGGGTATTCTGGTAGGCCTGGGCCTGACGGTGATTGTCCAGAGTTCCTCCGCAACGGTAGGTATGCTCCAGACGGTGGCGGCGGTTCCCGGGTCCGGGATTACCTTTGCCATGGCCTATCCTGTGATCATGGGCATCAACCTGGGCACCTGCGTGACCACCGCCATGGTCTGCTCCATCGGCACCTCCAAGGACGCCAAGCGGACCGGTGCGGTGCACATCCTGTTCAACACCATCGGTACGGTGCTGTTTATGGTGGTCATGTCCATCATGCAGGCAAATTCCGTGTTCGGCGCGGACTACTGGACGAGAAGTGTGGACAGCGGCGTTATCGCCAATTTCCAGACGGTGTTCAACCTGCTGACAGCCGTGGCCCTGGTACCCTTTACCAATGTGCTGGTGAAGCTGTCCATGGCCATTGTCCGGGACGATAAGCCCCAGGTGCAGCGCCATCCGGAGCTGCATACCCTGGACGAAAAGCTGTATATCTCGCCTGCGGTGGCAGTTTCCGAGGCAACCAAGGCCGTTGCTGCCATGGGCCTGATCGCGAAAACCAATTTTGAACGCAGCTGCAGCGTGCTGATCGAGTACAGCGAAGCGCCTCTGGCGGATATCAACGCGGACGAGGACTGCCTGGATCAGTTTGCGGATGCCTCCGACCGGTTCCTCATCGGCCTGAGCAAGGCCGTGGAGACGGAGCAGGAGGATCGCCAGCTGGATATGCTGATGCAGACGGTTCCCAATTTTGAGCGCATCGGCGACTACGCCACCAACCTGGTGGAACTGGCGGAACGTATCCGGGCAGAGGAAACCAGCTTCTCGGATATAGCCAAGCGGGAGCTGGAGCTGATTTGTGCTGCCGTCAACGAGATTCTGACCGTCACGGTGGATGCCTTTGGCCGCAATGACAACGAGGCTGCCAAGGCCATCGAGCCCCTGGAGGAAACCATTGACGATATGGTGATGATCCTGCGGGACCGGCACACCAAACGGCTGAAAAAGGGCGCCTGCTCTGTGGGCAGCGGCCTGGTATTTATGGAGTCGCTGACCTACCTGGAGCGTGCCGCTGACCAGTGCTCCTCCATCGCCGTGATGATGCTGGCCCGGAACAATGAGGCGATCCTCCACAACCACTATGAATACCTGCGGGAAATCCATGCGGGCAACGACGAGGCTTACCGTCGGGAGAAAAACCGCCGCCGGGAGCAGTATATCACCCCCCTGCAGGACCTGCAGGCCTGAGGCGGCAGGGCATCCGGCATTACGATTGATTGAAAAGCTAAAACGGGCATCCGGAACAGTTCTCCGTTCCGGATGCCCGTTTTTTGAAATGTGCGACCACATTCAAAATGAGAATATTTGGAAGTCGTTGAATTGACTGTATTCGGATTTCCTCAGCAGATCGGAAAATCGGTGTTTGGCAAATAAACGCTGTCATTGCGAGCCAGTGCGCACACTGGCGTGGCAATCCCCCGGATGAATGGAACCAGGTAACGATTACCACCAAAAATCGCAGCGATTCCCATTCTTCCGGGCACTATTCGGTACATTTCTCTTCTAACCGGGGGATTGCCACACCAGCGTGCGCGCTGGTTCGCAATGACAGCTTTTTCATGACAATGACAGGTAATTTGGGACGCATCCCTGCAAACACCAATTTAACGGTTTGCTGAGTCCGTCGATAGAATTCTGAAAGAAACGTGCAGCGTTATATTACGGTGTTGCTTTATGATAGATCACAAGCTCATCCACAATCATGGATTTCAAATGAAAACCGTTTTGACCAAGGAGTTTAATCAGATTGGATAGTCCGTCGTTTCTCTCGCCTGAGGAAAATTTCCTGTAATCGCCCTCTGAGGAAATCTTGATAACGACATAGTCGCTATCAAGCAGATGCTCCAGGGAGCAATACCGCAAATCATACAGGATATTCCGCTGGGAAAGGAAGGTCGTGCAGAAGGTTGGCGCTGCTACGGAGGCATTTTCCGGAATGTCCGCAAGGGTATCCCGGAGGGTTTGATAGGTGTGGAAGGAACGGACAGCCTGCACGGGGTATGTCATTGCCTTTGGAACGATCACCCTTGCAAAGCACGCCGCGCAGACTATGGCGGCTGCTGTAAGCAGGGAAAGGCGCTGCCATGGAATCCGCAGTTCTTTCAGGTTGACCACTGTCAGATAGACCAGCAGGGCGGTGGAGCCGAAGGTGTATTGGAAGAAGATATCATGCTGGTAGCGGTAGTCCGACATCAGATTCACCAGAAGATAGGGGATCAGCAGGATGTATCGTTCAAACCGCCGGGTGAGTATGGGAAAACCGAGAAGCGGAAGAAGGGTGATGGCCAGAAAGCCCAGCTTTTCCCGGTCCACGCACTCATAGACCGCTTTCATGGGGCACAGGAGTACGGATTTGATGACCGTCATCAGGGAGGATGCGCCGTCGTATTGGAAGTTCTGATACCGGTAGGTCATCACTCCGTCGCCATGCGCGAAAAGGTATCCGGTGACCAGCATGAACCAGGCAAGGGAGAATGCCAGCAGGGCGATTCCGGTTATGAGGGTTTTGCTATCCCCCTTCTGAAAGCGAAGGACTGTTTTCACCACCAGCCACAGGGCGATAACGGCAGTATACACGGCCGCGTCCTCCTTTACCATCAGGGTGAGGATGGTGGCGGAGGCGGTTACGATGGATTTCCCGGAATCAATTCCGTAGAACAGCCACAGGAGCAGCGGTGTGAGAAAGCAGTTTTCGTGAATGTCATAGCCGGTTCCTCCGGAGTAGGCCGGGTACAGGAGAAGGACCGCGCACAGGAGCATATTCCCCGCGCCGGAAAAGCCGTGGAGCTTCCCGATTTTCCAGAGCGGAATCACGGAGGAGGTAATGACGGCTGCCTGAAGCACCTGCAAGGCGGCAGGATACGGCGCCAAAGCGTAGAAGGGGAGAAGCAGGTAATAGATGGGGGAAACGTGGACATCAAAATGGGACAGGAGGCCATCCCGCTCCAGGGTGGTCATGGGAAGTCCGGTGCTTCTCATATAGTGAAACATCTGAGAGAAAATTCCAAAATCATAGGTTGGCGTACTGAATGTGTAAACCCTACCCACTGTCCACGCGGTGACGAAGAGGAAGAACGCGGCGGCAAGTGCCCCGGTGATCCAAGGATACTTCTTAGAGGTTGTTTTTGGCCGGACTGCGGGCTCCGGATGCCCATTCCACCCAAAGACCGCATAAACAAGAGCACACAGCACAACCAATGCACAGGCCCCGAGGAACGGCCAGGTAAAGGACGCGCGGAGGGACGCGACCGCCAGAACTCCCAGTACCCCCAAAATTCCCCAGCGTTCCGCCCGGGCCGTATCCGCAAACGCGGACAGCAACGAGAGAATAAGAAAGCCGGAACTGGAAATCCCGGCCAGCCGGGGCAGGGACATTTGCGCCAGGCCGGCCAGCGATGCCAGGTCCCGGAGGTTCCCGGGAAGAAGGAAATATTCCGCTGTCACGGCTGTCAGCCAGCACAGGATGCCCCTGCGGAGCAGGCTGGGAACATCCGGTTTGCAATGAATGAAGTTTTTCTGTTTCTGCATAAAAGCACCCCCTGTTGCCAAAATGGTACAGGGGGTATCTTTCAAAAGAGCCGATAAAAGTCTTACAGATTTCTTTCAGTTTTTGGCAGTTCTACGATGGCGCTGAACTGGTCTCCGTCAATGCCGATTCGGAAGCTGCCGCCTACGGACTCCGTATAGGTCTGGGCGATGGCCAGGCCCAGGCCGCTTCCCTTGGTGGAGCGTGCCTTATCCCCTCTGGCAAAGCGCTGCAGGATTTCCTCCGGCTTGAAGTCCATTTCGTAGGAGGAAGTGTTTACCATTCGGATCAGGCAGCTTTCCCCGGTTTCCTTAACCTCCAGATAGATTCGGGTTCCGGAAAGGGCGTATTTGATGGCGTTGCCCAGGAGATTGGCGAATACCTGGTGCATCCGGGCTCCGTCCGTGATGATGGGAATTGTGTCGGAGGTGTAATCCCGCCGGACAACCAGCCCCGCCCGGGTGAGCTGATCGTCAAACAGGCCTATGGTCTGCTCCAGCAGGCGGATCAGGTCGATTTCTTCCCTTTTCGCTTCCACAACGCCGCTGGAAACCTTGGTAAGCTCAAACAGGGATTCCACAAGCTCACTCATGTAGCCCGCTTTCTGATGCAGCAGGCGGAGCTGTTCCTGCCCCTCCGGTGACAGCGTTTCCTTTTGCAGGAGCTCGCTGTAGCCCAGAATTGCGGTCAGGGGCGTGCGCAGGTCGTGGGAAACGTTGGAGATCAGCTCCACCTTGAACCGTTCGCTGGTAACTGCCGCGCGGATGGCTTCTTCTTGCTGAAGGCGCACCGTAAGCAGCTGGGCCTCGGTTTGAGAAAACGTGCTGTCCTCTTTTAAGGTGACGGGCAGGCCCCGGAAGAGGTTGTTCAGCTGCTCCCCCAGGTGATTCAGGTCTTTGCCGTACAGGCGCAGGCCCATAAAACCAAAGATGGCTGCGGCAAGGAAACCAAAGCTGAATTGATCGTACCATAACTGGGTGAGAAGGATACCGGTAAGGGAGAGAAAAATCCATCCCGAAAAAACCAGCATCGCCCGCTGAGGGGAGGGCACGTTTTTGGAAAGACGACGGACAAGGCACCAGGACAAGCTGAATTTTGCCCAGGCCCAGCCCCAAAGCTCCCGAATGGAAAACAGGATGACGGAGGCGGCCAGGATGCTGGCGGCGGTGACCCAAATATCCAGAAGGTAGCTCCACATCATGTATTCGGCATTGATTGCCATGTAATAGAGGATGCAGAATAATCCGGCGAGCATACCGATGCCGTCCGGCCCCAGAACCGGCGCGGTTTGCCGCAGGCCAAAGACCGCCCCAATGGCTGCGGCGGCAGCGGCAAAGCAGAGGCCGTATCCCAGGAACCTTCTGATGCCACGGTTTGCCGGGTCAGAAGCTCTGCTTGTCCCGGGCTGCGTTGTTTCCGGAACGGGTTGCGCAACGCCGGGGGAGGTTGTGGCCTGTTCCGGGATTTCCGTTGCCAGGATGCTGGTGGCTTCCACGGTTTCATGTCCCGTAGAATCCTTCAGGAGCGTTCGGCCTATGGAAAAGCCGATGGCAGCGAACAGGAGAAGCCCCAGCGCAATGAAATTACGGCGCTTCAAAGACATAACCAATCCCCCAAACGACTTTCAGGTATTCCGGTTTTCTGGGATTCAGCTCCAGCTTTTCCCGGATGCGGCTGATGTGTACCATGACGGTGTTCTCCACGGCGTAGGCGTCGCTTTCCCAGACCCGTTCGTAGAGTTCCTCCGCGGTAAAGACCCGGCCCGGATTGGACATCAGCACCAGAAGAAGCTTATACTCCGTCGCGGTGAGGCGAACGGGGTCGCCGCGGACGATCAGCTGCTTCTTGGAGGTATCCAGCACCGCATCCCCGATCTGAATCCGGTCATCGGACTGCGTTTCCCGGATGGAGCCCAGGGTGTCATAGCGGCGCAGCAGCGCCTTCACCCGGGCAAGCAGCTCCTGCTGGTAGAAGGGCTTCACCAGATAGTCATCGGCTCCGGCTTCCAGCCCCAGCACCCGGTCGGAGCCCTCCGCCTTGGCGGACAGCATCAAAATGGGAACATTGCTTTGCTGCCGGATACGCATGGTGGCCAAAATACCGTTGCACTGGGGCATCATCACATCCATGATGATGAGATGGGGGCGCCTGGTCTGGGCGACCCGGCAGGCGGTTTCGCCGTCGTAAGCGGTGAGCACACAGTAGCCCGCCTGGTTCAGGGCGGTCTCCAGGATGCTGACGATGGATAAATCATCGTCCACAACCAGAATCTGATATTGATCTGCCATGGGAAATCCTCACAAGTCGAAATGATGGAATCATTATACCATAGGGGACCCGAAAATCAAGGCTGTGCGAATGCGCCGGGACGGCGAACAGAAAAATGGACCGTACCGGGGGGCTTCGGTACGATCCATTTTTTGAGAGCTTACTTGGATTTTCCGGGCTTGAGTGCCTCGGCCTCTGGCTTGGGTACTTCGGGCTTGGGGAGCTTCTTCTCCTTGAGGACAACGGCGGTACGGGCGGGGAGGTAGAGCTCCACATACTGCTTTCCGTCGAATTCCTTGGTGGGGTAGGTCATGTGAGCGATGAGCTCCTGGCCGCCGTACTGCTTGTCGTCGCTGGAGAGGCAGACCGTATATTCCGCAGCATCCTGGACCGGGACGAGCACATTGGTCAGAGACTTGCTGGGGTGGAAATTAAAAGCGAAGAGCAGCCCCTTCCGGGAGAATACGATGGTTTTCTCCGGGGCCTTCATCAGCCGCAAATCTCCCATCCGCTGGGTGAACAGGTGATTCTCCTTGGTCAGGTGGATCATATCCCGGTCGAAATCATTGAGCCACTGGTATTTGAGCAGGCCGTTATTCTTCAGGCTCCACTGCCGGCGGCAGTAATGGAAGCTCCAGCCGTTGCCCTCCCGGGGGAAATCGATCCACTCCGGATGGCCGAACTCGTTGCCCATGAAGTTCAGGTAACCCTCGCCGCCCCCCGCCAGGGTGAACAGACGGATCATCTTGTGCAGGGCGATGGCCCGGTCAATGACCAGATTGTGGGTGGATTTCTCCATGTCGGTGTACATGGCGGCGTCCGCCAGACGGAAGATCATGGTCTTGTCCCCCACAAGGGCCTGGTCATGGCTCTCCACGTAGGCGATGGTGTTTTCCCCCGGGCGGCGCAGGCACATACTGCCCCACATCCCGGCGATATCCCAGTCCTCATCCTTGCGCTCCTTCACGGTGCGAATCCACATATCCGGCAGACCCATGCCCAGACGGTAGTCAAAGCCGATGCCGCCGTCCTCAATGGGCAGGCACATACCGGGCATACCGGACATATCCTCGGCAATGGTGACGGCCTTGGGGTTCACCTGGCGGATCAGTTCGTTGGCAAGCTGCAGGTAGGTGATGGCCTCGGTGTGGGTATTGTAGGAGAAATACTTGTCATTGGAGTTGAAGTCCGTGCCCAGGCCGTGGTCGTGGTAGAGCATGGAGGTGACGCCGTCGAAGCGGAAGCCGTCGAAATGGTACTCGGTCATCCAGAATTTCAGGTTGCTCAGCAGGAAGTGGATGACGCCGTCCTTGCCGTAGTCAAAGCACTTGGTACCCCAGGCGGGATGGTCGCCCTTGGGTCCGTCGTGGAAGAACTGCCAGGTGGTGCCGTCGAACATATTGATGCCCTCGGCGGTGTTCTTCACCGCGTGGGAGTGCACCACATCCAGCAGCACCCGGATGCCCATTTCGTGGGCCTTATTCACCAGGTATTTCAGGTCCTCCGGTCTGCCGAACCAGCTGGAGGCGGCATAGAAGCTGGATACCTGGTAGCCGAAGCTGCCATAATAGGGGTGCTCCATAATGGCCATGAGCTGGATGGTGTTGTAGCCCGCGTGCTTGACATGGGGAAGGACGTTGTCCGCGAACTCCCGGTAGGAGCCAACCTTGCCCTCCTCCTGGGCCATGCCCACATGGGCCTCGTAGATGTACAGCTCGTCCTCGCCGGTGAAATCAGCGTCGGTCCAGGGGAACACCTTCGCTTCGTCCACCACTTCGGCGCACCAGGTAATGGTGTGGGGGTCCTGGGTTACCCGGCGGGCGTAGAGGGGGATGTGCTCGGTGCGGGTCATGTTGGCATCCACCACGGTCTTTACCTTGCAGCCGTCCCAGAGCGCGTCCTCACCCTCCAGGAAAAGCTCCCAGTTGCCGTTTCCCAGCTTTTTCAGAGGATGGCTGGTCTGGTTCCAGCCGTTAAAATCGCCGGTCAGGTAGAGCTGATAGGCGCTGGGTGCCCATTCCCGGTAGACCCAGCCCCCCTCCACCCGGTGGAAGCCGAAATAATTGTGGGCGTTGGCAAACTCATTGAGCGTACCCCCCTGAGGAAGCAGACGGTTCTTGGTGGCCCGGTAGAGGAACATCCGAAGATCAATGTCGCCTGCGTAGGGTTTCAACTGGGGGTTTAAATCCAAAATTCGATACATTTGATCACCTTCCGTAGTTTTCTTGTGGGAAGCGGTCCGGCAGCGATTGCACCGCTACAGTTATATTTTAGTTCAATGGAGCGGCGCTGTCAAGTACATAGGCGGCAGGTTCCTGCGCATACTGGAATGAGGGGGAATGGAATATGGAATCAATATGGGAAAAAACCTCACAAATCGGTGGTTTCCCGTCCCTTGCAGGGGAACTGCAGACGGATGTTTTGATCATCGGGGGCGGCATTGCGGGGATTCTCTGCGCCTGGGAGCTTCAACAGCGTGGAATCGACTATACGCTTGTGGAGGCAGACCGGATCCTCTCCGGCGTCACTGCGGGGACCACCGCCAAAATCACTTCTCAGCACGGCATGGTTTATGAGAAGCTGCTGCGCAGATTCGGCGCGGAGGGGGCGGGAGCCTATTACCGGGCCAATCAAGCAGCCTTGGAGCGTTACCGGGAGCTTTGCGCCAAGCTGGACTGTGATTTTCAGACGGAGGACAGCTTCCTGTATTGCCGGGAGGACCCGGAGGCACTGGACCTGGAGCTGGATGCCCTGGAGCGGATCGGAGCGAAGGCGGAATGGTGCGGAAACCTTCCGCTGCTTTTCCCGGTGACAGGAGCCATTCGGTTTCCGGATCAGGCCAGCTTTCATCCGCTGAAATTTCTGGGCGGGATTTCCAACGGACTGCGGATTTATGAGCATACCAGGGTTCTTTCCTTCGACGGGAAACGGTATCAGACGGAAAACGGAAGCATTTCGGCGCAGAGAACCATTGTGGCAACCCATTTCCCCATGTGGAACAAGATAGGGCTGTTCCCTCTGAAGCTTTATCAGGACCGGTCCTATGTCCTGGGGCTGGAGAATGCGGGAAAGATTTCCGGAATGTATTTGGGGACGGACCGGGAGCGGCTTTCCCTGCGGATGGCGGGGGATATTCTGCTGCTGGGGGGCGCTTCCGGGCGGACAGGCTGCAAAAGCGGCGGCTGGGAGAAACTGGAGAAAAGCGCGAAGCTGTATTTCCCCGGGGCCAAAATCCGGTACCGCTGGGCGGCCCAGGACTGTATGAGTTTGGACGGAATGCCCTATATCGGGCAATATTCTCCTAAAAACCCAGACCTTTTTGTGACAACAGGGTTCAGCAAGTGGGGCATGACCGGGGCCATGACGGCGGCCATGCTGCTGGCGGACCTGGTTCAGGGCAGGGAAAACAGCATATCGGCGCTGTTTGAGCCCTCCCGGAGGATTCTTCGGCCCCAGTTGGGGAAGAATCTGGCGAGCAGCGCTTGGAATCTGATCCGCCCCACGGTTCCCAGGTGCCCCCATATGGGCTGCGCCCTGAAATGGAACCGCCAGGAACGGAGCTGGGACTGTTCCTGCCATGGTTCCCGGTTTTCAGAGGACGGAAAGCTGCTGGAGGGCCCGGCCCAGGGAGATTTGAAAGGGGGAAAGTCCTCCCTTGACAAGGGTAAGGAGGGGTGATATGATACCAGCAGATTATGGAAGGGGTGATCAGGATGAAGACAAATCGGTTCTCTTTTTGCGGATTTGTCCGAAGTCCTGCCCATGCTGAATTGTAGGGAATGCCTCCCGTGTTCCGTGGCGCCGGCTTTGGCCGGCGCTTTTTGTTTGGGCAGAACCGCTGGAATCCCAGGAAGGAGAGAGAATAGATGCTTTTGGAGGAATTTGATCCGGAACGCAGTGCCATTATTAACCCGGAGGATTGTTATGCTCCCCTTCCGGACTTTCCTGAGACGGCTGTGGCGGTATTCTCCGGGAAGCTGTTCCAGTCCCTGGCGCAGGCCCTGGGAGGGAGGAAAATCGCGGAAAACAGGGATGTGGACGCGGCCTGGCCCGTGTATGAGGTTACCTACCGGGGGATGCGCTTTGCCTGGTGCAAGGGGAGACTGGGCGCTCCCGCCTGTGTGGGCCATTTTGAGGAAATCATTTCCCGGGGAGCAAAGCGGATTATCCTCATGGGGAACTGCGGCGTTCTGGACAGGAATATTCCCGACTGCGGGATCATTATCCCAACCTTTGCTTTTCGGGATGAGGGAACCAGCTATCATTACTGCCCTGCTTCAGATACGATTCCGGTGAACAAAAAATACATTCCGGAATTCAAAAAGGTGCTGGAAAGGGCGGGATACCCTTTTGTAGAAGGGGGAACCTGGACAACGGATGCCTTCTACCAGGAGACAAGGGAGAAGATGGAAGCAAGAAAAGCGGCCAGGGCCATCTGCGTGGAGATGGAATGCGCGGCCATGCAGGCCATGTGCGATTTCCGTGGGGTGGAGTTCTTCCAGTTCCTCTATGCGGGGGATAATCTGGATCATTCCGCTTGGGACCCCAGAAGCCTGCCGGAATCCGCCAGACTGGACGAAAAAGAAAAAATCGTACTGCTTGCCTTTGAGCTTGCCTTCGAGATTGGAAAGGAAAAATGAGAAATGGTAATTGGAATATTTGGGGAAAGCTGCAGGGAAAGCGATTTCAAAGCGGTTTGTGCCCAGATTCTGGGGAGGCTGTAACCATGGACATATTTCAGATCATGGAAATTGAGGACGAGGAAACGCGTGTTCAGAAAATCTACGAGGTGTTTCATGAGGATACCCGGCTGAATCATTCCAAAGCCGCCCGGGTGGAATTTCTGACCACGGTCAGGGTCATCGAGGAATATGTGAAGCCCGGGGACAGAATTCTGGACGTGGGCGCCGGAGCGGGGGAGTACAGCCTGTATTTTGCCCGGAAGGGATATCGGGTCAGCGCCCTGGAGCTGGCGGACAGCAATATTCGCGCCTTTCGGGCAAAATTGACCCCGGAGGATGCCATTGGCCTGGTCCAGGGGAACGCGTTGGATTTGAGCAGATATGAAGAGGCTTCCTTTGACGCGGTTCTGCTGTTCGGACCGCTGTACCATCTGGGGAAAACAGAAGAACAGCTCCGGTGCATTGCCCAGGCAAAGCGGGTCTGCAAACCGGGGGGAAAACTCTTTTTCGCCTTTATCTCCAACGATTTTGTGATCCTTACGGAGTTCAGAAGGCATCCGGATTATTTTACCGATGGAGACTATGACAAGGAAACCTTCCGGCTCCAGGATTTCCCCTTCGTATTCCACACGGTGGATGCCTGCCGGGCGCTGCTGCGGGAAGGCGGGATTCGAATCCTGCGGGAGGTGGCCTCGGATGGAGCCAGCGAGTTTCTGGAGGAGAAAATCAACGCCCTGGATGACGCGGGATTTGAACAATACCTTCGGTATCACTTCTACATCTGCGAAAAACCGGAGCTGCTGGGAATGTCCAACCACCTGCTGTTTGTGGGGGAGGCATAAGGACTTTCCGCACTTGAAGAAAGACGGAAAGTATGGTAGTATAATTAAAAAGCATATCGGAATGAAGCAGTTAAGGGATAAATTGGCCCGCTTTGCTGACGACTACGGAAATGTCCATTTTATCCGAAAATGCTCAAAAACCGTAACGTTTCGGGCGGCTAATAGCCGCCCCTACGGTAACAACACAAGGTGTTTGAAAACTGCAAACAACAATTTACCGCCTTGCGGACGGAACACGGTATGCAAAAGCATAAAAATGGGGAACGGAATCGTTCCCTGCACAAATACATTGGGCGTTGTTCCCGGAGGAATCTGAAAATGGATTATGATGTGATTATTATCGGCGCGGGACCCGGAGGAATCTTTACCGCGTATGAGCTGACCCAGCGGTGTCCGGAGCTGCGGGTTGCCGTATTCGAGGCGGGCCACGCCCTGAACCGCCGCCGGTGTCCCATAGACGGGGACAAGGTGAAATCCTGCATCGGCTGCAAGAGCTGCTCCATTATGAGCGGATTCGGCGGCGCGGGGGCTTTCTCCGATGGAAAGTACAACATTACCAACGATTTCGGCGGCACGCTGTATGAATACATCGGCAAGAAGCAGGCCCTGGAGCTGATGCGGTATGTGGATCAGATCAATATGCGCTACGGCGGGGAGGGGACAAAGCTCTACTCCACTGCCGGAACGAAATTCAAAAAGGAATGCATTCAGTATGATCTGCACCTGCTGGACGCCTCCGTGCGGCATCTTGGCACGGATATCAACTATGTGGTGCTGGAAAATCTCTACGGTTATCTGAAGGACCGGGTGACCTTCTTCTTTGATACCCCCGTGGAAACCGTGGAAATCGCAGAGGGCGGATACCGGATTCGGTGCGCCGGAAGGAACTATTCCTGTGAAAAGTGCGTGATCTCCGTGGGCCGCAGCGGCAGCAAGTGGATGGAAACCGTGTGCCGGGAGCTGGAAATTCCCACCAAGTCCAACCGTGTGGACATCGGCGTCCGGGTGGAGCTGCCCGCGGAGGTGTTCTCCCACCTGACGGACGAACTGTACGAGAGCAAGATCGTCTACCGCACCCAGAAATACGGTGACCGGGTGCGCACCTTCTGCATGAACCCCAAGGGCGCGGTGGTCAATGAGAATACCAACGGGATCATCACCGTCAACGGCCACAGCTACGAGGACCCGGCCAAGCAGACCGAGAACACCAATTTTGCCCTTCTGGTGGCCAAGCATTTCTCCGAGCCCTTTAAGGATTCCAACGGCTACGGTGAGTCCATTGCCCGGCTGAGCAATATGCTGGGAGGCGGCGTGATCGTGCAGCGCTTCGGGGACCTGATCCGTGGACGGCGCTCCACCCCCAACCGGATTGAGGAGTCCTTTGTGACGCCCACCCTGAGCGCCACTCCCGGCGACCTGAGTCTGGTGCTTCCCAAGCGGATTCTGGACGGAATCATTGAAATGATCTACGCCCTGGACAAGGTGGCCCCGGGAACCGCCAACGACGATACCCTGCTCTACGGTGTGGAGGTCAAGTTCTACAACATGGAAGTGGAGGTGGATGAGAAGCTCCAGAGCAAGTACCCGGGACTCTATATCATCGGCGACGGCAGCGGCATTACCCACTCCCTGTCCCACGCCTCCGCCAGCGGTGTTCATGTGGCGAGAGATATCGCATCCCTGTAAATCAAAATGCGGTTATAGGCTTAAGTCAGCAATATGGTGCTTTCGTTCACGAATTGACAATTGAAAATTGACAATTGACAATTATTTCCGTATCGGAACAGTCCGCGTAACAAAAACGCTGTCATTTCGGGGAAGCCGTGCGATGTAGCCTCCCTGAATTCCACCTGCGTTGTCATCCTGAGCGAGCGCAGCGAGTCGAAGGATATACGCACTGAATGAAGCTGAAATGTGAACGAACACGGTGGATCCCTCGACTCGCTGCGCTCGCTCGGGATGACAGGAGCAAGCGGCGTGTCAAGGGGACGGATGACTTGACAACTTTTTTCCTCATATTTTCACTCATCCCCGAAGGGGATTCCACAATTGTCAATTGTAAATTGTCAATTCGTTCCCAAAATTTTTCCTTAGCTGAGAAGCCCGATAAGCACAAATCAAAAAGCTGCCATTGCGAACCGGTGTGCGTACCGGCCTGCAATGGCAGCTTTTTTTATTGGATCAGCCATTGATGGTAGAGATGCCCAGTGTCAGTTCCTCCAGAACATCCAGAAGCACACGCACCGTGTCCAGGGCGGTGAGCATGGTGACGCCGTTCTCCACGGCGCAGCGGCGGATGCGGCTGGAACCGGAATGGATGTCCTCGCTGCGGACGTCCATGGTGTTGATCACATAGGTGATATACCCCGATCGTATGGCGTCCAGGATGTCCGTGGATTCGTCGCTTACCTTAGGCAGCACCCGGGTGCGGATGCCGTGCTCTTTCAGGAACGCGGCAGTGCCGGGGGTGGCTTCCAGATTGAAGCCCAGTTGATAGAACCTTCTCAGCAGGGGCAGGGCTTCCTCCTTATCCTCGTCGGAGATGGTGGCGAACACCGTGCCGTAGTTCTGCAGCCGCACGCCGGAGGCCTGGAGGGCCTTGTACAGAGCCCGGGTCAGGGAATTGTCATAGCCGATGGCCTCGCCGGTGGACTTCATTTCGGGAGACAGGTAGGCGTCCAGACCCCGGAGCTTGGAGAAGGAGAAGGCTGGAGCTTTGACATAGTACCGCTTTTTCTCCTCGGGGTACAGATCGTAAATTCCCTGCTCCCGCAGGCTCTTTCCCAGAGAAACCAAAGTTGCGATATCCGCCAGGGGATAGCCGGTTGCCTTGCTGAGGAAGGGTACCGTCCGGGAGGAGCGGGGATTCACCTCGATAATATACACCCGGTCCTGGGGGTCCACGATGAACTGGATGTTGAATAGCCCCCGGATGCCGATGGCGGGGCCCAGCTTCTTGGCGTACTGCAATATCAGACCCTTGACCTTATTGGAGATGGAGAAGGAGGGGTAAACCGAGATGGAGTCGCCGGAATGGACACCGGTGCGCTCCACCAGCTCCATGATGCCGGGGACAAAGACATTGGTTCCGTCACAGACGGCGTCAATCTCCACCTCCTTGCCCCGGATATAGTGGTCTACCAGAACAGGCTTTTCCTCGTCGATTTCCACGGCGGTGCGCAGGTAATGGCGCAGCTGCTCTTCAGTGGAAACGATCTGCATGGCCCGGCCGCCCAGAACGAAGCTGGGACGGACCAGCACCGGATAGCCGATCTCCCGGGCGGCCTGGACACCGTCCTCGATGCGGGTGACGGCACGGCCCTGGGGCTGGGGGATTTGGAGCTCCTTCAGCAGCTTTTCAAAGGCGTCCCGGTTTTCCGCTTTCTCGATGGCCGCGCAGTCGGTGCCGATGATGTTCACGCCCAAATCCGTCAGTGGCTTGGCCAGATTGATGGCGGTCTGTCCGCCCAGGGAGGCAATAACGCCCTCCGGCTGCTCCAGAGCCACCACGTTCATCACATCCTCCGCGGTCAGGGGCTCAAAGTACAGCTTGTCGGAGGTGGTGTAGTCGGTGGATACGGTTTCGGGGTTGTTGTTGATGATGATGGCCTCAAACCCGGCCTTGCGGATGGTCTGGATGGCGTGGACGGTGGAATAGTCAAACTCCACGCCCTGGCCGATGCGGATGGGGCCGGAGCCTAAAACCACGATCTTCTTTTTCGCGGACACCAGGGATTCGTTTCCGGGCTCGTAGGTGGAGTAGAAATAGGGGATATAGCTGTCAAATTCCCCGGCGCAGGAGTCGATCATCCGATAACCGGGGAGAATGCCGTGTTCTTTGCGCAGGGCGTAGACCTGAGCTTCCGTCATGGACTGGAAGCGCGCAATGGCTTTGTCAGAAAAGCCCATTTTTTTCGCTTCCCGAAGGAGGCTGATGTCGCCGGGGTGAACCCGGAGCAGGCGCTCCATTTCCACGATATTCCGGAGCTTGCGCAGGAAGAAGGGGTCAATTTGGGTGGCGGCGGCAATTTCCCCAGAGTCGGTGCCCAGGCGGAGTAGCTGAGCGATGGCATAAATCCGGTCGTCCGTGCCGGTACGGATGTATTCCAGCAGCTCCTCCCGGGTCCAGGGGTCGAACTTGGACATATAGAGATGGTTGATCCCGATTTCCAGGGAACGAATGCCCTTGAGCAGGCTTTCCTCAAAGGTTCTGCCCACGCTCATGGTCTCGCCGGTGGCCTTCATCTGGGTGCCCAGGGTGTTGTTGGCGTCGGAGAACTTGTCGAAGGGGAACCGGGGCATCTTGGTGACCACATAGTCCAGGGCGGGCTCGAAGGCGGCACAGGTGTTGGCAAGGCGGATTTCATCCAGGGTCATGCCGACACAGATTTTCGCGGATACCCTGGCGATGGGGTAACCACTGGCCTTGGAGGCCAGGGCGGAGGAACGGGACACCCTGGGGTTGACCTCGATCAGGTAATACTGGAAGGAATGGGGGTCCAGGGCAAACTGGACATTGCAGCCGCCCTGAATGCCCAGGGCCCGGATCAGCTTCAGCGCCGAGTCCCGAAGCATCTGGTATTCCTTGTTGGTCAGGGTTTGGGAGGGGCAGACCACAATGGAGTCGCCGGTGTGAATGCCCACGGGGTCCAGATTCTCCATATTGCAGATGGCGATGGCGGTATCGTTGGCATCCCGCATGACCTCGTATTCAATTTCCTTGTAGCCCTTGATGCTCTTTTCCACCAGCACCTGATGGACGGGAGAGAGCACCAGGGCATTTTTCATGATTTCCCGGAACTCTTCCTCTGTGTCTGCAAAGCCGCCTCCGGTGCCGCCCAGGGTAAAGGCGGGCCGGAGCACCACGGGGTAGCCGATGTCCTCCGCCGCTTTCAGGCCCTCTTCCATGGAATTGGCGATGGAGGAGGGGAGCACCGGCTCGCCCAGGCGCTCACAGAGCTCCTTGAACAGCTCCCGGTCCTCCGCCAGCTCGATGCTGCGGCTGGGGGTGCCCAAAAGGCGGGTGTGGCACTCCTTGAGAATGCCCTTCTTTTCCAGCTGCATGGCAATATTCAGGCCCGTTTGACCGCCGAGGCCGGGGATGATCGCATCCGGGCGCTCGTATCGGACAATCCGGGCCACATATTCCAGGGTCAGGGGCTCCATATAGACCTTATCCGCAATGGAAGGGTCCGTCATGATGGTAGCGGGATTGGAGTTGCAGAGGATGACAGTATAGCCCTCTTCCTTCAGGGCAAGACAGGCCTGGGTGCCCGCGTAGTCGAACTCCGCGGCCTGACCGATGACAATGGGGCCGGAGCCGATGACCAGAATCTTCTGAATATCCGTTCGTTTAGGCATTTGCGGCATCCTCCATCATGGCGATAAATTGGTCGAAGAGATAGGCGCTGTCCTGGGGACCGGGGGCGCTTTCGGGGTGATACTGGACGCTGAATACCCGGTCAGACGGGTGAGCCAGGCCCTCCACGGTGTTGTCCAGGAGATTCCGGTGGGTTACGGTGAGGCCGCTTCCGCCCAGGCTCTTCTCGTCCACCGCGTAGGAATGGTTCTGTGAGGTGATTTCCACCTTGCCGGTGAGCAGATTCTTCACGGGGTGGTTTCCGCCCCGGTGGCCGAATTTCAGTTTGTAGGTTCTGGCCCCGTAGGACAGGGCGATGATCTGGTGGCCCAGGCAGATGCCGAAGAGGGGGTATTTTCCACGAAGCCGGGCAGCCAGCTCGATGACGGGCTTCACGTCCTGGGGGTCTCCGGGGCCGTTGGAGAGGAACACGCCATCGGGGTTCAGAGCTTCCACAGCTTCGGCGGTTGTGTTCCAGGGGAGAATGGTCACGCTGCAGCCCCGGGCATTGAGGCTGCGGACGATGTTCTCCTTCATGCCGCAGTCCACGGCCGCCACATGGAACCGGGGGGACGGGGCGGGGGAGAACCGGACAGAAGGGGTACTGACCCGGGAAACCTGATCCCGGGGAAGGGTCAGCGCCTGGAGTTTGGCCATGCCCGCGGCGGGAGAAACATCGGCCCCGGTGATGAGCACCTTGCAGGTACCCTTGTCCCGGATGTGCATCGCCAGGCTTCGGGTATCCACGCCGGACACCCCGGCAATGCCAAACCGTTCCATAACCTCCCCAAGGGAGTGGGTGCTGCGGAAATTGGAGGGGGTGTCATTGTATTCATGGACGATCATGGCGCTGACGGTGGGGCGCTCGGTTTCGTAATCCTCCGGGCACATGCCGTAGTTGCCCATGAGGGGGTAGGTCATGACCACCGCCTGACCGGTATAGGAGGGGTCGGACAGGATTTCCTGATAGCCCGCCATGGAGGTGTTGAACACGATTTCCGCAACCCGATCCCCCGGGGATCCGAAGCCGTATCCGGGGTAGGAGGTTCCGTCCTCCAGAATAATCTTTCTGTCATAGGGTCGCATCATTCCTGCGTGTTCTCCTTCCGTTTTGAGGACAGCTTCTGCTCAAATTGATCCTTACGGGTATCCTCAGGGATGGGCGTGGGGTAGCACCCGGAGAAGCAGGCGCTGCAGTAGTCCGTTGTGCCGCACAGCTCCTTCAAATCCTCCAGCGGGAGATAGCCCAGGGAGTCTGCGCCGATGATCTTTGCGATCTCCTCCACGCTGTGCCGGCAGGCAATCAGGTGGTCCCGGGAATCGATATCCGTTCCGTAGTAGCAGGGGTGGAGGAAGGGGGGCGCGGAGATGCGCATATGAATCTCTTTCGCCCCGGCGTTTCGCAGCAGGGTCACAATCCGGGCGGAGGTGGTCCCCCGGACGATGGAATCATCAATCAGAATGACACGTTTTCCACTGACCTCGCTGCTGACCGGGCTCAGCTTGATCTTCACCTGATCCAGCCGGTGGTCCTGGCCGGGAGAAATGAAGGTACGGCCGATATATTTGTTTTTCACCAGGCCGATTCCGTAGGGGATTCCGGAGGCCCGGGAGTAGCCCAGGGCGGCGTCCAGGCCGGAATCCGGCACGCCGATGACGATATCCGCGTCCACCGGGTGGGCCTTTGCCAGCACCGCTCCCGCCCGAACCCGGGCGGCGTGGACGCTGACGCCCTCAATGACGGAGTCCTGCCGGGCAAAGTAGATATGCTCAAAGATGCAAAGCCGTCTTGGAGCCGTGCCGCAGTGCCGGGTGTCACTGGAGATACCGCCAGAATCAATGGTGAGAATCTCCCCGGGCAGGATATCCCGGACAAACTCCGCGCCCACGGCACTGAGGGCGCAGCTCTCCGAGGCCACCACATAGGTTCCATCCTCCCGGAGTCCATAGCACAGCGGCCGGAAGCCGTGGGGATCCCGCAGGGCGATCAGCTTGGTGGAGGACATCATCACAAGAGAATAGGCGCCCTCCAGCTTGTCCATGGCGCGGCTCACCGCTTCCTGAATGGAAGGGGCGGTGATCCGCTCCCGGGTGATGACGTAGGCGATGGTTTCCGTATCCGAGGTGGAGTGGAAAATGGCTCCGGAAAGCTCCAGGCTCTGCCGCAGGGGCAGGGCATTGCTCAGATTGCCGTTATGGGCCACGGCCAGCTTGCCCTTGAGGTGGTTGACCATTATGGGCTGGCAGTTGCTCAGATTGTTGCCTCCGGTGGTTCCGTAGCGGACGTGTCCCACGGCAAGCCGGCCCTGGGGAAACTTGGCCAGTTCCTCCTGATTGAAAATCTCGCTGACCAGCCCCAGGCCCTTGTGGGAGAAAAACACCCCGTCATCATTGACCGCGATGCCGCAGCCCTCCTGGCCCCGGTGCTGGAGGGCGTACAGGCCATAGTATACAAGTCCGGCCACATCGGTCTGCTGCGGGCTGTAGACGCCGAATACCCCGCACTCTTCGTGGATGCTCATAGGCCCTGCTCCAGACTGGCCTTCACAAAGCCAAGAAACAGGGGATGGGGTCTGTTGGGACGGCTCTTGAACTCCGGATGGAACTGAACGCCCACATGGAAGGGACGGTCCGTCAGCTCGGCGGTCTCCACCAGACGGCCGTCGGGGGAGGTTCCGCTTAAGGTAAGGCCGGCTTCCACCAGGAAATCACGGTAATCATTGTTGAATTCGTACCGGTGGCGGTGCCGCTCCTGAATATGGGTCGTGCCGTAGCAGCGGGCCATGGTGGTATCCGGGGTTATTTCACAGGGATAGGCCCCCAGACGAAGGGTGCCGCCCTTGTTGATTTCATCACTTTGGCCGGGCATGAAGTCGATGACCTTGTGAGGGGTGTCCGGATCGAATTCTCCGGAGTTGGCGTCGGGCAGACCCGCCCAGCGGGCGTACTCGATGACCATGATCTGCATCCCCAGACAGATTCCGAAATAGGGAATCCGCTCCTCCCGGGAGAATTTGGCGGCGAGAACCATACCCTCGATCCCCCGGCCTCCGAAGCCGCCGGGAACCAGAATGCCGCCCAGCCCGGACAGCTCCTGCCGATAGTTTTCCGCAGTCAATGTTTCGGAATTGATCCAGCGGATATCCACATCCGCGTCCAGGGCGTAGCCCGCGTGGCGCAGGGCCTCCGCAACGGAAAGATAGGCGTCATGAAGCTGGACGTATTTGCCCACCAGACCGATGGTGACGCGCTTGCTGCGGGTGTAAATCCGGCTGACAAGCTGCTTCCATTCCGTCAGGTCCGCCTCTCCGGCGGGCAGGCCCAGCTCCCGGCAGACGATGGCGGAGAAATTCTGCTGCTCCAGCATGAGGGGCGCTTCGTACAGGACGGGCAGGGTCCTGTTCTCAATCACGCAGTCGGGCTTGACGTTGCAGAACAGGCTGATTTTCTGGAAAATCGCGTCCTCCAGAGGCTCGTCACACCGAAGAACGATAATGTTGGGATTGATGCCCATGCCCTGGAGCTCCTTGACGGAGTGCTGGGTGGGCTTGGATTTGTGCTCGTCAGAACCACGGAGGAAGGGCACCAGGGTCACATGGATGAACAGGCTGTTTTCCCGGCCCACCTCCAGGGAAATTTGACGAACGGCCTCCAGAAAGGGCTGGGATTCAATGTCGCCGATGGTGCCGCCGATTTCCGTGATGACCACGTCCGCGTCGGTCTTTTTGCCCACCCGGTAGACAAACTCTTTGATCTCATTGGTGACATGGGGAATCACCTGGACAGTGGAGCCCAGGTACTCGCCCCGGCGCTCCTTGTTCAGAACGTTCCAGTAGACCTTTCCCGTGGTAAGATTGGAGTATTGATTCAGGTCCTCGTCGATAAACCGCTCATAATGGCCCAAATCCAGATCGGTTTCCGCGCCGTCCTCGGTGACGTAAACCTCGCCGTGCTGGTAGGGGCTCATGGTTCCCGGGTCCACATTGATATAGGGGTCCAGCTTCTGGGCGGCGACCTTCAGCCCTCTGGACTTCAGCAGGCGGCCCAGGGAAGCGGCGGTAATGCCCTTGCCGAGACCGGAAACTACCCCTCCGGTCACAAAGATATATTTTATCATGTTCTTCCTCTCCTTTATTCCACGGTAACGGATTTTGCCAGATTTTTGGGTTTGTCTATATCGCAGCCGTTTTCACGGGCCACATAATAGGCCAGCATCTGCAGCGGCAGAATCTCCACGGCGGCACTGAACAAGGTGGGAACCTTGGGGATGTACAGATAGTCATCCGCACAGGAGAGAATCTTCGGGTTCCCCTTGTAGGCCACCGCCAGGACCTCCGCGCCCCGGGCCTTGACCTCGATGATATTGCTCAGGGTTTTTTCCAGAATCGACTCGTTGCAGCAAAGAGCTACCACCCCCTGGCCCTCGTGAACCAGGGCGATGGTGCCGTGCTTAAGCTCTCCGGCTGCGTAGGCTTCCGCATGGATATAGGAAATTTCCTTCATCTTCAGGGCCGCTTCCAGGGCTACGGCGTAATCCGTATTTCGTCCGATGAAGAACAGAGAGTCAGCGTTGTGATATTTTTTGGCCAGGGTGGGGATATGAGGGTTCATGTCCAGGGCCTGCTGCATCAGCTTGGGCAGGGATTTTAGGCTTGAAATCAGCTTCCGATATTCCCCATCCTGCAGTGTGCCCAGTTTTTTTCCGGCGTAAAGGGCAAACAGGTACAGCGCGGTCAGCTGGGTAGTATAGCCCTTGGTGGTGGCCACGGCAATTTCCGGGCCTGCCCAGGTGTAGAGGCAGTAGTCCGCCAGCTTTGCGATGGTGCTGCCCACCACGTTGACAATGGCAAGGGCTTTGGCTCCCCGGCTCTGGCACTCCCGCATGGCGGCAATGGTGTCCGCGGTTTCACCGGACTGGGAAAGGACGATCAGCAGGGTATGCCCGTCAATCAGTGGATCATTGTAGCGAAGCTCGCTGGCAAGCTCGGTCTGAACACTGATGCGGGTGAGCTTTTCAATGGCGTACTTCCCGGAACAGCCCGCATAGTAGGCGGAGCCGCAGGCGGTGATCACGATTTTGTTGATTTCCGCCAGATCGATGTCCATATCGTCCAGGCTTACCTCGCCGTTTCGAATCCGGGGGGTGATGGTGGACTTGACGGCCCGGGGCTGCTCGGTCATCTCCTTGAGCATGAAGTGGTCATAGCCGCCCTTTTCCGCCGCCTGAATGTCCCAGGTGACCCGGCTCACTTCCTTGCCGATGGGGTGCCCGGCGCAATCGTAGACCTGGACACCCTCCGGTGACAGCTCTGCGTATTCCCCATCATCCAGATAGATGACATTGCGGGTGTTGGAAACCAAAGCGGTGACATCGGAGGCAAAGAAATTCTCACCGATGCCTATTCCGAGAATCAGGGGGCTGGCTTCCCGGGCGACGAAAATATGATCCGGCGCATCGGAGCACACGATCCCCAGTGCATAGGAACCCCGCAGCCGGGAGGAAGCCCGCATGACAGCCTGCTTCAGATCTCCCTGGTAGTACTGCTCCACCAGGTGAACTACCACTTCCGTATCCGTTTCACTCTCGAACCGGTAGCCGGCAGCCATCAGTTCCTCCCGGAGCTCCGCGTGATTCTCAATGATTCCGTTGTGAACCACGGCAAAACGGCCGTCGTTGCTGGTGTGGGGATGGGCGTTGGCATCCGTGGGCGCGCCGTGAGTCGCCCAGCGGGTATGGCCGATTCCTGTGGTTCCGGGGAGCAGCTTTCCGTCCTGAGTTTTCTCGGCCAGGGCGGAAATCCTTCCGGTGACCTTGCTGAGGGAAACCTGCCCATCGTGAATCACCGCGATTCCCGCAGAGTCATAGCCGCGGTATTCCAGCTGCCGCAGCCCTTCCAAAAGGATGGGCGCTGCCATTCGGGTTCCGGTGTATCCGACGATTCCGCACATAAATTGCCTCCTGTTTCTCGATTCATTCGGGTGTGGTTTATTCCCACTCCACCGTGGCGGGGGGTTTGGATGTGATGTCGTAGACGATGCGGTTGATCCGGGGCACCTCGTTGACAATGCGCACGGATACCCGGTCCAGCACCTCATAGGGAATCCGGGTCCACTCCGCGGTCATAAAGTCCTTGGTGGTGACGCTGCGAAGGGCCAGCACGTTTTCGTAGGTGCGGCCGTCGCCCATGACGCCCACGCTTTTTGCGTTGGTGAGGACCGCGAAATACTGGCTGCAGATATCTCCCAGGTTCGCTTTGGCGATTTCCTCCCGGAAAATGAAGTCCGCGTCCCGGAGGATTTCCAGTTTTTCCTTGGTCACGTCCCCCAGAATCCGGATGGCAAGTCCGGGGCCGGGGAAGGGCTGACGGTGCACCAGATAGTCAGGAAGCCCTAATTCCTTGCCCAAAAGGCGAATCTCATCCTTAAAAAGATGATCCAACGGCTCCAGAACCGCCCGGAACTGCTCAATGACCTCCCGGGGAAGGAGCTTGTTGTGGTGACTCTTGATCACATCGGCATCTCCCGCTCCGGACTCGATCACATCCGGGTAGATGGTGCCCTGGGCGAAGAAATCCTCCTTGGTGATGCCGAATTTCATGGCCTCGTCCAGGAATACATAGCCGAACTCGGCGCCGATGATCTGCCGCTTGCGCTGGGGGTCCTCCACGCCCTTGAGCTTGGCGAGGAACCGATCCTCGGCGTTCACCCGGACAAAGTGGATGTTCCACTTGGCAAAGGCGGCTTCCACCTCATCGCCCTCATTTTTGCGCATACAGCCGTGATCCACAAAGACGGCGGTCAGACGGTCGCCCACGGCCTCGGCAAGCAGAGCAGCCAGCACCGAGGAATCCACGCCGCCGGACAGGGCCAGCAGCACCCGGCCCCGGGGGCCGATGGTTTCCCGGAGCTGGGCTACGGTGTTCTTGCAGAAGTCGCCCATGGTCCAGGTTCCCTTGGCCCCGCAGACCTCGTAGAGGAAGTTCCGGAGCATCCGGTCACCGTACTGGGTATGGTTGACCTCCGGGTGGAACTGCACCCCATAGAAGCTCCGGCGCTCGTCGGCAATGGCGGCGTTGGGGCAGGCATCGGTATGGGCCACCAGGTCAAAGCCCTCGGGCACCTTTGCCATATAGTCGCCGTGGCTCATCCAGGAGATGGCCTGCTCCGGAATGCCCTTGAAGAGCTTGCAGGAGGTGTTGTAATAGGTGGCGGTTTTTCCGTATTCCCGGGCGGTATCCTTCTGGGCCGCGGTCACCTGACCGCCCAGGCTGTGGGCCATCAGCTGGCAGCCATAGCAGATGCCCAGAATGGGCACCCCCAGGGAGAAAATCTGCGGGTCAATATGGGGGGCGTCCTCCAGGTAGACACTGTTGGGGCCTCCGGTGAAGATGATGCCCATGGGCGCGAAGGCGCGAATCTCTTCCATGGATATGGTATAGGGCTTGATCTCGCAGTAGACATTCTGCTCCCGGACCCGGCGGGCGATCAGCTGGTTATACTGTCCGCCGAAGTCCAATACCAGTATTTTTTCCTCCATGGTATTCTCCTTTACAGATTGATTTCCGCATCGCCCTGGGGAACCTGGGACAGAAGGGGTGCAATTTGGGCCAGGAAGGCTGTGACCTGCTGGGGGCAACGTCCGATGAAGTTCGAGGGGTTCAGGAGCGACGCCATCTCTTCCCGGTTCATGCCGAATTCGGGGTGGGCGGAAAGGTCGGAAAGAAGATCCCAGCTTTCGCCGTTCTTCATCCGGGCGGTGGCGGCCATGGAGCACTGACGGATGATCTCGTGAAGCTGCTGGCGGTCGCCGCCCCGCTTCACGCCCTCCATCATCAGATTCTCCGTAGCGATGAAGGGAAGGTATTCCCGGACGGCTTTCTCCACGATCTTGTCATTGACATGGAGGCCGCAGGTCACGTTCTGTGCCAGCCGGAGGATGGCATCGGCGCAGAGGAAGCCCTCCGGCAGGGAAATCCGCCGGTTGGCGGAGTCGTCCAGGGTCCGCTCCAGCCACTGGGTTGAGGCGGTCATGGGGGCGTTCATGGCGTCGGCTATCAGGTACCGGGCCAGGGAGCAGATCCGCTCGGAGCGCATGGGATTGCGCTTGTAGGCCATGGCGGAGGAGCCGATCTGGTTCTTTTCAAAGGGCTCCTCTACCTGACGGTCATGCTGCAGCAGCCTGATATCGTTTGCCATGCGGTAGCAGCTTTGGGCGATGGAGGAGAGCACGTTCAGAATGCGGCTGTCGGTTTTCCGGGGGTAGGTCTGGCCGCAGACGGGGAAACACTTGGTAAATCCGAATTCCCGGCTGATTTTCCGGTTCATCTCATCGATTTTTTCCGTATCCCCGGCATAGAGCTCCACAAAGCTTGCTTCCGTGCCGGTGGTGCCCCGGCAGCCCAGGAACTTCATGCTGTCAATGACAAAGTCCAGTTCCTCCAGATCGCTGAGAAAATCCTGAATCCAGAGGGTGGCTCGTTTGCCCACGGTGACCAGCTGGGCGGGCTGGTAGTGGGTATAGCCCAGGGTGGGCATGGCTTTATACTGATCCGCAAACCGGCTCAGGTTGGCAATCACCTTCAGCAGCTCTCTGCGAAGGTAGCGAAGTCCATCCCGGTATAGAATCAGGTCCGCGTTGTCCGTCACATAGCAGCTGGTAGCGCCCAGGTGGATGATGCCCGCGGCGCCCGGGGCTACCTTGCCGTAGGCGTAGACATGGGCCATGACATCATGGCGCACTTCCTTCTCCCGGGCGGAGGCACAGGCGTAGTCAATATCCTCGATATGGGCTTCCAGCTCCAGCACCTGCTCCATAGAAACCGGCAGTCCCAACTCATGCTGGGCCCTGGCCAGGGCTACCCACAGACGCCGCCAGGTCTGAATCCGCTTGTCCATGGAAAAAAGGCGGAGCATATAGTCCGAGGCGTAGCGGCTGCTCAGGGGGGATTCGTATTTGTCCGTCATACGCTTCCTCCTTACCGCAGGATGATGCTGTCCCGCTCCGGGCCGACGGAGACGTAGCCGATGGGACAGCCGATGCTTTTTTCAATATATTCCACATACTTCCGGGCGGCTTCGGGCAGGTCCTCCCAGCGGCGGACACCGGAAATGTCGCACTTCCAGCCGTCCATATACTCCACTACGGGCTTCGCGTCTGCCAGCAGGGTGGGGAAGGGGAAGGCGTCGGTTTCCTGGCCGTCCAGAAGATAGCGGGTACACACGGGGACTCTGTCCAGGTAGCTCAGGACATCCAGCTTGGTCAGGGCAATGGTGGTGGCACCCTGAACCTGAACACCGTAACGGGTGGCGACGATATCGATGGGGCCCACCCGGCGGGGACGGCCGGTTTTCGCGCCGTACTCAAAGCCCGCGGTGCGGAGTTCCTCGGCTTCCTGACCGAACATTTCGCAGACGAAGGGGCCTTCGCCGACACAGGTGGAGTAGGCCTTGACCACGCCCACCACGTTGTCAATTTTCGCGCTGGGCAGGCCGGAACCCACGGAGGCGTAGGCCGCAATGGCATTGGAGGAGGTGGTATAGGGATAGATGCCGTAGTCCAGGTCGCGAAGGGCGCCCAGCTGTGCCTCAAAGAGAATCCGTTTCCCTTCCGCCTGGGCCTGACGAAGGAAAGCGCCGGTATCGCAGATAAAGGGGCGGATTTTCTCACAGTAGGCATCCATCCAGACCTCCAGCTGGTCCATGGTGGTGCCCTCGGCGCCGTAGACTTTGGTCAGGGTGAGATTCTTCCACTCCATCAGATCCTTCAGGTGCTCTTTCAGGTGCTGGGGGTGGAGAAGCTCTCCGGCCAGGACGGTTTTCTTCTGGTATTTGTCGGAATAGAAGGGGGCGATGCCCTGCTTGGTGGAGCCGTACTTCTTGTCGGCCAGCCGGGCCTCCTCCAGAGCGTCCAGCTCCCGGTGCCAGGGCAGCAGAAGGGAGGCCCGGTCGCTGATTTTCAGATTCTCAGGAGTGATGGGAACGCCCTTGGCCATAACGTCCTGCATTTCCAGCCAGAGGTTTTCGGGGTCCAGCGCCACGCCGTTTCCCAGAATGTTGGTGACACCCTCCCGGAAAATGCCGGAGGGAAGCAGATGAAGGGCAAATTTGCCGTAGGAATTGATGACCGTGTGTCCCGCGTTGCCGCCGCCCTGATAGCGGACCACGATATCGTAGTCCTCGGTCAGCAGGTCCACCATCCGGCCCTTGCCCTCGTCGCCCCAGTTGATGCCAACAATTGCGGTATTTGACATGATTTCCCGTTCCTCCTGTTACAGATTGGCTTCCAGTCTGGCCATGATGGTGGCGTAGGCCTCTTCCACGCCGCCCATATCCCGGCGAAAACGATCCTTATCCAGTTTTTCTTTGGTGGCGCTGTCCCACAGGCGGCAGGTATCGGGGCTGATCTCATCCGCCAGGACAATGGTGCCGTCGCTTAAGCGGCCGAACTCCAGCTTGAAGTCCACCAGGGTCACGCCGCAGCCGGCCCAGAATTCTTTCAGGATTTCGTTGATGTGCAGAGAATAGTCCTCAATGGTTTTGATTTCCTCGGGCGTGGCCAGCTTCAGGGCCAGTGCGTGGCGGGTATTCAGCAGGGGGTCGCCCAGAGCGTCATTTTTATAAGAGAATTCCAGCGTAGGAGCGTCGAACACCACGCCCTCCTCCACGCCGTAGCGCTTGGAGAAGGAACCGGCGGCGATGTTGCGCACGATGACCTCCAGAGGGACGATGCTGACCTTTTTCACCAGGGTCTCCCGGGTGCTCAGCTCCTGAACCAGGTGGGTGGGAATTCCTTTGCTTCCCAGCAGGGTCATGAGGCGGTTGCTCATCTGGTTGTTGATGACCCCTTTGCCGGTGATGGTGCCCTTCTTCAGACCGTTGAACGCCGTGGCGTCATCCTTGTAGGATACGATGAGAAGTTCCGGGTCCTCCGTGGCGAAAACCTTTTTTGCCTTGCCCTCGTAAAGCTGTTCTTTCTTTTCCATTGGTTTGTTCCTCCTAATTTGTTGGGCGTCCTGAAAACTGCCAGGATGCTTTTTGAATGGACATATTGTTCTTACAATGCGCTTTGCAAACGTTCGGACGCCAGCGGGATTCCGGCATTTTCAAAGCCACAGTAAGAATAGCATCTCTCGCGCAAAAAATCAAAAAAAGTTTTCAGGGTTTGCCTACTTTCCGCTGTCGCCGTAATTCGAGAGCACGCGGGCTGAGGGGTCTGTTACGTTGCAGCCCTCCCAAGCCTTGTTGGGCATCCAGAAATCCGCGATCATTTCCGACTGGCCGGGGTAGTATTTTTCGAAAATCTCCCGGTAGAGCAGGGATTCCTTGGTAAAGGGCTGAGCATGGTGAAAACGCTGTCTGCGGATTTCGTATTCCTCCTGGGTATAGCAGCTCTCGGCATACTCCTTCAGATAGTCCACCATGGAATGCCCGACCGCGTCGGAAAATGCTGCCTTTTCCCGCCAGAGAATTTCATCCGGGAGATAGCCCAGACCCTCAAAAGCGTGGCGGAGCAGGTATTTGCCCTTTCCGTATACGTTGCACTTCATGGCGGGGTCAATGGACATGACGTAATCCACAAAATCCAGATCGCCGAAGGGAACTCTTGCCTCCAGAGAATTCACGCTGATACAGCGGTCCGCCCGGAGCACATCGTACATATGCAGCTCCCGCAGCCGCTTCCGGGCTTCCTCCTGGAAGGCCTCGGGGGAGGGGGCAAAGTCGGTGTACTTGTAGCCGAACAGCTCATCGGAAATCTCTCCGGTGAGAAGAACCCGAATCGGCGTGGTTTCGTGGATGGCCTTGCACACCAAATACATTCCGATGCTGGCCCGGATGGTGGTGATATCGAAGGTTCCCAACAGTTCCACAACAGATTCCAGTGCGTCGAGTACAGTTTCTTTGGAGATTATGACCTCCGTGTGAATGCTGTGGATGTAGTCGGCAACAATCTTCGCGTATTTCAAATCAATGGCATCCTCGCTCATGCCGATGGCGAAGGTGTGGATGGGTTTCTCACTTTCCCGGGCGGCGATGGCGCAGACGAGAGAGGAATCCAGTCCGCCGGAGAGCAGGAAGCCCACCTTGGCGTCGGCTACCAGACGCTTGCGGACACCGGTGATCAGCTTTTCCCGGATGTTTTTACAGACGGTTTCCAGATCATCGGACAGAGGAAGCCGGGCCTTGGCAATGTCGCAATAGCAGTGGAATTCCCCATCGCAGTAGTAATGCCCGGGAGGGAAGGGGAGAATCCGGTCCACAAGCCCCAGCAGGCTCTTTGGTTCGCTGGCAAATACAATGGTACCCTGAACGTCGTAGCCATAGTACAGCGGGCGGATGCCGATGGGGTCCCGGGCGGCCAGGAATTGCTGCTTCTTCCCGTCGTAGAGGATGCAGGCAAATTCCGCATCCAGCATGGCGAACATCCCGGTGCCGTATTTCTCATAGAGGGGCAGGAGCACCTCGCAGTCGGAATCGCTGACGAAGGTGTAGTTCTCGGAAAGCTCCCGGCGAATTTTTTCAAACCCGTAAATCTCACCGTTGCAGACCACCCAGTTCCCGTTCAGTGTGAACGGCTGCATCCCCTCCGGGTGGAGACCCATGATGGAAAGCCGGTGAAAGCCCAAAAGACCCTGCCCTGCCTCGACAATACGGGTGTCATCGGGGCCCCGGGATTGGGTCCTGGAAAATGCGGTATCAAAGGCAGAGCGCTGCAGGGGCCTGCCGCAGTAGCCGATAATCGAACACATATCTGTTTCCTCCCTAAAACCAACCCACGGGAGAGCCGCATAAAGCGGCCCTCCCTCGGAATTCTTTCTTTGTTACTCCACATCCTGGAGCGCGTCATACCCTTCTTCGCCGGTGCGAACCTTCACCACATTTTCCACATCGTATACGAAAATCTTTCCGTCGCCGATATGGCCGGTGTACAGAACCTTCTTGGCGGTTTCAATCACCGTGCGGACAGGCACCTTGCTGACCACAATATCCACCTGCACCTTGGGCAGAAGGCTCACTTCCACGGGAACGCCGCGGTAATACTCCGGAGTGCCCTTCTGCACGCCGCAGCCCAGCACATGGGACACGGTCATACCGGTGATTCCGATGCCCATCATGGCATCCTTCAGAGACTCCAGCCGGTTCTCTTTACAGATAATCTCCACCTTGGTGAACTTGGGCCCGGTGCCCTCCTCGAAGGCGGGCATCTTCTTTACGGGGATCACCTCTGCCGCGGGTACATCGCCGGAGACAACCAGGGGAGCCGCGTCCTCGGTTACCATCTCAGGCAGCATGGCGAAGCCGGCGTAAGCGGAGAGGAGACCATGCTCCGTAGCATCCAGACCGGTGATCTCTTCCTCCCGGGAGACCCGCAGGCCGATGGCGGCCTTGATGATGCAGAAGGTAATGGTGATGGTCACGGCAGTCCAGGAGGCTACGCTGGCAAAGCCCAGCAGCTGCAGGCCCATCAGCTCAAATCCGCCGCCGTAGAGAAGGCCGGTGAGCGTCTTGCCGGAGGCGTTGGCGATGGCGTATCCGGGGGCGGTATCGGTGGCAAACAGTCCAACCGCCAGGGTGCCCCAGATGCCGTTCATGCAGTGGACGGCCACAGCCCCTACGGGATCGTCAACATGGAGCTTGTTATCCAGCAGCCACACGCCAAAGACCACCAGCAGACCCGCAACCGCTCCGATGACACAGGCACCCAGGCAGTCCGTTACATCGCAGGGGGCGGTGATGGCCACAAGGCCCGCCAGGGAAGCGTTCAGACACATGGACACGTCGGGCTTGCCGTACTTGAGCCAGGTGAAGATCATGCACACCACCGTGGCAACTGCCGGCGCAATGGTGGTGGTAAGGAAGATGGAGCCCAGCTGTTCCACGGAGGTGGCGGCTGCACCGTTGAAGCCGTACCAGCCCAGCCACAGGATGAACACGCCCAGAGCACCCAGCGCGATGCTGTGGCCGGGGAAGGCATTGACCTTGGTGACCTTGCCGGATGCGTCGTGGTTGAACTTGCCGATACGGGGCCCCAGCAGCTTGGCGCCGATCAGGGCGGAAATGCCGCCCACCATGTGGATGGCGCAGGAACCGGCGAAATCGTGGAAGCCCAGCTGGGCCAGCCAGCCGCCGCCCCAGATCCAGTGGGCCTCGATGGGATAGATCAGCGCGGAAATGACAGCGGAATAGATGCAG
This sequence comes from Clostridiales bacterium, assembly GCA_004555705.1. Classification (GTDB taxonomy): domain Bacteria; phylum Bacillota; class Clostridia; order Oscillospirales; family Oscillospiraceae; genus Faecousia. The sequence goes on along the minus strand of SFHI01000010.1, from coordinate 6,420 downwards.
TAGGACAGGAACTTGGTACGCTCTGCCATGGCACCGGAGACGATGGTGGCGGTGGTGGCACAGAAAACCAGATTGAATACGAAGCCTGAGAAGTCAAAGCTCTCGTATGCCGTGAACAGGTCAAAACCGGGTTTGCCGATAAAGCCCAGCAGGTCCTCGCCCATCAGCAGGCTGAAGCCGATGAGGATAAAGACAACGGTGCCGATGCAGAAGTCCATCAGGTTCTTCATGATAATGTTGCCGGTGTTTTTGGCCCGGGTAAAGCCTGCTTCCACCATGGCAAAGCCGGCCTGCATCCAGAACACCAGCGCCGCGCCGATTAGATACCATACATTCCATACTTCACTCATTTTGCTACCTCCTTATTCTTCCCCCGTAACGGGCAGGCTACCCCGGCAGGGGGGCTGCAGGCACACCGGCGGTCAACCCGGTGAAATCCGGCAATGGGCTTACCCGGAAACGGTTTCGAATTTCTCTTCTTCTCGTGAATCCTGCCATTCCGGAGGGGGATTCCCGCTCCGGAATGGCGTATTTCCCAGCGGAAATCAGCGGTCAGGAAGGACAATCAATCCTTACCGGACGCCGAAAAGCAGATCACCATAGGTGGGGAAGGGCCAATACTTCTCGGCGGTGTGGGTTTCCGCCTCGTCGGCAACGGCCCGAAGGGCGGCCATTTTGCCCAGAACCGTGTCCCGGATGGCATAGGACTGCTCGGTGATATCGGAGATGGTTTTCAGCTCCAGCAGGGAGGCCTCCAGCTCGTCGGTCTTGAAAGAAATCTGATCAGCCAGGCGGGAGAGCTTCGTGACAAGCTCTGTCTCGTAGCTGCAGGTCAGGGTGGGAACCACTGCCTTCTTGGCGGCGGCATCACTTGCAAGCTCCGTAGAATAGGCAGCCACGGCAGGGAGGATTTCCTTGCGGGCCATATCGATCATGGTGTTGGCCTCGATGATGACGGTCTTGCAGTAGTTCTCCAGGGTGATTTCACAGCGGGAATGGAGCTCCACCTCAGAGAAAATCTTGTGGGAGGTCAGCATACGGACATTCTTCTCGTCCAGAATGTGGGGGATGCAGTCCGGGGTGGTGGGGTAGTTGCTGAGGCTCCGCCGGGCGGCTTCCTTCAGCCAGGACTCATCATAGCCGTTGCCGTTGAAGATGATCCGTTTGTGATCCTTGATGGTTTTCTTGATCATGTCATGCAGGGCGGTCTCAAAGTCCTCCACGCCCTCCAGACGGTCAGCATAAATCTTCAGGGATTCGGCCACGGCAGCGTTCAGCATGATGTTGGCGCAGGCAATGGAGTTGGAGGAGCCGACCATACGGAACTCGAACTTATTGCCGGTGAAGGCAAAGGGAGAAGTACGGTTGCGGTCGGTGGTGTCCCGGGCGAATCTGGGAAGAACATCTACACCAAGTTTCATGGTTTTCCTCTTGGCAGCCTCGTAGGGGGTGTCATTTTCGATGGAGTCCAGAATGGCCTGCAGCTCATCCCCAAGGAAGATGGAGACCACAGCGGGAGGAGCCTCGTTGGCGCCCAGACGATGATCGTTTCCGGCGGTGGCTACGCTGATGCGGAGCAGGTCCTGATAGTCGTCCACGGCCTTGATGACCGCGCACAGGAACAGCAGGAACTGAGCGTTTTCGTAGGGCGTTTCACCGGGGGAGAGCAGGTTCACTCCGGTATCCGTGGAGATGGACCAGTTGTTATGCTTGCCGGAACCATTGACCCCGGCGAAGGGCTTCTCATGGAGCAGGCACACAAGGCCGTGCTTGGCGGCCACCTTCTGCATGATCTCCATGGTCAGCTGGTTGTGGTCGGTGGCGATGTTGGTGGTGGTGTAGATGGGAGCCAGCTCGTGCTGGGCGGGGGCAACCTCGTTGTGCTCGGTTTTGGCAAGAATCCCCAATTTCCACAGCTCCCGGTTCAGGTCCTCCATGTAAGCTGCCACCCGGGGCTTGATGACGCCGAAGTAATGGTCATCCATTTCCTGACCCTTGGGGGGCTTGGCGCCGAAGAGAGTACGCCCGGTATAGATCAGGTCCTTGCGCTTCTCATACAGCTCCTTGGGGATCAGGAAATACTCCTGCTCGGGGCCTACGGAGGTGCGGACGCACTTCACATCGGTGTTGCCGAAGAGCTTCAGAATCCGCATGGCCTGACGGTTCAGGGCCTCCATGGAGCGCAGCAGCGGGGTTTTCTTGTCCAGCGCCTCGCCGCCGTAGGAGCAGAAGGCTGTGGGAATGCAAAGGGTGGTGCCCTTGAGAAAAGCGTAGGAGGTGGGGTCCCAGGCGGTATAGCCCCGGGCCTCGAAGGTGGCCCGCAGACCGCCGGAGGGGAAGGAGGAGGCGTCGGGCTCGCCCTTGATCAGCTCCTTGCCGGAGAAATCCATGATGACGCCGCCGTCAGGGGCGGGGGAGATGAAGCTGTCATGCTTCTCGGCGGTAATCCCGGTCAGGGGCTGGAACCAGTGGGTATAGTGGGTGGCACCGTTGGCAACGGCCCAGTCCTTCATGGCCACGGCCACGGCATTGGCCACACCGGACTCCAGCTTCGCGCCGTGATCGATGGTTTCCCGCAGGGACTGATACACGTCGGCGCTCAAATTCGCCTTCATGACCCGGTCGTCAAATACCATACAGCCAAAATATTCGGATACGCTACCCATAATCGACACTCCTTTGGATGAAAATAAAAAAGAGGCGAAGGGGTCTAAGAGCCTACTGCTCAAAGACGCCTTCGCCTTCACAGGTGGCATTCTACACCCTCCAAAGCCATTTGTCAACACTCTGCACAAAAAAAGTTTTTTTGGATTGGGTAGATTGACAACGGGCCTCCTATGGAATATAATACCACCATTGAACAATGGCGTTCATGGAGGGGGATACTGCGCCCCTTTCATGGGCGCTTTTTATTTTCCGGGGGAGGATGAAGCGGTATGAAACGAGAGGGTGAAATCAGAATTCCTTCCGGCTGCGCCATTGCGGCTGTGATTTCCACGGAGGGACGCAGGATGGACGGAAGCAGAATTATTCGGGCCATGATTCCCATGCGGGAGCGTTCCAACGGCCTGGGGGGAGGCTTCGCGGGCTATGGTATCTATCCCGAATTCCGGGATTTCTTTGCGCTGCACCTGTTTTTCGACGATTCCGCCGCGCGGAAAAGCTGTGAGCAGTTTCTCAAGGACCATTTTGAGATCGTCCACGATGAGAAAATACCCACCAGGACCATTCCCGCCATCACGGGGGAACCCATTATCCGGCGGTATTTTGTGGCTCCTCTGAAAAGCGTTCTGGCGGCCCAGCAGGTGGATGAGCGGGAATATGTGGCCCGGATGGTGATGCGGCTCAATTCCCAGATTCCCGGGTGCCACGTTTTCTCCAGCGGAAAAAATATGGGCTGCTTCAAGGCCGTGGGCTATCCCGAGGATGTGGGCAGGTTCTACCGGCTGGAGGAATACGGCGCTTACAGCTGGACGGCCCATGGCCGGTATCCCACCAACACGCCGGGCTGGTGGGGCGGCGCCCACCCCTTTGGGCTGCTGGACTATTCCGTGGTACATAACGGGGAAATCTCCTCCTACGATGCCAACCGCCGCTGTATCGAGATGTTCGGCTATCAATGCACCCTGAAAACCGACACGGAGGTGCTGGCCTACATCATGGATTATCTGCTCCGGCGGCAGGGACTGACCCTGGAGGAGGCGGCTAGCGTGATTGCCGCGCCCTTCTGGACCACCATTGAAAGGAAACCTGAGGAGGAAAAGCGGAGGCTCACCTTCCTGCGCAGTGTGTTCTCCAGTCTGCTGGTTACGGGGCCCTTCTCCATTGTGCTGGGATTTGATGGCGGACTTATGGCACTGAATGACCGGCTGAAGCTCCGTTCCATGGTCACGGGGCGGAAGGACGATCTGGTATTCGTCGCCAGCGAGGAAACGGCGATCCGGGCCATGGAGCCCGATGCGGAGGACATCCGCTATCCCGCCGGGGGAGAACCGGTGATTGTGCGGGTGAGAGAGGGGTGTTTCTGATGAGTCTGGATTTTCTGTATCCGGAATTTGAAGTCATTCGGAATAACCGGTGCGTCAGCTGCCGGATCTGTGAACGGGAATGCGCCAACGGGGTCCACCACTTTGACGCGAAAACAAAAACCATGGTGGCCCAGGAAGAAAAATGCGTCAACTGCCAGCGCTGCGTGGCCATGTGCCCTGTGCGGGCGCTGAAGATCGTGGAAAGCAACAACCGGTTCCGGGCCAACGCCAACTGGACCGACAGCGCCATCCGGGAAATTGTGAAGCAGGCGGGCACCGGCGGTGTGCTCCTGAGCTCCATGGGAAATCCCCAGCAATTCCCGGTCTACTGGGACAAAATCCTCATCAACGCCTCCCAGGTGACCAACCCGCCCATTGATCCCCTCCGGGAGCCTATGGAAACAAGAGTGTTTCTGGGAAGAAAGCCGGACTCCATCACAAGAGGGCCTGACGGAAAGCTGGACTGCAGCCTGCCGCCCCAGCTGGAGCTGAGTATCCCCGTCATGTTCTCCGCCATGAGCTACGGCTCCATCAGCTACAATGCTCACGCAGCCCTGGCCAGGGCTGCCGCGGAGCTGGGAATCTGCTACAATACGGGGGAGGGCGGCCTCCATGAGGATTTCTACGTCTACGGCCCCAATACCGTGGTGCAGGTGGCATCCGGACGGTTTGGGGTACATATGGATTATCTGCGCGCGGGCGCGGCGGTGGAGATCAAAATGGGGCAGGGCGCGAAGCCGGGAATCGGCGGGCATCTGCCCGGAACGAAAATCGTGGGGGATATCTCCCGGACGAGAATGATTCCCGAGGGCTCCGACGCCATCTCCCCGGCACCCCATCACGACATCTACTCCATTGAGGACCTGCGGCAGCTGGTGCTGTCCCTCAAGGAAGCCACCGGGTACAGCAAGCCTGTGATCGTCAAGGTGGCGGCGGTTCACAACATTGCCGCCATTGCCAGCGGAATCGCCCGAAGCGGTGCGGACATCATCGCCATTGACGGCTTCCGGGGCGGCACCGGGGCGGCGCCTACACGAATCCGGGACAATGTGGGCATCCCCATCGAGCTGGCGCTGGCCGCCGTGGATCAGCGGCTGCGGGATGAGGGAATCCGCAACCGGGTTTCCCTGATTGCCGGGGGAAGTATCCGCAGCGCCGCGGATGTGGTCAAGGCTGTGGCCCTGGGCGCGGACTGCTGCTACATCGGCACCGCCGCGCTGATTGCGCTGGGCTGTCATATGTGCCGCAGCTGTCAGAGCGGAAGATGCAACTGGGGCATTGCCACCCAGCGTCCGGAGCTGGTGGCCCGGCTGGACCCCGAGGAAGGGGCCCGCCGGCTGGTGAATCTGATTACCGCCTGGAAGCATGAGCTCAAGGAGATTATGGGCGGTATGGGCATCAACTCCATCGAGGCCCTGCGGGGCAACCGCCTGATGCTGCGGGGCATCGGTCTGAATGAAAAGGAGCTTGCGATCCTGGGAATCGCCCATGCGGGGGAATGATTTTCCCATTTTTTTAAAAAATTTGTAGAAATGAAAGAGCGGGTGTGATATAAATGTTATTGGATGCCAGGGACATGGATTATACTGCCCTGAATACCATGCTGCGGCAGTCCGGTGACTGCCGGATCATCAACTGCCTGGGCCACCGGTTTCTGGGAGCGGGAATGTCGGACAAACGGATCACCATTTCTGGAATTCCGGGAAACGCCCTGGGAGCCTATCTGGACGGCGCGGAGATCGAGGTTTACGGGAACGCCCAGGACGCGGTTGGGGACACCATGAACGCGGGGCGGATCGTGATTCACGGGAATGTAGGCGACGCGGCGGGCTATGCCATGCGGGGCGGGAAAATCTTTGTCCGCGGGGACGCCGGTTACCGCACCGGAATCCACATGAAGGCCTACCGGGAGAAAAATCCCGTCCTGGTCATCGGCGGCAGGGCCGGCAGCTTCCTGGGGGAATACCAGGCGGGCGGCACCATCGTGGTGCTGGGAATGCACACGGACGGGAAGCCCATTGTGAGCAATTTCCCCGGCGCGGGAATGCACGGGGGGTGCATGTACATCCGCTCCGACTGCGCCGGAATCCGGTTCCCGGTTCAGGTTCAGTGCCATCCGGCGGAGGAAGCGGATATGGCAAGGCTCCGCCCCATTCTGGAGGAATACTGCGCTTGTTTCCGGCTAGACCCCGGGCCGCTTCTGGAGAGTCCTTTCACCGTGGTAACACCGGACAGCGCCAATCCCTACAAACAGATGTATGTGGCAAATTAAGGAAAGCAGGTCGTTAAAATGAAACGTGTTAGTTTAAAACATTGGACCTAATCGTCAAATTGCCAAAAGGCCATCTTTGCGAAGAGAGCGGATTGGCAGAGCGGTATTCACATGGGCAAG
>SFHI01000009.1 GCA_004555705.1 Clostridiales bacterium | reverse complement strand
CATAGTATTTTGCCCCATCTCTCTTTGATGGTGCTATTATACTGTGGAATATGACCAATAAAACGGACTAAGTCCAAGTTTTTAAACTAACACGAAAAATTTTAATTTCATCCCGAAGGGATTCCTTAATTGTCAATTGTCAATTGTTAATTGTCAATTCTAGACAACATTTTATCCTCCCCCTTCTCCTTGTGAACCTCACCATATTTCCCTCCGGCTTTTTGTATGTTTTACACAGAAATACACCTGTCCGCCGGTGAATATCACCAATTTTGCACCTTGCCGAAAAAAGGCATTGAAATTTCCCCCTCCTTCGTATATAATGTCCCTATTCGGGTGTCCGCGCCCAAATGGAAGGTTTCCCTTCCCGAAAGGAGTATTTTGCACTATGTACACTGTTAACGCCATCCGCAACGTCTGTCTGCTGGGCCACAGCGGCAGCGGCAAGTCCGCCCTGGCCGAGAGCTTGCTTTACATGACCGGTGCCATCGACCGTATCGGCAAGAACGCCGACGGCAACACCGTTTGCGACTACGATCCCGAGGAGATCCGCCGTCATATTTCCATCTCCACCTCCGTGGTGCCTCTGGAGTACAAGAATACCAAGATTAACCTTTTGGATACCCCGGGCGGCTTTGATTTCTCCGGCGCCGTGATGGAGGCCCTGCGGGCAGCCGATGCGGCGATTCTGGTCTGCTCTGCCAAGGACGGCATCACCGTGGGCTTTGAGAAGGCCTGGAAGTACTGCGAAGAGCGGGATATGCCCCGGTTCATCTACATCTCCAAGGTTGATGAGGATAACTCCGACTACAACGCCACCTTCAACGCCCTGCGGGAGAAGTACGGCAACAAGATCGCTCCCGTGGTGGTTCCCATCTGGGACGCTTCCAAGAAGGTCACCGGTATCATCGACGTGCTGAACAAGCGGGCCTACGAGATGAAGAATCTGAAGCGGGTGGAGATTGCCGTTCCCGACGACAAGGCCTCCGTCATCGAGGAGTTCAACGACGCCCTGAAGGAAGCCGTTGCCGAAACCGACGAGGAGCTGATGGACCGGTTCTTCGAGGGTGACGACTTCACCTACGCCGAGATGATCAACGGCCTGCACCAGGGCGTTGCGGAGCTGAGCCTGTTCCCGGTGCTCTGCGGCTCCGGCGTCACTTGTCTCGGCAGCCTGATGCTGATGGACCACATCATCAGCCTGCTTCCCAACCCCGAGCAGGGCAACTACCACAAGGCCACCACTGCCGACGGCAAGACCGAGGAGTTCGTGGTGTCCGCCGGCGGCGTGCCCGCGGCCTATGTCTGGAAGACCGTGTCCGACCAGTACGGCAAGTATTCCTATATTAAGGTGCTCTCCGGCGAAATCACCTCCGACACCACCCTGGTGAATTCCCGCACCGGCGAAACCGAGAAGCTGGGCCGTCTCTACACCATGTGCGGCAAGAAAAATACCGAGGTCAAGATGCTTGCCTGCGGCGACATCGGCGCCATCGGCAAGATGGATAAGGTCAAGACCGGCGACACCCTCTGCGACCCCCGGAAGGTGGTCTCCCTGAAGCAGATTCCCTACCCCGCTCCCTGCTACTCCGTCGCCATCGCCCCCAAGGTCAAGGGCCAGGAGGAAAAGGTGGGCACCGGCCTGAACCGGCTCAACGAGGAAGACCCCTCCTTCACCCTGGTGAACAACGCCGAGACCAAGCAGCTGGTTCTCTCCGGCGCCGGCGACCAGCAGCTGGATGTTCTGGTATCCAAGCTGAAGAGCCGCTTCGGTGTGGACGCCGTCCTCAGCCCCGCCAAGGTTGCCTACCGTGAGCAGATCAAGAAAAAGGTGGAGGCCCACGGCCGTCACAAGAAGCAGACCGGCGGCAGCGGCCAGTTCGGTGACGTGTGGATCCGCTTCGAGCCCCAGTACGAGCAGGACGACCTGATTTTCGACGTGGCCGTTGTGGGCGGCGCCGTGCCCAAGAACTTCAACCCCGCCGTTGAAAAGGGTCTGCAGGAAGCCGTTCAGAAGGGCCCCCTGGCCGGTTACCCCATGGTCAACATGAAGGCCACATTGTACGATGGCTCCTACCACCCCGTGGACTCCAACGAAATGGCCTTTAAGCTGGCCGCCATCCTGGCCTTCAAGGAGGCCATGCCCAACGCCGGGCCCACCCTCCTGGAGCCCATCGGCAGCCTCTCCGTCACCATTCCCGACAGCTACATGGGCGACGTCATCGGCGACCTGAACAAGCGCCGGGGCCGTGTCATGGGCATGAACCCCGCCGGGGACGGCAATACCGTGGTGGAGGCCGAGGTCCCCATGGCCGAAATGGGCTCCTACGCCATTGACCTCCGGGCCATGACCCAGGCGAGAGGCTCCTTCACCCTGCGCTTCGAGCGCTACGAGGAAGTCCCCAAGGCCAACCAGGCCAAGATCATCGCCGACGCCAAGGCCGACGAATAATCCATTTCAAATCGCCGCGGCTCCCAACAGGCCGCGGCGATTTTTTGCCAAATATTATCCGCCCGCTTTGCTGACGACTACGGAAATGTCCATTTTATCCGAAAATGCTCAAAAACCGTAACGTTTCGGGCGGCTAATAGCCGCCCCTACTGTAACGACGCAAGGTGTTTGAAAACTGTAAACAACAATTTGTCTTTCTCCAAGTATTTCCAAAATGTAACATTTTTTACAATTAGGTTGCAAAATTCTCAAGGCTGCTGTATAATAGGCAGTACCGACGATTGGACGCTCCGTCTCCCCCTTCGTCGGGGAAAACGCCATCATGATCCAACAGGAGGAGAAATAGAATGAAGAGAAGAAATATTCTGACCCTGATCGCCCTTGTGCTGGTCCTGGCCATGGTCATGGCCGGCTGCGGCAGCAAGACTGAGGATACGGACACCCCCGAGCAGCAGATTGCCGCTCTGAAGCAGGAGAACGAGCAGCTTCGCAGCCAGATCGATACCCTGACCCGTCAGCTGGAGTCCCTGCAGAGCGCCATCCTGACCGATTGGAGCCTGAACGCCCTGGCGTCCTCTGACCGGACCGCCGCCACCATTACCTTCACCGCGGTTCCCGCTTCGGAATCCGAGGGCCAGACCCTGAGCCTGATTGTGAACCTCAACGGTCTGGAGGCTGAGAGCGTTCCCTGCACCATGGACGGCAGCCGCTATACCGCCACCGTGGAGCTTCCCGCCGCTGACGGCTACAGCTTCTACTGCCTGCTCACCGGGCCCACCGGATCCATGCAGCAGATTCCCCTGATCACCCCCGACAACCCCGGCGACGGCAGCCTCATCAACCTGGGCAGCAGCCTGAGCGCTTACTGCAGCCTGTTCGTGGACAAGTGGAATTACAATGACGGCAAGCTCACCGTGGAGAACGCCTATGTCCAGGCCCAGATGCCCCTCATCTCCACCGGCGGCGACAACGTGACTCCCAGCAGCGCGGCGCTGGTGTTCCTGCACAACGGCCAGGAGCTGGAGCGCAAGGAGCTTACGCTGAACAACGGCGAGGGGGACGGCAGCTTTGAGGCAACCATTTCCGGCCTTGCCTTCTCCACCCCCAAGCTGGAGGAGGACCATCAGCTGGACCTGCAGCTGGTGATCACCCTGTCCGACGGCAGCACCCTCAGCTATGACGGCTGCAGCTGGTTTGTCGCGGACGGCAGCCTGAACCCCGTGATGGGATAAGCCTATACCGCCTCTCCCCGCCGGGAAACCCGGCGGGGAGAGGTTTTTTTGCCGCCGCCGTGCCATGGCGCATTTTTCACAAATTTCTGCTTGCTACCCATTTTTTTATGTGGATACTATAAAAAAGTTGAAATAATTGTATTTTTGGAGTTGATTTTACGATTCTCATGGCATACAATAGAAGCCGAACGGTTTGGGGCCGAAGCTGCCCTTCCAAGGTCTTTCGAGGTGATGGCTTTGCTGAATATTGTCCTGGTGGAGCCGGAGATTCCTCAGAATTGCGGCAACATTGCCCGCACCTGTGCCGCCACGGGGAGCCGCCTGCACCTGATCCGTCCTCTGGGATTTGACATCTCCGAGCGGGCCGTGCGCCGGGCGGGACTGGACTACTGGCATATGGTGGAGGTGCTGGACTACCCCAATCTGGAGGATTTCTTCGCCCGGAACGAGGTACGTCAGATGTGGTGCCTGTCCACCAAAGCTCCCCGGAGCTACACGGAGGCCGCCTATGCCGACGGCTGCTACCTGTTTTTCGGCAAGGAGACCAGAGGACTTCCCGAGACCTTTCTGGCGGAGCATTATGACGAGACTGTCCGGATTCCCATGCGCGGCGAGGCCCGGAGCCTGAATCTGAGCAACGCCGTGGCCATTACGGTCTATGAGGCCCTTCGTCAGCTTTCCTTCCCAAACCTGCTCGACTACGGAAAAATGCGAGAGCAATCTCGGTAAATTGGAGGTATTGTCATGAACTACAACAAGAAGTCTGTTGAGGATATTGACGTTGCCGGCAAGCGCGTTCTGTGCCGCTGCGACTTCAACGTCCCCACCAAGAACGGCAAGATCACTTCCGACAAGCGGATCGTTGCCGCGCTGCCCACCATCCAGTATCTGGTGGATCACAAGGCCAAGGTCATCCTCTGCTCCCACATGGGCAAGCCCAAGGGCGAGTGGAAGGAAGAGCTGAGCCTGAAGGTGGTCGCTGCCCGGCTTTCCGAGCTGCTGGGCCAGGAGGTCATCATGGCCGCCGATGTGGTGGGCGAGGATGCCCAGGCCAAGGCCGCTGCTCTGCAGGAGGGCCAGGTCATGCTGCTGGAGAACACCCGCTTCATGAAGGGTGAGACCAAGAACGACCCCGCGCTGAGCAAGGCTCTGGCCGATATGGCCGATGTGTTCGTGAACGATGCCTTCGGCTCCGCCCACCGGGCCCACTCCTCCACCGCCGGTGTGGCTGACCACCTGCCCGCCGTCTGCGGCTACCTGGTGGAGAAGGAAGTCTCCATCATGGGCAAGGCCCTGGCAGACCCCGAGCGTCCCTTCGTGGCCATTCTGGGCGGCGCCAAGGTTTCCGACAAGCTGAACGTCATCAATAACCTTCTGGAGAAGGTGGACACCCTGATCATCGGCGGCGGCATGGCCTTCACCTTCCTGGCCGCCCAGGGCTGCAGCGTTGGCTCCTCCCTGGTGGACAACGAAAAGCTGGACTACTGCAAGGACATGATGGCGAAAGCGGAAGCCAAGGGCGTGAAGCTCCTGCTGCCTGTGGACACCGTGGTCGCCGATTCCTTCCCCAACCCCATTGACGCCGAAATCGCCACCCAGGTGGTGGACTCCTCCGCCATCCCCGCCGGCAAGATGGGCCTGGACATCGGTCCCAAGGCCCAGGCCGAATTCGCCGCTGCCGCCAAGGCCGCCAAGACCGTGGTGTGGAACGGCCCCATGGGCGTATTTGAGAACCCCACCCTGGCCAAGGGCACCATCGCTGTGGCCCAGGCCCTGGCCGATTCCGACGCTGTGACCATCGTCGGCGGCGGCGACAGCGCGGCTGCCTGCGAGCAGCTGGGCTTCGCGGACAAGATCACCCACATTTCCACCGGCGGCGGCGCCTCTCTGGAGTTCCTGGAGGGCCTGGAGCTGCCCGGCATTGCCTGCCTGCAGGACAAGTAAGTACATCTTTCTGCCCGAACGGGGCTGCGGCTCCGTTCGGGCACACCTGAGAAATTCTGAATTTGTAATATCGCATCGAATCCGATGTGCACATAGAAGGAGATTCATTATGAACAGAAAGTATCGCAAGACCGTCATCGCCGGCAACTGGAAAATGAACAAGACCCCCTCCGAGACCAAGGAGTTTATGACCCAGCTGAAGGCCCAGATGCCCAAGGGCCGCTGGTGTGACGTAGCCCTGTGCGTCCCCGCCGTCTGCATCCCCGCCGCCGTCCGCGCCATGCGGGAGACCCGGGTGGGCATCGGCGCCGAGAACTGCAACGCCAATCCCTCCGGCGCTTACACCGGTGAAATTGCCACCAACATGCTGGTGGATGCCGGCTGCAAGTACGTGATCATCGGCCACAGCGAGCGCCGCGCCATGGGCGAAACCGACGCCGATGTCAACGCCAAGGTTCTGGCCGCTCTGGACGCCGGTCTGATTCCCATCATGTGCTGCGGCGAGACCCTGGAGCAGCGGGAAGCCGGCATCACCACCGAGTGGATCACCATGCAGATCAAGCTGGGCCTGGCCGGCGTGTCCGAGGACAAGATCCGCAAGGTCATCATCGCCTACGAGCCCATCTGGGCCATTGGCACCGGCCGTACCGCCACCCCCGAGCAGGCCGAGGAAGTCTGCGAGAGCATCCGCACCGTGGTGCGCAAGCTCTACTCCTCCAAGAACGCCCGGGCCATCTCCATCCTGTACGGCGGCTCCATGAACGAGAAGAACGCCTACGAGCTGCTGGCCCAGCCCGACATCGACGGCGGCCTCATCGGCGGCGCTTCCCTGGTTCCCGAGAAGTTCATCAAGATCATCGAGGCAGCCAACCAGCCCACCGTGTAATACCCCCGAGCCACCCCGGGCAGCTGCCAAGCAGCTGCCCGGTTCCGTTTTTTGAATTGACAATTGACAATGCCAATCAAGAGTTGAAGCGTCCAAAACTTGCCGTCATTGCGAGCCAGTGCGCACACTGGCGTGGCAATCCCCCGGTTAGAAGGGAGACGTGCCAATAAGCGCCCAGAAGGACGGGGGGATTGCCACACCAGTCTGCGGACTGGTTCGCAATGACAGCGTTTTTTCGCCTGCTCGCAACATTTTCCAACATTTTTGGCCTGGGTCAAATATTGATTCGCATTGACAATTGACAGTTGACAATTTTTCTCGTCAGTTCCCTGCGGCAATGCAATAAATTGTTGTTTGAAAGTGCGCGTTACATATTATCTGTCATTGCGAACCAGTCCGCTTTCCTGGTGTGGCAATCCCCCGGTTAGAGGGGAAATGTACCGATAAGCATCCGAGAAAGCGGGGATTGTTACGATTCTTGGTGGTAATCGTTACCTGATTCCATTCAACCGGGGGATTGCCACGCCAGTGTACGCACTGGCTCGCAATGACAGCAAAGAACGACAAACACCAATTTATCGCTCTGTTTTCTTTTCGTCCCGAAGGGACTCCTTAACTGTCAACTGTCCACTGTCAACTGTCCCCGCTTTCAGCTGTTAATTCCTTCTTCTTGGAGGTGCATTCCATGCTTACCCAATACCTCTCCTCCTCCGACCCCGCTACTCCCGCCATTGCGGCTGACCTGATCCGCCGGGGGGAGCTGGTGGCCATTCCTACGGAAACCGTCTACGGCCTGGGGGCCGACGGCCTGAATGAGGAGGCCGTGGCGAAAATCTTTCTGGCCAAGGGCCGCCCCCAGGACAACCCCCTGATCCTCCACGTGGCCCAGGCCCGGGATATGGAAAAATTCTGCCACAGCATCCCCGAAGCCGCCTACAAACTGGCCGAAGCCTTCTGGCCCGGCCCCCTGACCATGGTGCTGCCCGCCCGGGACATTGTCCCCAAGCGTACCACCGCGGGGCTTTCCACCGTGGCCGTCCGCTGCCCCGACAGCGACGTTACCCGGGAGATTATCCGGCTGTCCGGGGTTCCCATCGCCGCCCCCTCCGCAAATATCTCCGGCAAGCCCTCCACCACCACCGCTCAGCACGTTCTCCACGACCACGACGGAAAAATCGCCGCCGTGGTGGACGGAGGCCCCTGCCGGGTGGGGGTGGAGTCCACCATTGTAGACTTGACTGAGGAGCGGCCCCGGCTGCTTCGTCCCGGCGGCGTTACCCCCGAGGAGCTTCTCGCCCTGCTGGGGGACCTGGTAGTGGACAAAGCCGTCACCGCTCAGATTGACAAGGACGCCGTGGTAAAAGCTCCCGGCATGAAATACCGCCACTACGCTCCATCGGAGCCGGTTGTCATTGTTTCCGGCTCCCGGGAGAAGGCCGCCGCCTACATTCACAGTCATTTTGCCTCCGGTGACCGGGTGCTGTGCTTCGAGGAGGAGCTGCCCCTGTATGAGGGTCTGAATCCCCTGCCCTACGGGCGGGAGGATGATGTGTCCACCCTGTCCGCCGGACTGTTTGCCGCCCTGCGGGAGCTGGACGACCCTTCCATTCACCAGGTCTACGCCCGCTGCCCCGTGGGAGGCGGCATCGCCTACGCCGTCCAGAACCGGCTGAAGAAGGCCGCCGCTTTCCACATTGTCGACGCGGAGGAAGCCCTATGATTCTCGGCATTACCGGCGGCAGCGGCTGCGGCAAAACCACGCTCCTGGCTCAGGTGGAACGCCTGGGCGGCCTGGTTCTTGACTGCGACGAAATTTACCATTCCCTGCTATCCACCGACGAAGCGCTGCTTGGGTCCATTGAAAACCGCTTTCCCGGCACCGTGGAGCATGGAAAGCTCCAGCGGAAAAAGCTGGGAGCCACCGTCTTTTCCAATGCGGAAGCCCTTCAGGACCTGAACCGCATCACCCACGCGGCGGTAAAGCGGGAGGTGCTCCGGCTGCTGGAAGGGAAGCCCGCCCTGGCGGCCATCGATGCCATCGCCCTGTTTGAGGGAGGGCTTGGGGAGCTCTGCGATCTCACCGTGGCCGTTACCGCCCCCCGGGAGGACCGGGTCCTTCGCCTCATGGCCCGGGACGGTATCCCCAGGGAGTACGCCGAAAAGCGGCTGGACGCCCAGCACAGCGACGCCTGGTTCCGGGAGCGCTGCGATTATGTTCTGGAAAACACAGGAAATCTTCCGGATTTCCTGGCGGAATGCCTTGCATTTTTGCGCTCCATAGGTATAATGGAGTAAGAATTCCACGAATAAAGGAGAAAAAACATATGACCACCGAAGAACTGCGCGCCTCCCTTCTGGCCGCTCCCAAGAACGGCTATACCCGTCTGAAAGAGGGACAGCGGGAGGAAATGGAAAGCTACTGCCGGGACTACCGGGCGTTCATGGACGCCTGCAAAACCGAGCGGGAAGCCACCGCCTGGGCCGTGGCCGAGGCCGAGAAGCGGGGCTTCAAGCCCTTCACCCCCGGAATGGATGCCAAGCCCGGCGACAAGATCTACTACAACAACCGGGACAAGGCCATCGCCCTGGCGGTAGTGGGCACTGAGCCCTTAAGCCGGGGTGCCAACATCTGTGCCGCCCATGTGGACTCCCCCCGGATGGATGTGAAGCCCAACCCCCTCTATGAGGACACCGAGATCGCCTACCTCAAGACCCACTACTATGGCGGCATCAAGAAGTACCAGTGGCCCACCGTTCCCATGGCCATCCACGGCGTGGTCTGCCGGCGCGACGGCAGCCGGGTCACCGTCACCATCGGCGAGGACCCCTCCGATCCCATCGTCATGGTCACGGACCTGCTGGTGCACCTGTCCGCGGACCAGATGCAGAAAACCGCCGCTCAAGTCATCGCAGGCGAGCAGCTGAACGTGCTGCTGGGCACCGAGCCCCTGGAGGGCGAGGGAAGCGACCTCGTAAAGCTGAACATGATGAAGCTGCTGAACGAGAAGTACGGCCTCATCGAGAGCGACTTCCTCAGCGCCGAGCTGACCATTGTCCCCGCAGGCCCCTGCCGTGAAGTCGGCCTGGACCGGAGCCTGCTGGGCGCCTACGGCCATGACGACCGGGTCTGCGCCTTTGCCGAGCTGTACTCCCTCTTCGCTATCGAGAACCCCGCCAAAACCGCTGTCTGCATCCTGGCAGACAAGGAGGAGATCGGCTCCGTGGGCATTTCCGGTATGCAGAGCCACTATTTTGAGCACTTCATGGGCACCCTGTGTGATGCCCAGGGCGTGAAGCTGGAGGATTGCTTCGCCGCCTCCTTCTGCCTCAGCGCCGATGTGTCCAACGCCTACGATCCCAACTTCCCGGAGACCTGCGACCTGCGCAACAACTCCAAGCTGAACTACGGCATCTCCATCTGCAAGTACACCGGCTCCCGGGGCAAGGGCGGCTGCTCCGATGCCTCCGCCGAGGCCATGAGCCATATCCGCACCACCTTTGAACGCAATGATGTGATCTGGCAGATTGCCACCCTGGGCAAGGTGGATCAGGGCGGCGGCGGCACCGTGGCGGCCTACATGGCCAACCGGAACATCGTCACCGTGGACGCGGGCGTGCCCGTCCTGAGCATGCACGCCCCCATGGAGCTGGTGTCCAAGCTGGACTGCTACGAAACCATGCTGGGCTGCAAGGCCATCTACCTGGCATAATTCCCTCCGCTCCCTCCACGCGAGGGAGCGGTTTTTCTTTGCGCGATAAATTGTTGTTTACAAAAAATACGCTGTCATTGCGAGCCAGTGCGCACACTGGCGTGGCAATCCCCCGGTTGAATGGAACCAGGTAATGATTATCACCAAAAAACGTAAGGTTTCCCCACTCTGTAGGGCAATTGTCGATACATTTTACCTCTAACCGTGGGATTGCCACACCAGCGTGCGCGCTGGTTCGCAATGACAGGAAACTTGAAGGCGAAACCGCTAAACAACAATTTATCTTCCCATCCTTGACTTTTTTTCCTTTCCCTGTTATAATTCCCTCAACTACATAGGACAGTTCGTGACCATCCTGTCGGTAAACAAAACTAGGGAATTGGATGGGTGCTTTGCACCCATTTTTTGATGGGCGCGTTGCGCTCATTTTTTGTTGGGTGGGCGCGTACTGCGCCCATTTTTTGTCAGGAGGTTTTCCCATGTCCAGCCGTACCCGTTTTCTCGCCCACGCCGCCATCATCGCGGCCCTCTACGCAGTGCTGACCCACCTGCAGAATCTGATTCTCCCCGGCTCCGCCACCTGGGCCATCCAGATGCGCCTCAGTGAGGCCCTGTGTGTGCTCAGCTTTTTCACCCCAGCCGCCATTCCCGGCCTGAGTCTTGGCTGCCTGCTCTTCAACCTGACCTACTCCGCCACACTGCCCCTGGACTTCCTGGTGGGCACGCTGGCAACTTACCTGGCCTGCCAGGGAATGTACCTGCTCCGCAAGGTCACCATCCGTGGTCTTCCCCTCCTGGGGCTGCTGCTGCCCGCCCTTTTTAACGCCATTCTGGTGGGCTGGGAACTGACGGTCTACATCGGCGGGGGCTTCTTCCTGAACGCTCTGTACGTGGCCATCGGGGAAGCTGTTGTCCTGCTGATCCCCGG
Organism: Clostridiales bacterium; assembly: GCA_004555705.1. GTDB lineage: Bacteria > Bacillota > Clostridia > Oscillospirales > Oscillospiraceae > Faecousia. The sequence continues at coordinate 27,052 of SFHI01000009.1, read as the reverse complement.
AACCGCCCTGTATTACCTGCTCCGCTCCCGGGGCCTTGCCCAGCGGCTTTTCTGACGAATTAGATGCAAAATACCCCGAAAGGCCGAATCTTTCGGGGTTTTTTTATCGATTTGGCAACATTCACATGGAACCCTCCCTTTTTTTGACAGAAATAGTCTTTCTGCGAATTGAAGTTCCGGGCCTCCCATGCTATAATGGCCCCATAGTGAGCAAACCCTTATGACTGACGGATAAGTGGAGCACCACGTGGAGTAAGGGGCTTTTTTTGCCGACCGTCTGGGCACACTTACACCGTTTCAGGGGTGAGTGCGCCCATTTTTCGTTTTTATTTTGTATTTTTAGTTAGGAGGCAAACCATGAAGAAAGTCGGAATCGTCATGGGCAGCGACAGCGATCTTCCCATCCTGCGCAAGACCATGGACACCCTGCGATCCCTGGAAATTCCCTTCGAATGTCACGTATATTCCGCCCACCGCACCCCCGAGGAAGCTCGGGATTTTGCCGCATCCGCCCGGGAGCGTGGCTTCGGCGTGCTGATTGCCGCGGCCGGTATGGCCGCCCACCTGGCCGGAGCCATCGCTGCCAATACCACCCTTCCCGTCATCGGCATTCCCTGCAAATCCAATTGTTTAGACGGCATTGACGCCCTCCTTTCCACCGTGATGATGCCCTCCGGCATCCCCGTTGCCACCGTGGCCATTGATGGAGGCGTGAATGCCGCCTTGTTGTCCGCCCAGATTCTGGCCGTGGAGGACAGTGCCCTCGCCGCCCGCTTAGATGCCAAGCGCAGGGCCGACGCCGCCAAGGTCCTCCAGAAGGACGCCGCCCTGCAAGCAGAGCTGAACGCCTGAGCCAACCGTGCACTCCGGTTAAATTGTTGTTTAAACGGCTTCGCCGAATTGACAATTGACAATTGACAGTTGACAATTATTGTGTCCCTACGGGACGATTTTGAAATAAAACGCCTAACTTTTGGCCATTATTATTTTATTTTTCATCCCGAAGGGATTCCTTAATTGTCAATTGTCAATTGTTAATTGTCAATTATAAACAACAATTTATCTTACATCATCAAGTCACCCCAATTTATATACAATTTTAGAAAGAGGTACTTAATCATGGAAAACCGCAAGCTTGTTTACACCGGCAAAACCAAGAATGTCTACGCTCTGGAAAACGGCAACTACCTGCTCAAGTTCAAGGACGACTGCACCGGCAAGGACGGCGTGTTTGATCCCGGCGAGAACTCCGTGGGCCTGACCATCGAGGGCGTGGGCGATGTGAACCTGCGCATGTCCATCTACTTCTTCGAGAAGATCAACGCTGCCGGCATCCGCACCCACTATGTCAGCGCGGACCTGGGAAGCACCACCATGGAGGTGCTCCCCGCCAAGGTGTTCGGCAAGGGTCTGGAGGTCATCTGCCGCTACAAGGCCGTGGGCTCCTTCTACCGCCGCTACTGCGACTACTGCACCCTGGGCCAGGAACTGCCCGCCTACGTGGAGACCACCTTCAAGAATGACGCCCTGGGCGACCCCCTGGTCACCAAGGACGGCCTGGTGGATCTGGGTGTCATGACCGCGGAGCAGTACGACTCCCTGAAGTCCATGACCCAGGCCATCACCAGGATCGTGGCTGACGACCTGAAGGCCAAGGGCCTCGATCTGTACGACATCAAGTTTGAGTTTGGCTACGATGCCAACGGAAACGTCATGCTCATTGACGAGATTGCCTCCGGCAACATGCGTGTTTACAAGGATGGCGAATACATCGATCCCATGACCCTGAACAAGCTGTTCTTCGCTTAATTCTTTCACTGTCTATTCCAAGGAGGATTCCTGTATGGGTGGTTTTTTTGGGGCAATTTCCCGCAAAAACTGCATTTATGACGTCTATTTCGGCACCGACTACCACTCCCACCTGGGCAACCGCCGGGGCGGTATGGTGTTCTACGACCAGGCCCGTGGCTTCCAGCGGCAGATTCACAACATCGAGAACACCCCCTTCCGCACCAAGTTTGAGGGGGATATGACGAAATTCACCGGCTGCGCCGGCATCGGCTGCATCTCCGACACCGATCCCCAGCCCCTGCTGGTGCGCTCCCACCTGGGACTCTTCGCCATCTCCACCGTGGGCATCATCAACAACGCCGAGGCGCTGGTGGCGGAAGCCTTCTCCGGCCCCGGCCATCAGTTCATGGCCATGTCCTCGGGTCAGGTCAACAACACGGAGCTGACCGCCGCCCTCATCAACCAGAAGGATAACCTGATTGACGGCATCCGCCACGCCCAGGAGGTCATCGACGGCTCCTGCACCATTCTGCTTCTCTTCCCCGACTGCATCATTGCCGCCCGGGATAAGTTGGGCAGGCTCCCGGTGCTCGTGGGTCAGAATGACAACGGCCTGTGTGTGAGCTTTGAATCCTTCGCCTATAACAAGCTGGGCTACAAGGACTGCTATGAACTGGGCCCGGGGGAGATTGTCCGCATCACTCCCGAGGGGCTGCAGCAGCTGGCCGCCCCCGGGGAGAAGATGAAAATCTGCGCCTTCCTCTGGACCTATTACGGCTACCCCAACTCCAACTACGAGGGCCGAAATGTGGAAGTCATGCGCTACCGCAACGGCGAGATCATGGCACGCAACGAACTGGCCGCCGGCACCATGCCGGACGTGGATTTCGTGGCGGGTGTTCCGGACTCCGGACTTCCCCACGCCATCGGCTACGCAAACCACTCCCACAAGCCCTTCGCCCGTCCCTTCGTCAAGTACACCCCCACCTGGTCCCGTTCCTTCACCCCCAGCAACCAGGAGATTCGGAACCTGGTGGCGGAAATGAAGCAGATTCCCGTCCCCGAACTGATCCAGGACAAGAAGCTGCTGTTCGTGGACGACTCCATCGTCCGGGGCACCCAGCTGCGGGAGACCGTGGATTTCCTCTACAACAGCGGCGCCAAGGAAGTGCATATGCGCTCCGCCTGCCCGCCCATCATGTACGGCTGCAAATTCCTGAACTTCTCCCGGAGCAACTCGGAAATGGAGCTGATCTCCCGCCGGACCATCCAGGCCCTGGAGGGAGACGAGGGGCAGAAGCATCTTGAGGAGTACGCCGACGGCTCCACGAAGCGGGGCAAATGTATGTTGGAGTCCATCTGCAAGGAAATGGGCTTCGACTCCCTGGGCTACCAGTCCCTGGACGGATTGCTCGAAGCCATCGGCTTGGACCGGGACAAGGTCTGCACCTACTGCTGGACGGGCAAAGACTGACCCATTTGTCAGATAAAGCAGTGTTTAGGGAACGAATTGACAATTAACAATTGACAATTGACAATTAAGGTGTCCCTTCGGGACGAATAAAAATGACAAATTGGTGTTTGGTGGTCTGTTTTGAAAACGTCGAAAAATCACTGTAGGGGAGCCATTCATGGCTCCCGGCGGTGAAATGTTCCGATTTCCTCAGCATTTCGGCGAAAACGTACTGCCCCGCGGGAGCCATGAATGGCTCCCCTACAGTAAAGACTGGGTTCATTCCAAATCTACATAAACCGATTTTCCAGGCTGCCGCGCCCACCTGACTTTTATTCATCCCCGAAGGGGATTCCATAATTGTCAATTGTTAATTGTCAATTGTCAATTCGTAAGCGAAAGCGCCATTTACATTCCCATCAAATCAACGAACTTCTAACAAAGGAGCGTTATTATGGATCACAAAAACTCCCAGTCCGCCAGCTATGCCGCTGCTGGCGTGGATATTACCGCGGGCTACAAGGCCGTGGAGCTGATGAAGCGGCACATTGCCCGCACCCGCAACGAAGGTTGCCTGGATGACGTGGGCGGCTTCGGCGGCTGCTTCGGGCTGAATCTTGCCGGGATGGAGGAGCCTGTCCTTGTCTCCGGCACCGACGGCTGCGGCACCAAGGTGAAGCTGGCCATTCTCATGGACAAGCACGACACCATCGGCATCGATGCCGTGGCCATGTGCGTCAACGACATCATCTGCTGCGGCGCGAAGCCCTTGTTCTTCCTGGACTACATCGCCTGCGGCAAGAATTACCCCGAGAAGATTGCCGAGATCGTCTCCGGCGTGGCCGAGGGCTGCGTCCAGTCCGGCGCTGCCTTGATCGGCGGCGAAACCGCGGAGCACCCGGGCCTGATGCCCCAGGAGGACTACGACCTGGCGGGCTTTGCCGTAGGCATCGTGGACAAGAAGAAAATCATCGACAATACCCGGATGCGCACCGGGGATGTGGTCATCGCCCTGGCCTCCACCGGCATTCACAGCAACGGCTTCTCCCTGTGCCGGAAGGTCTTTGATATTGATAACAACAATCCCCAGCTGTACGTCCCCCGGGAAGAGTTGGGCGGCAAGACCATCGCCGAAAGCCTGCTGGTGCCCACCCGGATTTATGTAAAGTCCATTCTGGCCCTGCTGGAAAAAGTGGACGTGAAGGGCATCTCCCACATCACCGGCGGCGGTTTCTACGAGAACATCCCCCGCTCCATTCCTGATGGCCTCTGCGCCAGAATCGACAAGTCCAAGGTGCGCATTCTCCCCATCTTCGACCTGATTGCCTCCTTTGGCAATATTCCGGAGCGGGATATGTTCAACACCTACAATATGGGCGTAGGCATGAGCGTAGTGGTTCCTGCCGAACAGGCAGAGGAAGCCCTCTCCATCCTCACCGCTCACGGGGAAACCGCCTACGTCGTCGGCTCCATAGCACCGGGCGAAGAAAAGGTGGTTCTGGCGTGAGTACCAAAATTGCTGTTCTGGTTTCCGGAGGCGGCACCAATCTCCAGGCCCTGATTGATGCCCAGACCCGGGGCGAATTGGGCGGCGGCAAAATCACCGCCGTGATTTCCTCCAAGGCCGGGGCCTACGCCCTGGAGCGGGCGGCAAAGGCCGGAATCCCGGGTTTCGTGCTGCCCCGGAAGGAATTTGACTCCAACCGGGCCATGACTCTGGCTCTGGTGGAGCTGCTCAAAAAACTTGACATTGATCTCGTGGTGCTGGCGGGCTGCATGATTATCTTCACCCAGGAGCTTGTGGATGCCTACCCCAACGCCATTATGAATGTCCACCCCGCCCTGATTCCCTCCTTCTGCGGCCCCGGCTACTATGGGCTCCACGTTCACGAGGAGGCGCTGCGCTACGGGGTCAAGGTCTCCGGCGCCACCGTGCATTTTGTCACCGAGGAATGCGACGGCGGCCCCATCATCGCTCAGAAGAGCGTTCCCGTCCTGGAGGGAGATACCCCCGAAACCCTGCAGAAGCGCATCATGACGGAGGCCGAATGGAAGCTCCTGCCCCAGGCCGTATCCCTTTTCTGCCAGGGTTGTCTGAAAGTGGAAGGCCGCCATGTGATTATCAAGGAGGAAACGTAAATGAACGTCTACGAAGTCAAATCCATGTCTGAGCGGTTGGAGGGCAACACCTACCCCGGCCGGGGCATCGTGCTTGGGGTCACCCCTGACGGCACGAAAGCGGTGGCCGCCTATTTCATTATGGGCCGCAGCGTCAACAGCCGCAACCGGGTGTTCATCCAGGAGCCCGACGGCATCCGCACGGAAGCCTACGATCCCTCCCTTATGAAGGACCCCCACCTGATCATCTACCACCCCGTTAGAGAAATCGGCCAGGGTCTCATCGTCACCAACGGCGACCAGACCGACACCATCTGGGAGCACCTGGCTAAGGGCGAAAGCTGGGAAGCTGCCCTGCGCACCCGGCAGTTTGAGGATGACGGCCCCAACTGGACCCCCCGGATTTCCGGCCTTCAGGCTGGCGATGGAAGCTACAAGATGTCCATCCTGAAAGCCGCAGACCCCGAGGGAATGGGCTGTGCAAGGTTCTTCTATGAATATCCTGCCACTGCGGGTCTCGGCCATTTCCTGCACACCTATGTCTGCAACGGCAATCCCGTGATTCCCACCTTCCAGGGTGAGCCGGAGCGTGTGTCCATCCCGGCGGACATCGACGATTTCACCCGGGAGCTGTGGGAAAACCTGAACGAGAGCAACAAAATCTCCCTCTTCGTCCGCTATACGGACCTGAAAACCCGCAAATTTGAGCAGCGGATTCTCAACAAGCACGTTTAAGGAGGAAAAGCCATGAATGAATTTGAGCTCAAATACGGCTGCAACCCCAACCAGAAGCCTGCCCGGATTTATATGGCCGATGGCAGCGACCTTCCCATCACCATTCTCAACGGCCGCCCCGGCTACATCAACTTTCTGGACGCGCTGAACTCCTGGCAGCTGGTCAAGGAGCTGAAAGAGGCCACCGGCATGTGCGCCGTTACCTCCTTCAAGCACGTTTCCCCCACCAGCGCCAGCGTGGGCCGGGTGCTGCCCCCTGAATTAAAGAAGGCCTGCTTTGTGGACGACATCGAGGGCCTGGACGAGAATCCCTTGGCCTGTGCCTACGCCCGCGCCCGGGGCGCCGACCGGATGTGCTCCTTTGGCGACTGGGTGGCGCTTTCCGATGTCTGCGACGCCCTCACCGCGAAGCTGATTGCCCGGGAGGTCTCCGACGGTGTCATCGCCCCCGGCTACACCGACGAAGCCCTGGCCATTCTCAAGACAAAGCGCAAGGGCGGCTACAATGTGGTTGCCATCGACCCCAATTACGTCCCCGCCGAACAGGAAACCAAGCAGGTGTTCGGCATCACCTTCCAGCAGGGCCGCAACAACTTTAAGATCGGCGAGCATCTGCTGCAGAACATCGTCACCGAGAATAAGGACATCCCCGAGTCCGCCAAGGTGGACCTGATCGTGGCCCTGATCACCCTGAAGTACACCCAGAGTAATTCCGTCTGCTTTGCCTATGACGGACAGGCCATCGGCGTGGGCGCGGGCCAGCAGTCCCGGGTCCACTGCACCCGCCTGGCAGGCTCCAAGGCCGACACCTGGTTCCTGCGCCAGCATCCCAAGACCCTGTCCCTCCCCTTCCGACCCGACCTGAGCCGCCCCAACCGGGACAACGTCATCGACGGCTACATCAACGGCAACGAGGAAGATGTCACCGCCGAGGGCAACTGGCAGAAGTATTTCACCGTCCGCCCCGAGCCCCTGACCCCCGGAGACAAGAAGGCCTTCCTCAGCTCCCGTCAGGATGTGGCCCTGGGCTCCGATGCCTTCTTCCCCTTCGCCGACAACATCCAGCGGGCCGTGGCCTCCGGTGTCCGGTACATCGCCCAGCCCGGCGGCTCCATCCGGGACGACCTGGTCATCGAAGAGTGCGACAAACACGGCGTCGCCATGGCCTTCACCGGTATGCGCCTGTTCCACCACTGAGAAAATTGACAATTGACAATTCAGGTCAATTGGTGTTTGTCACGCTGAAAAAACGCTGTCATTGCGAGGAGCGCAGCGACGTGGCAATCCCCCGGATCTTCCGGGAAGTTCGTATAACTGGGCTTCCATCTACGTTACCGGTCTGAAAAGTTGGGGGATTGCCACAACCAGTGTGCGCACTGGTTTCGCAATGACAGTTCTAATGAACGTTCAAACAACAATTTACCTTCCCATCGAAATTCACTCCATCTTTAAGGAGGTTTCTATGAAATTACTTGTCGTCGGCGGTGGCGGGCGGGAGCACGCCATCATTAAGAGCCTGAAAAAGAATCCTTCCGTCACAGAAATTTTTGCCCTTCCCGGAAACGGGGGCATCGCCCGGGATGCCACCTGCGTTCCCATCGGGGCAACCGATATTGATAAAATCGTGGCCTTTGCCGTAGAAAACCACATTGATTACGCGGTGGTGGCCCCGGACGATCCTCTGGTGCTGGGCTGTGTGGACGCGCTGGAAAGTAAGGGCATTCCCTGCTTCGGCCCCCGCTCCTGTGCCGCCATCATCGAGGGCAGCAAGGTCTTTGCCAAGAATTTGATGAAGAAATACGGCATCCCCACCGCCCGGTATGAAGTGTTTGACAACATGGATTCCGCGCTTCGCTATCTGGACACCGCCTCCATCCCCACGGTCATCAAGGCCGACGGTCTGGCTCTGGGCAAGGGCGTCATCATCGCCTCCACCCGGGAGGAGGCCAAAGCCGCCGTCCGGGATATGATGGAGGGCCACATCTTCGGGGCCTCCGGCGACCATGTGGTCATTGAGGAGTTCCTCACCGGCCCGGAGGTGTCGGTTCTCGCCTTCACCGACGGCAAGGTGGTAAAGCCCATGGTGTCCTCCATGGACCACAAGCGTGCCGGAGACAATGACACCGGCCTGAACACCGGCGGCATGGGCACCGTGGCCCCCAATCCCTACTACACCCCCGAGGTGGCCCAGCGGTGCATGGAGGAGATTTTCCTCCCCACCATCGCGGCCATGAATGCCGAGGGCCGCACCTTCCGGGGCTGCCTGTATTTCGGCCTGATGATTACCCCCGACGGTCCCAAGGTGATTGAGTACAACTGCCGTTTCGGCGACCCGGAGACCCAGGTGGTGCTGCCGCTTCTCGAAAGCGACCTGCTGACCGTTATGCAGGCGACAACTAACGGCACCCTTGCGGAAACTGAGGTCAAATTCGCGGACAAGCATGCCTGCTGCGTGATCACCGCGTCCAACGGCTACCCCACTTCCTATAAAAAGGGCTTTGAGATCACCTTCACTCCGGAGGCCCTGGAGCACACCTACATCGCGGGCGCCAAGGAGGAAAACGGGAAACTCGTCACCTCCGGCGGCCGGGTCACCGGCACCACCGCCGTGGCGGACACCCTGGGGGAGGCTATCCGGGAAGCCTACCGGCTCTCCGATGGCGTCCAATTTGCCGGAGCCTACCGCCGTAGCGACATCGGCAAGCGGGCACTGCAGGCCCTGAAATAACGAAACTGGGAGGATATTACCCCATGGTTTATCGTGTATATGTTGAAAAGAAAGAAGGCCAGCGCCACGAGGCAGACGGCCTGCTGCGGGAAATCCGGGATTTTCTGCAGATTCACAGCCTCACCGGCCTTCGGGTGCTGAACCGCTATGATGCGGAAAACATGGACGAAACCCTGTTTTCCTATGCCGTGAACACCGTGTTCTCCGAGCCTCAGGTGGACGATGTCAGCTACGATGTCCCCCAGGGGGAGATGGTTTTCGCCGTGGAGCCCCTGCCCGGTCAGTACGACCAGCGTGCGGACTCCGCCGCCCAGTGCATCCAGATCATCTCCCAGGGGGGCCGCCCCACCATCCGCACCGCCAAGGTCTACGTTCTCACTGGCTCCCTGACGGCGGACGAGCTTGCTGCCATCAAGAAGTACGTCATCAACGCGGTGGAGAGCCGGGAGGCCTCTCTGGAAAAGCCGGAAACCCTGGCAGCCCACTACGCCGCTCCCGAAACCGTGGCAACTGTCGATGGCTTCACCGGGATGGACGAAGCAGCCCTTTCTGAGCTGCTGGACAGCCTGGGCCTTGCCATGGATTTGGACGACCTGAAATTCCTGCAGAATTATTTCCGGGATGAAGAGCATCGCGACCCCACCATCACCGAGATTCGGGTGGTGGACACCTACTGGTCCGACCACTGCCGCCACACCACCTTCTCCACTCATTTGGACAAGGTGGAAATCCACGACACCGCTGTGCAGGAGGCCTATGAACAGTACCTTGCCGCCCGGGTGGAAGTCTACGGCGAGGAGAAGGCCTCCAAGCGTCCCCAGACTCTCATGGACATCGCCACCATTGGCGCGAAGGTGCTGAAAAAGCGTGGACTGCTTCCCGAGCTGGACGAGAGCGAGGAGATCAACGCCTGCTCCATCCATGTCACCGCCACCGTCAACGGCCAGGATCAGGACTGGCTGCTGATGTTCAAGAACGAAACCCACAACCATCCCACCGAGATCGAGCCCTTCGGCGGCGCGGCCACCTGCATCGGCGGCTGCATCCGGGACCCCCTGTCCGGCCGTGCCTATGTGCATCAGGCCATGCGGGTCACCGGCGCGGGGGACCCCCGGAAGTCCCTGAAGGACACCCTTCCCGGCAAGCTCCCCCAGCGGAAGCTCTGCCAGACCGCCGCGGCGGGCTACTCCTCCTACGGCAACCAGATTGGCCTGGCCACCGGCCATGTTGCCGAGCTGTACCACGAGGGCTATATTGCCAAGCGCCTGGAATGCGGCGCGGTGGTGGCCGCCGCTCCTGCGGGCAATGTCCGCCGGGAGTGCCCTGCTCCCGGGGATGTGGTCATCCTTCTGGGCGGCCGCACCGGCCGGGACGGCATCGGCGGCGCCACCGGCTCCTCCAAGAGCCACAACCTGAAATCTCTCACCACCATGGCCTCCGAGGTCCAGAAAGGCAACGCCCCCGAGGAGCGGAAAATCCAGCGCCTGTTCCGTGACAGCAAGGTCACCCGGCTGATCAAGCGCTGCAACGACTTCGGCGCGGGCGGTGTGTCCGTTGCCATCGGCGAGCTGGCCGACGGTCTGCGCATTGACCTGGACGCCGTACGGAAGAAGTACGAGGGCCTGGACGGCACCGAGCTTGCCATTTCCGAGTCCCAGGAGCGGATGGCCGTGGTGGTTGCCCCCGAGGATGCGGACGCTTTTATCGCTGCTGCCGAGAAAGAGAATCTGGAAGCCTACCGGGTGGCTGTGGTCACCGAGGAGGCCCGGATGGTCATGAGCTGGAAGGGGAAAGAAATCGCCAACCTGTCCCGGGCGTTCCTGAATACCAACGGTGCGGTGAAGCACGCCGATGTGGAGGTCGCTTCCACAAAGCGCTGCGGACGCATCTATGAGCACGCCAATCTCCGGGGCATCGCCCAGGAGCTGCGCTACGCCTCCCAGCGAGGCCTGGTGGAGCGGTTCGACGCCACCATCGGCGCGGGTTCCTTGCTGATGCCCTTCGGCGGCAAGAATCAGGCCACCCCCGCCCAGGCCATGGCAGCCAAGCTGCCTGTGCTGCCCGGGGAGGAGACCGATGCCGCCAGCGTCATGGCCTGGGGCTGTGACCCGGAGTTGCTGAGTGCCGATCCTTTCCGGGGAGCCCAGGCCAGTGTGGTTTCCTCCATGGCCAAAATCGTGGCCGCCGGCGCGGACTACAAGAAAGCCTACCTGACCCTGCAGGAGTTTTTCGAGAAGCTGAGAAACGAGCCCCTGCGCTGGGGCAAGCCCTTCCAGGCGCTGCTGGGCGCCCTGGATGCCCAGCTGGGCCTGGGCGCCGCCGCCATCGGCGGCAAGGATTCCATGTCCGGCACGTTCCTTGACAAGGATGTGCCCCCCACGGTGATCTCCTTTGCCATTGCCCCCCTGAAAGCGGGCGAAGTCATCTCCCCCGAGTTCAAAGAAGCCGGTCACCCCGTCTACCGCTTCGGCCCCTCCGGCCTCAGCTATGGTCAGCTGAAGGAAAGCTGGGAGAAGTTCCATGAGCTGTGCCTGGCCGGAAAGGTCAAAGCCGCCTGGGCCATGGACGCCGGCGGCGAGGGGGAAGCCGTCATGAAGATGTCCTTCGGCAACGGAATCGGCTTTGCCTCCGAGCCGGGCGCGGTGATGCAGTTCGGCCCCGCCTACGGCGACATCGTGGCGGAGCTCACCGAGGATTGCGACTTCGGTTACCGGATCGGCTATACTACCGCCGAGCCCGTCATCACCATCCAGGACGAATCCGCCTCCATTGAAGAGCTGTATACGCTGAACACCGCCGTTCTGGAGAAGGTCTACCCCACCAAGACCGTGGAGACTGCGGAAAAGGTGCCCGCCTTCTCCGCTCCCGGTGTCTGCTCCCTGGCTCCTGCGGTAAAGACCACCAAGCCCCGGGTGCTGATCCCCGTGTTCCCCGGCACCAACTGCGAGTACGACTCTGCCCGGGCCGTCATGGCCGCAGGGGCTGAGGCGGACATCGTGGTCATCCGGAACCTGACCGCCGAGGATGTGGCCCGGAGCGTGGAGACCGTGGCCGGAAAGATTGCCGAAAGCCAGATGATCTTTATCCCCGGCGGCTTCTCCGGCGGCGACGAGCCCGACGGCTCTGCCAAGTTCATCACCGCGTTTTTCCGCAATCCCGCCATCAAGGAGCAGGTCATGAGGCTCCTGAATGACCGGGACGGCCTCATGTGCGGCATCTGCAACGGCTTCCAGGCGCTCATCAAACTGGGTCTGGTGCCCTTCGGTGAGATTCGGGATACCGATGACACTTACCCCACCCTGACCTACAATACCATAGGCCGTCACCAAAGCCGCATCGTCCGCACCCGGGTGGCCTCCAATAAAAGTCCCTGGCTGAGCCTGACGAGCGTAGGCGACGTGTACAACGTAGCCATCTCCCACGGTGAGGGTAAGTTCCTGGCCAGTCCCGAGCTGGTTGCAAAGCTGGCGGCAAACGGTCAGATCGCCACCCAGTATGTGGACCTGGAGGGAAATCCCACCATGGACGCCGTTTTCAACCCCAATGGATCGGTCTGCGCCATCGAGGGCATCACCTCCCCCGACGGCCGGGTCTTCGGCAAGATGGGCCACAGCGAACGCATCGGCAAAAACCTCTACTGCAACGTCCCCGGCGAATACGACATCCGCATGTTCGAAGCCGCGGTCAAGTATTTTAAGTAACCCCCATTCCCTCCCCGGAAATCCGGGGAGGGAATTTTTCGTTATCCGACCTCTCCATCAAATTGGTGTTTGTCGAATATATGCTGTCATTGCGAGCCAGTTCGCAAACTGGCGTGGCAATCCCCCGGTTGAAAAGAACTAGGTAACGATTACCATCAAAAATCGTAACGACTCTCGCTCTTCAGGGCAATTGTCGGTACATTTCCCCTCTAACCGGGGGATTGCCACACCAGTGTGCGCACTGGTTCGCAATGACAGGGAATTTGTAACGCGCACTTACAAACAACAATTTGTCGTTCTCTTATAAATCCCTTGACAACTTTCCTTCCCTGCACTATAATAAACATACGCTTATTTTTCTAAACTATCGCTTAGGAGGTGCTCCATGACCCAGCGGGAAAGACAGATCCTCCAGCTCATTGAAGCAGATCCCATGATCTCCCAGCAGGCCATTGCCCAAGCCCTGGGCATCACCCGCTCCAGCGTGGCCGTCCACATCTCCAACCTGACCAAGAAGGGCTGCATCGCGGGCAAAGGCTATGTCCTGCGCACCGGAAGCTACGCCGTGGTGGTGGGCGGGGTCAATGTGGACATCTGCGGCCGCTCCTTCGGCCCCCTTGTGGATGCGGATTCCAACCCCGGCAGGGTTTCCACCAGTCTGGGCGGCGTGGGCCGGAACATCGCCCACAATATGAGCCTGATGGGCCTGGATGTGCGGCTGCTCACCGCCTTTGGGGACGACCCCAACGGCCAGCGGGTCTCCGCTTCCTGTTCGGAGCTGGGCATTGATGCCAGCCATGCCCTGCGCCTTCCCGGGGCAGCTACCTCCACCTACCTGTACCTGACCGGCCCGGACGGGGAGATGGCCCTGGCGGTCTCTGATATGGAGGTCTGCCGCCGGATCACCCCGGAGTACCTGGCAGGTAACCTTCCCCTGCTGCAAAGTGCCCAGGTGGTGGTTGCGGATGCCAACATTCCCCAGGAAGCTCTGATGTATCTTGCGGAGAACTGCCCTGTTCCCCTTTTCGTGGACCCGGTGTCCACCGCCAAGGCGGAAAAGCTGCGTCCCATTCTCTCACGCATCCACACCCTGAAGCCCAACACCCTGGAGGCCTCCATCCTGTCCGGGGTCGAGATTCACAACGACACGGATGTGGAGAAAGCTGCTGACCGTTTGCTCCATATGGGTGTCCACCGGCTGTTTCTCTCCCTGGGAGCAAAGGGTGTGTATGCCGCCATGGGAAGTGAGCGTCTGTGGCTGAATAACCTTCCCGGCAGCATTGTCAATACCACCGGCTGCGGCGATGCCTTTATGGCCGCCCTGGTCTGGGCGTATCTGGAGGGTATGGACTTGAAAGCAACCGCCCGCTCCGGTCTTGCTGCCGCCTCCATCGCTATGGAATCCCCCGAAACCATCAACCCCGCCATGTCCGCAGAGGCAATTAAATCCCGCACACGAATATAAATTGTTGTTTGTAAATACATGCTGTCATTGCGAGCCAGTGCGCACACTGGCGTGGCAATCCCCCCGGCCCCATGGAACCAGGTAACGATTACCACCAAAAATGCTATATTTTCTGCTCTGTAGGGCAATTGTCGATACATTTCCCCTCTAACCGGGGGATTGCCACACCAGTGTGCGCACTGGTTCGCAATGACAGGTAATCTAAAGCAAGTGCTGTAAACAACAATTTACCAAACAAGTCATTTCATCTATTATAATACAAGGAGAATCTGTTATGAATCTGAACAAGTATCTCGATGTAAATCCCGAGGTTGCCCAGGCCATCCGGGAGGGCCGTCCTGTTGTGGCCCTGGAGTCCACCATCATTTCCCACGGAATGCCCTACCCCCAGAACGTGGAAACCGCCCTGAACGTGGAGCGGATCATCCGGGAGAATGGGGCCGTTCCCGCCACCATCGCCATCATCGGCGGCCGCCTGAAGGCAGGCCTCACCGCAGAGGAAATTGAATATTTCGGCAAGAAGGGCCGCGGCATTGCCAAGGCCTCCCGCCGGGATCTGGCGGTGCTCTGCTCCCGGGGCGAGGACGGAGCCACCACCGTGACCACCACCATGATCATTGCCCACATGGCGGGCATCAACATCTTCGCCACCGGCGGCATCGGCGGCGTCCACCGGGGCGCGGAGACCACCATGGACATCTCCGCCGATCTGGAAGAGCTGGGCCATACCCCCGTCATGGTCATCTGCGCCGGAGCCAAGTCCATCCTGGACCTGGGGCTGACACTGGAGTACCTGGAAACCAAGGGTGTCCCCGTTATCGGCTACGGCACCGAGGAGCTGCCCGCCTTCTACACCCGCCAGTCCGGCTTCCGGGTGGACTACCGGATGGACACCCCCGCGGAACTGGCAGCCGCGTTCAAGGCCCAGAATGACATGGCCCTGGGCGGCGGAATGCTGGTAACCAACCCCATCCCCGAGGAGTATGCCATGCCCCTTGGCACCATCAACGCCGCCATTGACCAGGCCATTGCCGAGTGCAATGCCCAGGGCATTCACGGCAAGGAAACCACCCCCTTCCTGCTGGCCCGGGTTGCCGAGCTCACCGGCGGAGACTCCCTGGCCTCCAACATCCAGCTGGTCTACAACAACGCCAGACTGGCCGCCCAGACCGCTGCCGCGTACTGCAAATTGTAAAATCACGGCTCCCTTCCAAAAAACGGAA
The DNA here is from genome assembly GCA_004555705.1 of Clostridiales bacterium. Classification (GTDB taxonomy): domain Bacteria; phylum Bacillota; class Clostridia; order Oscillospirales; family Oscillospiraceae; genus Faecousia. The sequence goes on along the minus strand of SFHI01000009.1, from coordinate 11,838 downwards.
GGGAGCCGTGCTTTTCGTAAGACAAATTGCTGTTTAGGTTATCGGGCTGTCGCGCAAAGCGCCTTGGCTTCCCCCGGGGGGAAGCTGTCAGGCGAAGCCTGACTGAAGAGGAACGGCGATATCTACCCTATTCCACTGCAGTGCGTAAAAACGTACTATGTTCAGACCTGCTTTGAACGATTTGAGTGCTTTCTGAATCGCAGATGTCGCCGTTCCTCATCCGCCCCTGCGGGGCACCTTCCCCCCGGGGGAAGGCAAGGGGGTGCGTAGCGCATCTTCCCGCCAAACACCAATTTGCCGCGCAGCTGTTCCCTGAATGAAAAGCCCCTCCCCGGATTTCCGGGGAGGGGTGTTGGTATGGATCAGCGGACGTACTCGATGACCACCCGGCGGTTGGGCTCCACACCGGTGGAGTGGGTGGTGATGTTCTCCATGTCCTGCAGTGCCGCGTGGATCACATGGCGCTCGTAGGCGTTCATGGGCTCCAGGGTGGTGCGGCGGCGGGCCTTCAGCACCTGCTGGGCCTTCTTGCGGGCGTAGCGGCGCAGGCTCTCCTCCCGCTTCTCCCGGTAGGCTTCGGCGTCCACGTTCACCCGGATGCGGCCCTCCACATCCCGGTTCACGGCGTAGTTGGTCAGATGCTGAATGGCGTCCAGGGTATCTCCCCGGCGGCCGATCAGGTAGCCCAGATCATCGCCCACCAGGTCCACCTTGTAGGAACCGGACTCCTCCTTGTAGCAGTGGGGCACGGCCTTGGAATCCATGTGCTCCAGCAGGCCCTTCAGGAAGGTTTCGATCTTCTCCTCCACGGAACCGGGCTCGGCGGGGGCATACTCCCGGGGCTTCTTCTCGGCTTTGGGTTCGGCCTTGGGGGCCTCGGGCTTCCGCTCGGGCTTGGGCGCCCTGGGGGCTTCAGGCTTGGGCATCCTGGGCGCCTCGGGCTTGGGTTCCGCCTTGGGCGGCTCCGGCTTCTTCTCCGGCTGGGGAGCCTCGGGACGCTTCAGGGGGGCTGCCGCCTTGGGCTTGCTGCGGGAGGCGGAGCTAAGGGCAGTCTTGGGAGCCTCGGGCACGGGGTCCGGAGCCTCGTAGGTCACCTGCACCTTGGCAGGCTGGGCGCCGAAGCCAAGAAAGCCCTGCTTCGCCTGCTGCAGCACCAGGACGCTGACGCTGTCCCGGTCCAGTCCCAGCTGGTTTAAGGCGCTTTCAATGGCCAGGTCAATGGTCTTGCCGGTAGCGACAATATTCTTTTCCATACATCATTCCTCCGTAGGCTGACAGCCGTAACGGTTGGGATTGTAGGCCCGGCCCTTGCAGTAGGGACGGTCGGGGATTCCGGACATACAGCTTTCGCTGTCGTCCTCCTCCGCCTCAATACCCTTCCTGGCGGCGTACTCCCTGGCATTGGCAGCCTTGGTGGCCTCTTCCTCTGCCCGGAGCTTCTTCTGCAGTTTCTTCTTGCTGGTATTCTCGGTGATGCCGTCGGGGTTGGCGGCCCGGCGCTCGGCGCGGACCCGCTCCTTCTCCGCCTCGATGCGGTCCTGCTCCAGAGCCTTCTGCAGCCGGATGGCATCCTCGGCATCATAAATCTTGCGGTAGCGCTTGGTGAGAATGGTGTCCTCAATGGTGCGGACCACGCCGCCCACGAACCAGTACAGGGACAGGGCGCAGGGCACGGTAAAGCCGATCCACAGAGACATCAGGGGCATCATCCACATCATCATCTTGTTGGACTGAGCGGCCTGGGAATTCTTGGCGGCCTCCTTGTCCTCAATGCCCTTCTCGTTGGTGATGACGGAGTTATTGGTTTTCTGGGAGATGAGCATGGTCACGATCTGGTTGCCTGCGGACAGCAGAGCCACCAGGAACGCGCCGATGTGGGCCCAGTCCCAGGCCCAGCGGGCGGAGTTGAAGATGTTGAACTGGGGGATCGCACCCATGTCAATGCCCAGGAATCCGAACTTGATACCGGCCAGAGTGTTGGGATTGACGTTGGGAATCTCCGCCCGAATCAGGTCTGCGTAGTCCTGAATTACTCTGGCAGCCGCCACCTGATCATAACCGGCGTTGCCGCTGAACGCGGTGGGGTCCGCCTCCTTGATCACCTGGACGATCTGGACAGCGACCTCTCTGGACTCCATGAGCACGTAGGTGATGGGCTCCCGGATGACGGTGAACAGGGGGATCAGGATCAGCATGGGCACCAGGCTCCACAGGCAGCCTCCGCCCATGGACACGCCCTCTTCCTTGTACAGGGCATTGATGGCCTCATTCTGGCGCTGGGTATCGTCGGCATACTTCTTCTGAATCTCCTGCATCCGGGGGGTGAGGCGGGACATGGCCATCATGCTCTTCTTGGACTTGGCGGTAATGGGCAGCAGTACCAGCTGGACAATCACAGCAAAGAGGATCATGGCGACGCCGTAATTGTCGGTCACGCGGTACAGCAGGCCCAGCAGGTAGCCGAAGGGCACCGTGATGATGTCGGACAGTTTGAATGCGAGAATCATGGACGTTCCTCCTTCATTTGGAAGTCAAGGCACGGGGTCATACCAATCCCCTTTGTAGAAAGGGTGGCAGCGAAGCAGCCGCCTCAGGGCGAGCCAGCCGCCCTTGAGGGCCCCGTACTTGCAGACAGCTTCGTAAGCGTAGGCGGAGCAGGTGGGTGAAAACCGGCACCGGGCCGGAAACGCGGGGGAAATGCAGCGCTGATAGAAACGGATCAGGGAAAGCAGGAGCCTTTTCATTTTCCATCCTCCGGGGCCAGAATCCCGGCCTTTCTGGCCAGATTCAGGTAGCTTCTGGTGAGGGCGGCAAAGGACGCGTCCACAGCCCGGCTCCGGGCCACCACAACAATGTCCCAGCCCGGGGAGAACTTCTCCTCGTTGAGCCGGTAGACCTCCCGCAGGCGGCGGCGCACGCGGTTGCGCACCACGGCGTGTCCCAGCTTCTTGCTGACGGTGATGCCCACCCGGTTACATTCGCTCCGGTTTTTCCGGGCGTAGAGCACCAGGTAGGAATCCGCCTGACCGGAGGTGTGGTAAAGCCTTCGGAAAATGTGATTCAGCTTCAAGCTGCTGGAAAACTTCATATTTTCCTTCCTTTCCAGATTCCGGACAATGATCAAAAATCAGGGCTCAGGTTATCGGGTTTTGAAACCAATCAGATAATTGGGGGTTGTAGATTTCCGAACACGTTGCGTTGCTGCCGTAGGGGCGGATATTATCCGCCCGAAAACGTTCTTACCTTTGAGCGTTTTCGAAAAACGGAAGCACTTTCGTTGATGAAACGTGGCGGGCGGATAATATCCGCCCCTACGGCAGCATCTCGACAAACACCAATTTATCGCTTTGCTTTCATACCGAAAGTCTGAACCGAGATTTTCTGCGAATCCGCCGCTCCGGGAATAAGCTGCCGACGCAGTGCCGCCCAAAAGGCGCTGCCGAGAGAACAGATTATGCACAGACAGCGAGAGATTTTGGCTCAGATCAAGGTTTGGAGCCGCAGGAATCCTTCATGGATTTCAAGGTGACAAACCGCAGAGCTGGGGCAAAAGATCCGCTGTTCTGGGCGTAAGCTGTTTTGGAGGCTGCGCCAAGAAAAAAGGGAGCGGGGCGAATGTTCCATTCACCCCGCTGTAGCTCCCGTTTCGCTATGTGAGCGCGTTTCCGTTTTTTCACCCACGGAGGCTCATCAGGCGGACAGAACCTTGCGGCCCTTCGCGCGGCGGCGGGCCAGGACCTTACGTCCATTGGAAGTCGCCATTCTCTGACGGAAACCGTGAACCTTGGAACGATGACGACGGCTGGGCTGGTAGGTACGCTTCATACTCAATACACCTCCTGTCAAAAATCATATGCTCGACAGCCAAAAGGCCGCAGCAACACTCAGAAAATGACCATAAGCGGTCATGCTGAATCATTATAACCGAAAAAGCAATTCAGGTCAACATATTTTTCAGAAAAAGAAAAGCAATATCGCCAGGCAGCAGTGGACAGTTGACAGTGGAAAGTGGACAGTTAAGGAGTCCCTTCGGGACAATTAAATAATTTGTTTGGAATCCGTTGCGAAATAAAACGCAAAAGATTTCAATAGAATTATTTTATTTGCCCCCGGAGGGGATACCACAACTGTCAACTGTCCACTGTCAACTGTCAATTGCCTCAATCCTGCTCCTGGGCCCGCTTTTTCATCAACTGGCGCATCCGGACGCTGTGGTCCAGCTCCCGCTTGCGGATGCGCAGGCTCTTGGGGGTGCACTCCAGCAGCTCGTCATCGGCCAGGAACTCCAGGCACTGCTCCAGAGAGAAGTTTCTGGGGGGCACCAGCCGCAATGCCTCGTCGGAGCCGGCGGCACGCATATTGGTCAGCTGCTTCTTCTTGCAGACGTTGACGGTCATATCCTCGTTGCGGCTGCAGATACCCACCACCATGCCGGCGTAGACCTGGGTGCCGGGTCCGATGAGCAGGGCGCCCCGCTCCTGGGCGGCGGCCAGGCCGTAGGTCACCGCTTCGCCGCTTTCATGGGCGATGAGGGAGCCAACCAGCCGGCGCTCGATCTCCCCCTTCATGGGGGCGTAGGAATCCAGAACAGAGGACATGATGCCCTCGCCCCGGGTGTCGGTGAGGAACTCGTTGCGGTAGCCGAAGAGGCCCCGGCTGGGCACCAGGAACTCCAGCCGGTAGCGGCTGCCCATGGGGGTCATCCCCAGCAGGTCACCCTTCCGGCGGCCCATCTTCTCAATGACGGAGCCCATGCACTCCTCGGGGACGTCCGCCACCATCCGCTCGATGGGTTCGCAGACCTTGCCGTCAATGACCTTGGTCAGTACCCGGGGGGTGGACACGGAGAACTCGTAGCCCTCCCGGCGCATGGTTTCCATGAGGATGCTCAGGTGCATTTCGCCCCGGCCCGCCACGTTGAAGGCATCGGTGCCCTGCTCGGTGACATGGAGGGAAACGTCCTTCAGAAGCTCCCGCTCCAGGCGGTCCCGGAGGTTCCGGGAAGTGACATATTTTCCCTCTCTGCCCGCGAAGGGGGAGTCGTTGACGGCAAAGGTCATCTCGATGGTGGGGTCGCTGATCTTTACAAAGGGCAGGGGCTCCACGGTTTCGGGAGCGCAGAGAGTCCGGCCAATGGTGATGTCCGCCATACCGCTGAGGGCCACGATTTCTCCGGCGGAGGCCTCCTGAATGGGCTTCTTGGTCAGGCCGTCGAATTCGTACAGGGCCACCACCTTGCCCTTCTGCTTGATTTCGGGGTTGTGGTAGTCGCAGATGGTCACCTCCTGGTTGACCCGGATGGTACCCCGCTCCACACGGCCCACGGCAATGCGGCCCACATACTCATTGTAATCAATGGAGGACACCAGCAGCTGCAGGGGCGCCTCGGCATCTCCCTGGGGCGCGTCGATATAGTTCACAATGGTCTCAAAGAGCGGGGTCAGGTCCTTGCCCACCTCGTCGGGACCGTAGCTGGCGGTGCCCTGACGGCCGGAGCAAAACACGGTGGGGGAATTGAACTGCTCGTCGGTGGCGTTCAGGTCCAGCAGCAGCTCCAGCACCTCGTCCATGACCTCATGGATGCGGGCGTCGGGCTTGTCCACCTTGTTCACCGCCACAATGACCTTGTGGCCCAGCTCCAGAGCCTTCTGGAGGACGAACCGGGTCTGGGGCATGGGCCCCTCCGCCGCGTCCACCAGCAGAATGACGCCGTTGACCATCTTGAGGATGCGCTCCACCTCGCCGCCGAAATCCGCATGGCCCGGGGTGTCCACGATGTTAATTTTGTAATCCTTATAGCGGACGGAGGTGTTCTTGGCCAGGATGGTAATGCCCCGCTCCCGCTCCAGGTCCCCGGAGTCCATGACCCGCTCCACGGTGGCCTGGTTCTCCCGGTAGATTCCGCCCTGCTTCAGCATCTCGTCCACCAGAGTGGTTTTGCCGTGGTCAACGTGGGCGATGATGGCAATATTTCGAATATGATCCTGAGACATCATAGAAAAATAATCTCCTTTTATCCAACAATCTTCCAATTTGCTAATATAGCACATTGTCTAAGGAATTGCAATCATTTTGTGCAATAATGCCGAAGAAATGGAGCAATTGCCTCTCCGGCCTCCTTCGGATTGATTTTCCCCGAAGATTGTGATATACTGTTCAAAATGCACACATCCGTTTCCCGTGTCAGAAAGCAAAATTGTTGTTTACCAAAATAACCGCTGTCATTGCGAGCCAGTGCGCACACTGGCGTGGCAATCCCCCGGTTAGAGGGAAAATGTACCAAAAAGTGCCCGGAAGAATGGAAGTCGTCGCGATTTCTGGTGGTAATCGTTTCCTGGTTCCGTTCAACCGGGGGATTGCCACACCAGTCTGCGGACTGGTTCGCAATGACAGCTTCTTTTTCAGTGCGATAAACAACAATTTATCAAACCACTGAACAAAAACGACAGGCATCAGGATAAAAGCCTTCCGCTCTCCTGCGGCATATGGGCCGCGGCGGCACGCAAAGGGGTACACAATTATGAAGCATCCATCCAAACTGAATACCCGGGCGATTATCCTTTTTGGAATCACATCCGGTTTCTTTCTGCTGTTTTTCCTCTATGTAGGGCTTTTTGAAGGGGTTTCCGTTTATCAGGCCCGTCCCGCTCTGGGCTGCAGGCAGGTGACGGAGTATTCCGCGGAGCAGTACGCCTCCGACTTCTCCCCCACCGGGTATACGAAGGTATTTACCTGGACCCTGGGGGAAGTTTCCGCCGGCGAGGAGTGCCTGAACGTCTATCTGGTGCACCACACCGCCAGGGTCTACCTGGACGATGAGCTTGTGTACAGCCTGTCCCCCGGTGCGGGCAGCCGGGTCTGCGGCAGCGTGGGCAGCAGCTGGTGCAGCATTCCTCTTTACCCGGAGGACAGCGGCAAAACCGTAGGCGTTGTCGCTGAGCCGGCCTTCTCCGTATCCGCCGGGCGGAATCCGGAATTCTACCTGGGTTCCCGCTACGAGGTGTTCCGCAGCTTCCTGACCCGGGACCTGCTGGAGCTGCTGCTTGCCTCGGTCTGCATCCTGCTGGGACTGTTCATCACCGCCATCTCCCTCTTTCTGCGTCTTGCAGGGAAGAGCTATCCCACGGGTATGATCTTTCTGGGGGATTTCTCCCTGCTTATCGGCGTCTGGCGCGTTACGGATATGCGCACCACCACCTTTTTCTTTTCCGGCAGCACGGTGCTGCTGAGCTATGTCACCATCGGAGCGCTGTGCCTGTGCGTCATTCCGCTGCTGCTGATGATTTCCTCGCGGTTTGGCGGCGCTTTCTCCGCGCCTGCCCTGTGGCTGGCGGTTACGGCCTCCTGCACCGCGCTGGCAATGCTCGTGTGTCAGGTATCCGGCATCGCGGAGTTCCGGGAAACCCTGATTCTATGCCACATCATGCTGCTGTTCACCCTTGCAACGACTCTGGGCTCCGCCGTCATCAACTTCTTTCAGAACCGGGGTTCCTACCAGAAACAGTCGCTGTGGTATGTGGGGGTGCTGGGAACCGGTGTGCTGCTGGACCTTGTCCGCTTCTACAGCAGCGGAAGCTCCGCCGGAATGGATTTCACCCTGTGCGCCTTCATTGTGTTCACCCTGATCCAGTTTACCCGCAGCGTCATCGAAACCAGCACCCTGGTCTACACCGACTCCCAGACAGGCCTGTTCAACAAGCTGCGCTGGGACACCCTGATGGCCCAGGAGGGAGCTCCCGGAAGCTGTGTAGGCATCATGATGCTGGACCTGAACCGGCTGAAATACACCAACGACACCCTGGGCCATGAGGCCGGGGATCAGATGATCTTCAACTTTTCCAACATTCTGCGCAATACCCTTCCTCCCAACAGCGTGATCTGCCGCTGGGGCGGCGATGAATTCACCGTTCTGATCACGGACGCCACCAGGGAGGGGCTGGAGCAGTCCGTCCGGGACCTCCACGCCGCGGCAGACGGCTACAACCGCTTCGGCCAGGGCCCCGCCATCTATTTTGCCGCGGGCTTTGCCCTCTCCTCCGAGCACCCCGGCCTCAGCCGTCCGGAGCTCCTGAAGGAGGCGGACGAAGCCATGTACCGGGACAAACGGACCTGGTACGCCCAGCACCCCCTGGCATAAATAATGTTTTCAAAACTTTTCTCCCTTTGTGACCGGCAGCTGCCCGTCACAAAGGGAGTTTTTTATCCCAAAACGCGTCCCCCAATCCCCGGGAGGATGGTAAATTGTTGTTTGAAAGCGTGCGCTGCAAATTACCTGTCATTGCGAACCAGTCCGCAGACTGGTGTGGCAATCCCCCGGTTAGAGGAAGAATGTACCGAATAGCAGCCGAAAAGCGGGGATTGTTACGGTTCTTGGTGGTAATTGCTACCTGATTCCATTCAACCGGGGGATTGCCACGCCAGTGTGCGCACTGGCTCGCAATGACAGCGTTTTTAGCGCACCCTTTCAAACACCAATTTTTCTGTTCCCGGTAAAACCCGGATGCGCGGGGCGTCACTGCAAAAAAACACAACGCCACCCCAAAAATCGACAATACACATTTTGTGCCGCCGCTTGAAATTTGTGATATAATGAACATAACTCAGGCCCGGGGCGAGGAGGGATTTGTGCAATGAAACCATTTCGGAATATTTCCATACGGAAAAAGATTCTGGTCAGTATGCTGGCGTTCACCCTGATCCCCATTATTCTTGTGTCCGCCGCGGCGACGACGATCACCTACAAGACCATGCGCGACCAGCTGATTTATGACCACCGGATGAGCAGCGGCTGGCTGTAGAACAGGCTCAGTCTGGAAATCAGCGGCCAGATGGATCAGTTCTACCAGTTCGAAGTCGACAAGGAGGTCAAGGCGGATATCCTCCGCTGGTGCACCCAGCAGAGGGAGCTGGACTACGCCGCCCGGCTGCGGATCATCACCGCCATGAACACGGTCATCAGCATGGACAGCAGCATCAATTCCATTGAGCTGTTCAACCTGTCGCAGGATACGGTTCTGGCGGCAGAGCGCTCCGGGGCCTATTCCGACGCCGCCGGGGACCGGCTGGCGCTGTGGAATCAGCGGGACCCCGATTTGCAGACCAACCTGGTGTACCTGCGCAGTGACCGGGAGATTCTGGCCGTTCACCAGATCCGCCGCTTTGACGATAAGCACCCCATCGCCCTGGTGGTTGTTCACCTGCGCCCGTACCAGCTCCAGGACATTCTCGACGAGATCAAGACGGTGCAGGAGGAAACCATTCTGGTGTTCAATGACCAGAACCAGCTGATTGAAGCGGACTACGGCACGGATTGGAGCATGGAGGCATCCGTTGTGGAGGCGGTCCGCCGGCAGCTGGCGGAGGGGGATAAGAAGGAGGGCTTCTACGCCGACCAATTCTGGTTCTACCGCGCCGTCAGCGGCGGCAAGCTGCAGCTTCTGCTGACCATCCCCAACGATACCATTGTGGAGGCGCTGCTTCCCACGGTTTTTACCGGCATTCTGGTGGCAGCGCTGGCGATTCTGGCCAGCGTCATCTGTTCCGTGGTATACTCCCGGGCGGTGAGTCGTCCCATCCAGGAGCTGTCCGCCCAGATGAAAAATCTGACCCTGAATGAGTATTCCGGCACCATCGCGGAGGACCGTGAGGATGAGATCGGCATTCTGCAGGACAGCTTTGACCACATGATCGCCCGGAACAAGGAGCTGATCGCCCAGCAGTACCAGAGCAAGCTGGAAAAGCGCAACGCCCAGCTCCGGGCCCTGCAGGCCCAGATCAACCCCCATTTCCTGTACAACACCCTGCAGGTCATCGGCGGCATGGCCCTGGAACGCAGCGCCCCGGAAATCTATCAGATCACCCTGGCGCTCAGCGACATTCTGCGGTATTCCCTGAATTTCTCCAGAGAAATGGTTCGGCTGGAGGAGGAGGTCGGATATCTGGAAAGCTATGTGACCATTCAGAACGAGCGCTTCGGCGGAAAGGTGCACCTGGAGCGGAAGCTGGCCCCGGAAACCATGGACTGCCTGATCCCCAAGCTGATTCTCCAGCCCCTGGCGGAAAACAGCTTTGAGCACGGCCTCCAGGACAAAACCGGCTGCTGGCAGCTGACGGTGGCAAGCTCCCTCACCGGGGACGGCGACCTTCTGCTGGAGGTGGAGGATAACGGCGTGGGCTTTTCTCCCCAGCGGCTGGCCCAGATTCGGGAAACGCTGAATCAGGAAACGGAAAACGCCCTGCGCTCCGGCTCCCACATCGGCCTGGCCAACGTCCACGCCCGGATCCGCCTGCGCAGCCCCGGGGAGCGGTACGGCGTCTCCATTGACAGCGGCCCGGAGCGGGGAACAACGGTATGCGTCAGAATGAAAGCAGTATGGGAGGAGGGAAAAGAATGCCCTACAAGGTAGTGATTATCGACGACGAGCCCTGGACACGGGGCGTGGTTCTGAACCTGGGCCAATGGTCGCTGCTGGAGCTGGAAGTGGTGGGCGAGGCGGCGGACGGAGAGACCGGGCTGGAGCTCATCCATAAGGTAGCCCCGGATATCATCCTGACGGATGTGCGGATGCCCCGCCTGGGAGGAATCGAGCTGGTGCAGAAGCTGCGCTCCGCGGGGGACGATACGCCGGTGCTGATCATCAGCGGCTATGATGACTTCGACTATGTCCGCAGCGCCCTGAAGCTGGGGGTCACGGACTACCTGCTCAAGCCCATCAAGGCCCAGGAGCTGAACCAGCAGCTGCAGCGCTGCGTCAACCTCCTGCGGCGGCGCAGCGACGCCCGGCCCCGCAGTGATATGCAGGCCGGATTCTTCGCGGAGGGCTGGGACGACCGGTATTACGCCATCCGGCAGAAGCTGGAAACGGCCCTGCGGGTGGGAAACCAGCAGCTGGTTGGGAGCCTCTTTGACGACCTGCACCGGCTCATCCGGAGCCACGAAGGGGAACAGCCCGCCAATACCGTGATGATTGGCATCTACTACGCCCTGCTGCTGCCCCTGCAGCGGTATCTGGAAACCATGGGCGCATCCAAAGAGGAGGTCTTTGCCGGGAAGAACACCATCTTCGTTTTCAGCCGGGACAACTCCCTGGGACAGATGCTTGATTTTCTGCGGGACCTGTATCTGACGGCCATCCGTCAGACGGAAAAGCACCGACAGCGTCCCCGGCTGGACATTCCGGCGGTCTGCCGCTATTTGGAGGAGAACTATGCCAAGGGCGTCACCCTGGAGCAGACCGCCGACGCGTTCCATGTGACCAAGGAGTACTTAAGCAAGGCCTTCAAGCAGGAGCGTGGGGAGGGCTTCTCGGAATATGTGACCTCCCTGCGCATGAAGCGGGCCTATGCGCTGATTACGGAGTACGATGCCCCGCTGAAGGAGGTGGGCGTTATGGTGGGGTACTACGATTTGGCGCATTTTTACAAAACCTTCAAGAAGTATTTTGGCAAAACGCCGGGAGAGGTCCGGGAGAGTTTAAAAAATGACAACGAAACAACTCCTTAGGTGAAAATGCTATTTTTCAAGCGTTATGCTATACTTTCATTGTAGCAAATCGCCAAATCCAAATGCTTTCCGGGTTTACTCAGCTGTATGGGAAATTGTTGTTTGACGGGATGCGTCCCAAATTACCTGTCATTGCGAACCAGTCCGCAGACTGGTGTGGCAATCCCCCGGTTAGAGGGGAAACGTATCGAAAAGTACCCGAAAAACGGGGATCGTTACGGTTCCTAGTGGTAATTGTTACCTGGTTCCATTCAACCGGGGGATTGCCACGCCACTTAAGCGCACTGGCTCGCAATGACAGCATTTATTAGCCAAACAACAATTGTCAATTCTAA
>SFHI01000092.1 GCA_004555705.1 Clostridiales bacterium | reverse complement strand
GCGTCGCGCAGCGAATCAGAATTATAATGATTGCCAGTGGCAATCATACCATAATTCAATAGGGGGACCGCGCAGCGGTGGATGAGGAACGGCGACCGCTGTAGACTACCAAATTGTCCCAATTTATCGAAATTCGTCCAAATGCTGTACCGTAATTCCTACCGCTGCGGAAAATTTCAGGTTTCGCCATTCCTCATCCGCCCCTGCGGGGCACCTTCCCCCCGGGGGAAGGTATTGCTTTCCGTCAGCCCTACAAACTCCCAATTTATCGCTTTGGGCAATTGTCAATTCGCAACCTCAGCCCGGTTTTCCCGGCCCGGTTATTTACGAACGGCTTTGCCGCAATCGTCTTTGAGAATCTCACCGTGCGCCAGGGCGATTTCGCCGCCGATGAGCACGTATTCGATGCCCTCCGGGGCTGCTGCCGGGTGTTCGAAGGTGGCCTTGTCCTGGATTTTGTCGTAGTCAAAGATGGTGATATCCGCGTCAGCGCCCACATTCAATCGGCCCTTGGTTTCAAAACCGAGGCGCTCCGCGCTCTGGGAGGTCATCTTCTCCACCGCGTCGTATAGGCTTAAGTCTCCCTTCCGGGAAAACTCCGCAAGAAACCTTGGGAAGGAGCCTGCCGCCCGGGGATGGCCCTGGCCGTTGTCCATCAGGCCGTCGCTGCCCAGCATCACGGCTTTGTGGCGGAAGGCCCTGCGGATATCCGCCTCCTGCATCACATGGCAGACGGTGATGCAGTCCGGGAAGTCCCGGCGGACCTCGTCGAAGGTCTCCTTGGTGGCCCGCTGACCCTTGTACCTGCCCTCGCAGAACTCCAGCACGTCATAATCACAGTGGTAACGCTGAAGCCACCCCGGGTCGTAGGTGGGGGTGCCGATGCGGGTGGAGAAGGCAAAGTAGGGGTAGCAGTCCATGGCCACGTCCAGCCCGTTGAGCCTGCAGGCGTCCAGCTGCCGCAGAACACCCTCCATCTGGCCGAAGCCCCCCATGGAGCCGATGTGGGAAATCTGGACGGGAAGACCGTATTCCACCCCCGCCGCGCAGAATTCGTCAATGGCGTCAAAGATGCCGTCGGCGTCGTCCCGCAGGTGGGAGGCGATGAGCTTCCCCGAGGGGGCGCAGCATTTGGCCGCCCGGTAGAATTCGTTCTTGTCCGCCCCGGGCACATACCGAAGCCCGAAGGACACGCCCACGCAGCCCCGGTCCAGGGCTTTGGTGATGCCCGCCTCCATGCCCTGCTTCTCGCTTTCCGAGGCGGGGGAGTAGATGTCCCGGGCCCCCGCTTCCTTGCGGTAGTATTCGTGGCCCGCAAACAGCGCCACGTTCACGGGAGCGCCGTCTCGGTCTACCATATCCAGATAGTCCCCGGGATCGTACACGTTGATGCCGCAGTTTCCGCCCACGGCGGTGGTGACGCCCATGCGGAGCATCATGGGGAAGATGCTGGGCCGGATTTCCCCGCCGGACACGGGATCCTCGTGCATATGGATGTCGATGAAGCCGGGGGTGACGATTTTTCCGGTCACATCCAGCACCCGGTCGGCAGGAACCATCCCCTGGCCCACCCAGGCGATTTTCCCGTTTTCCACGAGAAGATTCAGCTTCGCGTCCACCAGGTTCGCCGGGTCAATCACCCGCCCCCCGGTAATCAGGGTTTTCATAAAGGCCTCCTTTCAGAAGGGGCAATGCGGATATGGAAGAAACAGACAAATTGATGTTGGCGAATATACGCTGTCATTGCGAGCCAGTGCGCTTGAGTGGCGTGGCAATCCCCCGGTTAGAGGGGAAATGTATCGAATAGTGCCCGGGAGAGTGGGAGTCGTTGCGATTTTTGGTGGTAATCGTTACCTGGTTCCTTTCAACCGGGGGATTGCCACACCAGTCTGCGGACTGGTTCGCAATGACAGGTAATTTGTAACGCACACCTTCAAATACCAATTTGCCCGGTTCAGTGGGGAAATGTGGCGAGGAACCGTTCCATGCGGTCCAGGCCCTCCCGGAGGTCATTATCCCCGCAGCAGCAGGACAGGCGCACGTAGCCTTCCAATCCAAAGCAGCTTCCGGGCACGGCGGCCACGCCGGCCTCCCGGATCATTCGGGTGCAGAATTCGTCGCTGGAAAGGCCGAACCGCCGGATGTCGGGGAACACATAGAAGGCCCCCCGGGGCTCCGGGAAAGTAAGCCCCATGCTTTTCAGCCGCCGGGTGACATATTCCCTCCTTCGGCGGAAGATTTCCGCCAGGGGCCCCGGGTCGGTTTTCAGCGCCTCCACCGCCGCGGCCTGGACGAAGGTGGGCACCGAGGCAATGGTGGCCGCGCTGAGCAGCAGCAGCCGTTCCATTACATAGCCGGGGGCCGTGAGATACCCCACCCGCCAGCCGGTCATGGCCCAGGGCTTCGAAAAGCTCTGGCACACCAGCACCTGGTCCGCGCATTCCGGGTCCAGGCTCAGGTCCGGGGGAGTTTCTTCGCACAGAAGGTTATACACATTGTCGCAGATGACGAAAATGGGCTTTCCCAATACCGCCCGCTTGACGGCTGCCATGCTGCTTTCCTCCAGCACCACCCCCGTGGGGTTGTTGGGGGAGTTGAGGACAATCGCCTTGGTTTTGGGCGTAAGCACCGCTGCCAGGGCTTCTTCGGTAATCTGGAAATCCGTTTTCGACACGTCCAGAAATACCGGCCTTCCCCCCGCCGCCAGGACGATGGACTCGTACAGCACGAAGCCAGGGGTGGGGATGATGACCTCCTCCCCGGGGTTCAGGATGCCCGTCAGGGCGGTATAGAGGGCCTGGGTGGCCCCGATGGTGACAAGCACCTGATCCTCCGTCACGGTGTTTCCCCGGGCGGTTTCATATTCCGCGATGGCACGGCGCAGCTCTGGGGTGCCCTGGTTGGGGGCGTAGTGGGTCTGTCCCGCCTCCAGGGCGGAGGCAGCGGCGGCGCGGATGTTCGCGGGGGTTTGCATATCCGGCTCCCCCAGGGTCAGCTTGACACAGCCGGGGGTGGTGTTGGCCAGATTGGTGTAGACCCTTATGGCGCTGCGGCGCAGGGAGGATAGGTTCTGATTCAAAGGGATCATGGGAAGGTTTTCGCCAGTTCCTCGAAGAAATCGGCGCCTTTCTGGAGAATTTCCTCGTTAAAGGTGAAGTCGTCGGCGTGGAGGGCGGGGGTATTCCCGGCCCCCAGGAAGAAGAACATTCCCGGCAGCACCTTCTGGTACCAGGCGAAGTCCTCGGTGATCATGCTGGGCTCGTCCAGCTCGAAGAAGCCCACGGTTTTCCGGACGGTTTTGTACAGCTCCGGGGGGTTCATGATGGCCGGGTACCCGTCGTTCATGTAGATGTTCACGGTGCAGCCGGTGGAGCGCTCGATCTCCTTGCCGATGGACACGATGCCGGCTCGGAGGCTATAGAACACCTCGTCCTGGAAAGCCCGCAGGCTCCCCTCCATATGGGTGTGGTCGGACAGGGCGTTGCAGACGGTGCCGCTGGTAAACATTCCGAATTTCAGCAGCCGGAAGACCTTGGCAGGCAGGGCCCCCTCCATGGCGGTCACCCGGCGGTAGAATTCCACCCCGGCGGCCAGAGCGTCCACGCCCTCCCGGGCCTTGGCGATGTGGGCGGACTTGCCGTAGATGTCCACCTTGATCTCGCAGGAGCGGGACATCATCTCGTTTTTCCGGCTGAAAACCATGCCCTCCGGCAGCCCCGGCCACAGGTGCATTCCGAAAATGGCCTTCACCCGGTATTTCTTGAAAACCCCCGCGTCGCAGATGTCCTTGGCCCCGCCGGTGGTCTCCTCGGCGCACTGGAACACCAGCAGCACATTGTAGCGAAGGCTCTCTATTTTGGACAGCCGCCGGGCCAGCTCCAGAAGGATTGCCATGTGGCCGTCGTGGCCGCAGGCGTGCATCCGGCCCGGGTGCTCCGATGCGAAGGGAAGCCGGGTGTGCTCGTGGATGGGCAGGGCGTCGATGTCCGTCCGGAAGGCAATGGCCTCCTTTTTCCCAAAGTCGAACCAGGCGCACAGGGACCCCCGGGCGGGGACGAACAGCTTACACCCCAGGCCCTCCAGGGCAGCGCGCAGATACGCGGTGGTTTTGGGCACATCCCGGTCCAGCTCCGGAATCCGGTGCAGCGCCCGGCGGTCGTCAATGATTTGCATAGGCGGTTCCCTCCTGGTGAAGTAAGTTGCAGCGGGCAGAATTTAAAATTTATTATACTCCTTCCCTGCCCCTCTGTCAATTTTTCCTTGCGCATTGAGCGAAAAGATGGTATCTTAGTAGGAAATCAAAAAGACAGTGAAATTCATCAGAGAGACAAATTGGGAGTTTGTCGCTGCGCGTCAAAGTTTTCTGTCATTGCGAACCAGTCCGCAGACTGGTGTGGCAATCCCCCGGTTAGAGGGGAAATGTGCCGACAATTGCCAGGAAAAACGGGGTTGTTGCGTTTTCTGGTGGTAGTCGTTACCTGGTTCCATTCAACCGGGGGATTGCCACACCAGTGTGCGCACTGGTTCGCAATGACAGGTAATTTGGCGCACTCTTTCGAACACCAATTTGTCAGTCCGTCTGCTGCCAGGATAAGGAGAGATTCTATGAACGCGCAGGAAATTATTGAGTATATCCGCACCTCCGAGAAAAAGACCCCGGTGAAGCTGTATGTCTGGGGAAATCCCGAGGTAAAGTTCCCCAATTGCCATGAGATGCCCACCGGTGAAGGGTGCCGCATTGTTTTCGGCGACTGGAAGGACGTATCCCCGGTGCTGGAGGGCAATTCCTTCGACCATCTGGAGATCGAGAACAACTGCCGCAACTCCGCCATCCCCATGCTGGACCTGAAGGACATCCCCGCCCGGATCGAACCCGGCGCCATCATCCGGGAGCAGGTGGAGATCGGCAGAAACGCCGTGATCATGATGGGCGCCATCCTGAACATCGGCGCCGTGGTGGGCGAGGGCACCATGATCGACATGGGCGCCGTCCTGGGCGGCCGGGCCACCGTGGGCTGCAACTGCCACATCGGCGCGGGGGCCGTGCTGGCGGGGGTTGTGGAGCCCGCCTCGGCCACCCCGGTGATCGTGGAGGACAACGTGCTCATCGGGGCCAACGCCGTGGTCATCGAGGGCTGCCGCATCGGCCATGACGCGGTGGTGGCCGCGGGCGCCGTGGTGGTGAGCGATGTGGAGCCGGGAACCGTGGTGGCAGGCTGCCCCGCCCGGGTCATCAAGCGCAAGGACGAAAAAACCGCCGGGAAAACCGCCCTGGTGGAGGCCCTGCGGGAACTGTAACATTTTTTGGCCCCCGGAATACCATGGAATGAGCGGCAAAGCTCAATCCCATTTCGGAGGTAATCTTATGTGCGGCAACAATAATCTGTGTAATTGCTTCGGCGGCAACAACTGGTGGTGGATCATCATCCTGATCCTCCTGTTCTGCAACTGCGGCAACAACAACTGGGGCGGCTGCGGCTGCGACAACAATAACTGCGGCTGCTGCTAAAAAAACGTCGGCTCCCCCATACGGGGGAGCCGATTTCCGTCCCCGGACAGTACCGCCGGAGGGAGACAGCATTGTTGTTGAGAATTGACAATTGACAATTAACAATTGACAATTAAGGAATCCCTTCGGGATAAAAATCAAACGTGTTAGTTTAAAAACTTGGACTTAGTCCGTTTTATTGGTCATATTCCACAGTATAATAGCACCATCAAAGAGAGATGGGGCAAAATACTATGG
>SFHI01000008.1 GCA_004555705.1 Clostridiales bacterium | reverse complement strand
TTTCACTGCTTTTGGCATGATTCCCGTGCAGTTATTATAACATATTTCACCGGAAAATGCAGTAATTTCAACGGATTTTAGGTTGTGGAGTGGACTCTACTTAAGCCTTTCGGGCGGCTAATAGCCGCCCCTTCGGCAGCAACGTAAGGTGTTTGAAAACTGTAAACAATAATTTATCGCCCGGTTTTTGAATGCCGATAACCGAAGCGGCCTTTTACGCTATTATACCGGAAAAAAATATTCTGTCAAGGCGCCTTGACAAAATGATGTTTACACGATATTATTTAGGTGCCTAATGATATGAGAGGATGATTCTTGTGAACAATCAGCATTGCGGCCTGGGTGAAAGACATTTCGGGTGGAAAACCCATTCCGGAGAATAAGAGGCGGTTCGTATGGAAAAGCAGAATAAAATGGGCGTGATGCCCGTTCCCAAATTGGTGATTACCATGGCCCTGCCGCTGATGCTGTCGCTGCTGGTACAGTCCCTGTACAATATTGTGGACGGCATCTTTGTGGGGCGGATCAGCGAGGAGGCGTTCGCGGCCACGTCCCTGGCATATCCGGTGCAGCTGATGATGGTGGCGGTGTCCGTTGGCACCGGCGTGGGCGTCAACGCCGCTGTATCCCGGATGGTGGGGGCCAAGCGGTATGAGGAGGCAAACCGGGCGGCCACCACGGGGCTGATTCTCTCCGTCATCAGCTGCCTGTTTTTTATGGTCTTTGGCGGCTTCTTCCTGAGGCTCTACATCCGCGGCTGCAGCGGAAGCGAAAGCTCCCTGGCCATGTGTGAAAGCTATCTTCGAATCTGCACCCTGTTCAGTCTGGGCATTTTTCTGGAAACCCTGGGCCAGCGGCTGCTCCAGGCGGTGGGCAAAACCTTCCTGAGCATGATTTCCCTTGTGGTCGGCGCGGTGACCAACATCATTCTGGACCCCGTTCTGATTTTCGGATGCCATATGGGGATCGAGGGCGCGGCCATCGCAACCGTCATTGGACAGTGGGTCGGCGCGGCGGTGACCCTGGGATTGAACGCCGCAACCAATCACGAGGTGCGGCTGACCTTCCGGGGCTTCCGCATGACCCGGGAGACGGTCTGGTCCATTTATAAGGTGGGCCTGCCCACTGTGCTGACCCAGGCCATGGGCGCGGTGATGCTCTTCTCCATGAACGCCATCCTGGGAGCGCTGCTCCCGGGACTGACGGCGGCAGGAACCGCAGTTTCCGCGCCGGCCATCGCGTTCTATGGGGCGTACAATAAGCTGCAGAACTTCCTGTATATGCCCATGCACGGCCTGGGCCAGGCGACCATTCCCATCGTGGGCTTTAACTACGGCGCGAAAAACGCTGGCCGAATCAGACAGGTGCTGCGGACCGCGGTTCCCGTGGCTGCCGCGGTTGCCGTACTCGGCACGATTTTGTTCGAATAGATTCCGGGCCCGCTGCTGCGGATTTTCTCCGCGTCGGAGGAAGCCCTTGCCATCGGCATCCCCGGCCTGCGGATTATTGCGGTCACCTTCCTCCTGGGCGCGGTTACCACGGTGCTGGGCTACGCCTGCTCCGGCCTGGGCAGCGGCATGGTGAACATGGTGGGCACCTGTCTGCGGCAGTTCCTGCCCCTGGTTCCCCTGGCATTTCTGTTCGGCAAGCTGGGGGGTACGGGTTCCATCTGGTATGCCATGTGGATTTCGGAGGCGCTGGCGGTGCTGTACGCGGTGCTCTCCGCCCGGAAACTGTTCCTGAAAAAGCTCGCGCCGCTGGACAGCGTCCGCGGACAGGACGAAGTGCGCCGAAAATAGTTTTCACGGGCCCCGTGCTTACGCATGGAGCCCGTTTTTTTGAGCATATCAGGTTGTCCCGGAAAAACGACAAATTGTTGCTTGAAAGCGTCCGCACGTACTGCGTCCCTACAGCGGAGTCCTACCGCGTTGCGGCATTTGGAGCACAAACACAATTTGACGAGCGGCCACGCTGCGATCATCAACGCGTTAAAATAGGAACTGCACCAACAGCATATAGCACACAGTCCCCCCCGCAATGGACAGCAGCATCTGCCGTTTCCACAGGTGCAGCACGACCACCACGGCAATGGAAATGAGCTCCGGGATTCCGTGGCTTCCGGTGAGGAAGCTGACATTTTTCAGGCAGTAGACAACCAGAAGCCCGAATACCGCCGCGGGCAGGACACTGCCCAGATACTGAATGTATTTTGGCGTCGGTTTGTCCCCGGGAAACAGCAGAAACGGCAGATACCGGGTCAGCATGGTTCCCAGAATCACCATCAGAATTGTGATCAGCTGCTGTGTCAGCGTCATGCCGAAGCGCCCCCTTTCTCCAGAGGCGCGCGCAGCAGGGTCAGCACGCCAAGAATTGCCGCCATGGCGGGAATGACAAAATTATCCGGCCCAAAGGCGATCAGGCCCAAGGCGGAGAGCCCAAGGCCCAGCAGGGCGCTGGTGTGCCGGCGGTCCTTCAGCCATTGCTCCAGAAAGATGACCACAAACATGGCCGTCATCACAAAATCCAGGCCCTCCGTGCTGAAATGGATCAGTGAGCCGAAGATGCCGCCCAGCGTGGCGCCGGAAACCCAGTAGAGCTGGTCCAGCAAGGTTACAAAGAACATAAACCAGCCCCGATCCACATCCTGCGGAATATCGGCAGTGTAATTGATGGAAAAGCTCTCGTCGCACATCCCGAAAATCAGATAGATTTTCTTCCATCCGGTTCCTTTGAACTTGTCCAGCATGGAGATTCCGTAGAACAGGTGGCGGGCGTTGAGCATCAGCGTCATGGTCAGCGCCTTCAGGGGGTTAAAGGCGCCCAAAAGCAGATTGACGGTCAGAAATTCCGCAGAACCGGCGAAGATCGTCATGCTCATGAGCATGGGATACCAGAAGCTGAACCCGGATTTGTTCATGTAGATGCCATAGGTGACTCCCAGGAACCAAAACCTGGCGAAAATGGGAACGGTATAGGGAAAAGCGGCTTTGAGTGCTTTGCGTTTCATAATTTCCTCTCGAAATTTTGCAGGTTGATGTTCTGTATGGAATTATACTACCGGAAATCCGGTTTTTCAAGCGGCAATCTGGGCAACAGGCAGACAGAAAGGATTGCGGTTTCTCTGGGGGTTTGGTATACTGGTCATATCAAATGGAAGCAGGGAGTGTTCCAAATGATTATGGAAATCCAGGACCCCGCCGCGCTGTATGGGTATGAGCAGAAATTCCCGTTTCCCTACCACTTTCCCACGTCCTGCGCCCAGTGGGAGCAGTCCATGTTCCGGGATACGGACGGGGCGGGACGCAGGCTGTTCTGGGAGCTGATACTATCCGGCTGGATACGGACACGGCCGTCGGAAATCTGCGCGCCCGGCATTTTTATGAAAAGAACGGGTTTTTCCGGGAGAGGACTACCAGGAGCGATTACCTGGACTTTTCGGAATAAGAAAACCGGGGCTGCAAAGGCAGATTAATTGGTGTTTGTCGAATATACGCTGTCATTGCCACACCAGCGAGCGCGCTGGTTCGCAATGACAGTTCTTTTTTAGTGCTGTAAACAACAATTTCCCGTTTCTCTGTCATGCTTTAGACTGGGCGGATGGGGGGGAACGATCTGTTCGGGGCTTGCATAGACTGGAAACGGGGTGATGGGATGAATCACGGGATATGTCCGGATGCCGTCGCGTGGATACGGGGCGGAAAGGAGCATCCATGCCTGCGGGGCAGGGTGCAATTCTTCCGGCGGTGCGGCGGGAGCCTTGTGGAGGCGGAGCTGGAGGGGCTTCCGGATTCGGCTTCCGGCTTTTTTGCCTTTCACATCCATGATGGGAAGGACTGCGGCGGGGAAGGGTTCTCCGACACCGGAGGACATTACAATCCCGACAAAACAGAGCATCCGCGCCACGCGGGGGATTTGCCACCGCTGCTGGCCGACCATGGGAAAGCCTATCTGAAGGTTATGACCGGACGGTTCCGGGTGGAGGAGGTCATCGGCAAAACGGTGGTTGTGCACGCGGACCCGGACGACTTCCGCACGCAGCCCTCCGGGAACGCCGGCGAGAAGATCGCCTGCGGGGTAATCGAAAGAGCGTAAAAGAATGTGCTGTCGGCTTGACTCAGCAAACCGATAAATTGTTGTTTAGCGCACTAAAAAAGAACTGTCATTGCGAACCAGTCCGCTTTCCTGGTGTGGCAATCCCCCAACAATTCAGGACGGTTCGTTAGGGTGTTTGTCCGTTTTCGTACGTTTCCTCTCTATCCGGGGGATTGCCACGCCAGTGTGCGCACTGGCTCGCAATGACAGCGTTTATTTTGCTAAACAATAATTTGTCAGGCAACTGAGAAAGGCCGATAAGCACATAATAGAAAAGCAGCCGGTGCTTCGCGGCACCGGCTGCTTTTGAAATATTCCTTAGGCGAAGGGATTCTCGGTGGGATAGGGGAGGCTCTTGGGCTGGTTATAGGCGATATCGGAAACACCGAAGTACTTGAACACCTCGTACAGGGCCTTGCCGCAGTGGGTGAAGGCCACGGCGCCGTGGTGGGGATACCGCTTCTGAATCAGCACATGGCGGTAGAACCGGCCCATCTCGGGAATGGCGAACACGCCGATGCCGCCGAAGGAGCGGGTCTTGACCGGCAGCACCTCGCCCTGGGCAATGTAGGAGCGGAGGTTCCCCTCGCTGTCACACTGCAGACGGTAGAAGGTGATGTCGGAGGCGGCAATGTCGCCCTCCAGGGTGCCCCGGGTGAAGTCGGGCTCGCTGCCCACGGGCTCCAGCAGACGGTGCTGGATCAGCTGGTATTTCACGGCGCAGTCCCCGCACATCTTGCAGCTGGGGGTATTTCCGCAATGGAAGCCCATGAAGGTATCGGTGAGCTTGTAGTCGAACTTGCCGGCGATGTCCTCGTCGTAGATGTACTTGGGAACAGAGTTGTTGATGTCCAGCAGCGTTACGGCGTCGCCGGTGACGCAGGCACCCAGGTACTCGGAAACCGCGCCGTAGATATCCACCTCGCAGGCCACGGGGATGCCCCGGGAGGCCAGGCGGGAGTTGACATAGCAGGGCTCGAAGCCGAACTGCTCGGGGAAGGCGGGCCAGCACTTGTCGGCAAAGACCACGTATTTCCGGTCACCCTTGTGGTTCTCGGCCCAGTCCAGCAGCGTCAGCTCAAACTGTGCCATCCGCTCCAACATATCGCTGTAGACCTTGGTGCCCATCTCCCGCTGCATATCGGCGATGACATCGGCAATCCGGGGGTCCCCCTTGTGGGCCTTGTAGGAAACCAGCAGGTCCAGCTCGGAGTTCTCCTCGATCTCGATGCCCAGCTCATAGAGGCCCTTGATGGGGGCATTGCAGGCAAAGAAGTCCTGGGGCCGGGGGCCGAAGGTGATGACCTTCAGATTCTTCAGGCCGATGATGCCCCGGGCAATGGGGACAAACTCCCGGATCATCTTCGCACAATCCTCAGCGGTGCCCACGGGGTACTCGGGGATATAGGCCTTCAGGTGGCGCATCCCTAAGTTGTAGGAGCAGTTCAGCATACCGCAGAAGGCGTCGCCCCGGCCGTTGATCAGGTCGCCGTCACCCTCTGCCGCGGCGATCACCATGGCGGGGCCGTGGAATTTCTTGACAAGCAGGGTCTCGGGGGTCTCGGGGCCGAAGTTGCCCAGGAACACCACCAGGGCGTTGACCCCGTGGGCGCGGACATCCGCAATGGCGGCGGAGGCGTCCTTCTCGTTCTCCACGGTGATGGGGCACTCGTAGAGGCCCTCGCCGTAAGCGGCGACGATGTTCTTGCGGCGCTGGGTACTCAGGGCGATGGGGAAGCAATCCCGGGATACGGCAATGATGCCAAGCTTCACTTCAGGAATGTTGTTCATAGCGTTTTATCTCCTTATCAAAAATTTGCAATGTCAATGTTCTCTCCGGACAGGCCCACATGGGCGCCCTGTCTGGCCTCGGAGGAATCCGGGTGGGCCAGCAGCCACTTGTTCCGGGCCCAGAGCAGCTTGTCCTCGGCGGTCTTGTTCGTGATGGTGGGTTTGTCCGTATTGGTTCCCTGGGGCAGGGCCACCAGCACCCGGAAGCCCTTGCCCTCGTCACAGTGGCAGGGCGCGTAGTGCAGCGTGGTGGCATAGACCTCCACCAGAACCCCGGCGGGGACCCGGAAGGCTTTGACCTTGGCGGTGTCCAGGACACCGTTTTCAATCTCCTCCTGTTTCGCAAGAAGAAGGATAAAGTCCTCGGTGCCAAGGTTAAACTCGGAATCCCGGTGGTATTCCAGGCAGTTCAGCCTGGTGTTGCGGCCGTTGCACCAGCCCAGCTGAACGGGCATACCGCCGTAGCAGTGCCCGGAAATCTCCACCATGGCGGGAAGCTCCTGGAGCGGTTCGTACTCGGGGACATAGTCCACGCCGGGGCCCTGGGGGGCGTCCTTCAGCACATTCAGGATTTCCTGTACGGTATCGGCCATGCCGTCCACAATCTGACCGTAGGGCTTGAATTCGGGATCAAAGACAGAGTAGATTCTCATGACATTCACTCCTTTGCAAATTCCGCGAACAACTGCTTGCAGGCGGGATAGATTTTCCGGAACTGCTGGTAGCGCTTTTCGTACTTGGCGGCAAGGACAGGGTCCGGGTCTACGGTGGAGGCGACACGGACGATCTTTTCACAGGCCTCCCGGACGCTTGCGTATTCTCCGCAGGCCACCATGGCCAGCATGGCGCCGCCCATTCCGGGGCCCTGCTCGGATTCCAGGCACTGCAGCCGGATGTTCAGCACATTGGCAAGGATTGTTTTCCAAAGCGGGCTTTTGGCCCCGCCGCCGCAGACTTTGGAGCTGCTGATTTCGATGCCCAGGGACCGCGCTACCTCTACGCTGTCCCGAATGGCGAAGGCCACGCCCTCCAGAACGGCCTGGGTTAGATCGGCACGGGACGTGTCCATGGTCATGCCGAGAAAGGTGCCCCGGGCATTGGTGTCGTTGATGGGGCTGCGCTCGCCCATGAGGTAGGGGAGGAAGTACACATGGTTTTCCCCAAGCTTCTCCAGGGTGATGGGAGATTGCTCCGCGGCATAGTCGGTGGTTTTAAAGATGTCCTCCATGAGCCATTTGTTGCAGGAGGCGGCGGAGAGCATACAGCCCATCAGGTGGTAGCCTCCGTCGGCATGGGCAAAGGCGTGAAGGGCGTTATTCCGGTCAACGCCGAATTTCTCCGAGGAGATGAATACGGTTCCGGAGGTGCCCAGAGAAATGTTGCAGCCGCCTTCGCCCACCACGCCGGTACCCACAGCGGCCGCGGCATTGTCCCCCGCGCCCGCGCAGACCTTAACGGTTTCGGGGATGCCCAGCAGCTTCGCAATTTCCGGCTTCACGGTGCCGATACATTCATAGCTTTCGAAGAGCTGCGGCATCTGCCCTTCCGAGATGCCGCATATGGAGAGCATTTCCTTCGACCAGTATTTGTGCTGGACATCCAGCAGCAGCATACCGGAGGCGTCGGAATAGTCGCAGCTATGGACACCGGTGAGGATGTAGTTTACATAATCCTTCGGAAGCATGATTTTGGAGATTCTCGCGAAGTTCTCCGGTTCTTTTTCCCGCAGCCACAGGAGCTTGGGCGCGGTGAAGCCCGCAAAGGCGATGTTCGCCGTCCAGGCGGAGAGCTGCTCCTTGCCGATTTCATTGTTCAGGTAATCCACCTGCTCCGCGGTGCGGCCGTCGTTCCACAAAATAGCGGGGCGGATCACCCGGTCGTCCTTGTCCAGCACCACCAGGCCGTGCATCTGGCCGCCACAGCCGATTCCGGCCACCTGGGAGGCGTCGAAGCCCCGCAGAAGCTCCGGGACCCCCTCCAGCACGGCCCTGCGCCAATCATCAGGGTTCTGCTGGCTCCAGCCGGGCTGGGGAAACTCCAGGGGATACTCCTTTGTGACGGTGCTGAGGATCTGCCCGGAGGCATCCATCAGCAGCAGCTTGGCGGAAGAGGTGCCCAAATCGATTCCGATGTAAAGCATGGTATTCTCCTTTGTTTCAGGAATGAGGGCCGCGCAGCGGGACAGGGAAATCCACACGCGCGGTACCAGTTACGAAATGACTTAGCGTTACTTAAATTGTACCACGGGTTGGAATTGTGCGCAATACCATTTTTCTTTTTCTTCGGATATTTATAAAACCCATACAAAATAATGGAAGGCGTTTTGTCCAAAACGTGGGATAGGGGATTTTGAGAAATAGATTATGCAAGAAACTTGCGTTTTACAAAATGTGTGGTATGATAGTATTGTTTTTTGAGGATACAGTCCTGAGACGTCAGAACGAAAAATTGTTGTTTGCAGTTTTCAAATACCTTACGTTGCTACCGTAGGGGCGGCTATTAGCCGCCCGAACGCTTAAGTTTTTTGAGTGTTTTCAATAGAACAGGGCACTTTGGTAGACGAAAGGTCGCGGGCGGCTAATAGCCGCCCCTACGGCAAAACCTCAGCAAACAACAATTTACCGCACTGCGGTAACCCAGTGGGCATTCTCTTTCAGCCTGAACCGAAGTTTCTTCAAGGAGGACCTGGTGACTATGGAGCGAAAAAACCCAATCTCCCCGTCCATGCCTGGGGATCTGAAATATGCCAACCGGATTCAGGTGATCAACGCCTTTTTGTCGGGCGGAGTGTTCAGTGCCAACGATATCGCCTCGGAAACCGGTCTGAGCCGTCAGACGGTGATGAAATCCATCCAGTTTTTCCTGCGCAGCCGTCTGCTGGTGTCCGCCGGAAAGGGCAATTCCACGAAGGCAGGGGGAAAGCGCCCGGAATTGTTCATGCTGTTCGGGGAGAAATACTTCCTGTGCATCACGCTGTGGCCCCAGGACCTGCGGCTGCACCTTTATACCATCGGCAAGCGTCTGGTGGACAGCCTTTCCCTCACGCTTCCGCTGCCGGACAGCCCCAAGGCGGCTATTGACAATGCGGGGCAGCTGGCTCTGCGTCTGCTGGAAAAGAACCGGGTTGCCCGGGATAACCTCTGCGCCGTCAGCCTGTCCACCTCCGGAACGGTGGATTATCAAACCGGTTGTCTGAAATACAGCTCTCAATCCCCCCAGTGGGGCACAAATGTGCCGCTGAAGGAGTACCTGAAGCCCTGGTTTGGGCCGGACACCCTGATTTTTTTGGAAAACGCGGGGAAAATGACGGCCAGACCCTTCCTTTTGGAGCCGGAGCTTTCCGGGAAGCGGGTGCTGGTGATTTTCTCCTGCTGGGGGCTGTCCAGCTGCCTGATGGAAGGCGGCCGCATTCTCAGCGGGAAGAACTCCCTGATCGGGGAGATCGGCCACATGATAATTGATCCCAATGACCCGGAGGCCTGCGGCTGCGGGAGCCACGGCTGCCTGGAGCGGTTGGTGAGCGAAGGAAGAGTGCGGCTCCTGCTGGAGCGGAAACGGGGAGATTACCCCCAATCGGCTCTGGGGGCGGTGCCTGTGGAGCAGGTCACCATTCCGGAGCTTTTCCGCTGCTCCCAGGGGGGTGATCCGCTGGCCCGGGAACTGGTGGATTATCTGGCAGGGGTTTTCGCCAGGGCTCTGCGGAATATCTCCCTGGTATTTGATCCGGACCGGATCGTATTCCAGGGGGACTACGCCCAGGCGGACGCGTTTTTTGATAAGCGGCTGCGGGAATACCTGGGGGAATTCCAGTATTATCCTTCCGGCGGGCCCTTTGAAATCCGGTATGACCGCAGGCCCCTTGCGGAAATGGACGCGCTGGGGTCCTATACCGCCCTGGTGGAGCGGTATTTCGACGCCCCGGAGCTGTACATGGAGCCCGCGGCAGAATGAAGCTGGGCTGCGGGAAATGGAGAAAAATGGAAAAACACGCTGCTTCTATTCTTTACAAGCAGGCGGTTTGGGAGTATGATACCATAAATTATTGGGCACCTCTAAAAACTACCCTTTTGGGGTTTGGGCGGATCTTTTGTCCCAACAATGCGTTTTGAAAAGTCCGCAATACACAAAGTATTCCGAACTTTTCAAAACTTTTGTTGGAACAAAATCTCTCGCCCAAAACGCCAAAAAGTAGTTTTTAGAGGTCGCCAACAATTTATCAGATGAAACAATCAGAAAACGGAGGTAATCAAATGGAACGTGTATGCGAATTTTTGAAAAAGGCGGGGGTTTACTATCTCGCCACGGTGGAGGGGGATCAGCCCCGGGTGCGGCCCTTTGGGACGGCCCACATCTTTGAGGGAAAGCTGTACATCCAGACCGGCAAGGTCAAGAGTGTCAGCCGCCAGCTGGCCGCCAATCCCAAGGCGGAAATCTGCGCGTTCCACTGCGGCGCCTGGCTGCGCGTTGCCGGGGAGCTGGTGGAGGACGACCGGGTAGAGGCGAAAAAGTCCATGCTGGACGCTTACCCCAATCTGCGGAATATGTACGACGAAAATGACGGGAATACCCAGGTGCTGTATTTCCGCAACGCGGAGGCCACCTTCTCCTCCTTTACGTCCCAGCCGGAGACTGTGCGCTTCTGAGTTTATGGAAAAAAACCTGACAAAGAGCGGCGTGTTCCGCACGCTGCTGGGCTTCTCGCTGCCCTTTCTGCTTTCCTATTTTCTGCAAACCCTCTACGGTATGGCGGACCTGTACATCATCGGACAGTTCTGCGGCGTGGAGAGCACCACCGCCGTGTCCATCGGCAGCCAGGTGATGCATATGCTGACGGTGATGATCGTGGGCTTGGCCATGGGCTCCACTGTGCGCATCGGCCAGGCCGTGGGCGGCGGGAAGCTGGAGGAAGCCTCCCGGGCGGTGGGAAACACCGTGACATTGTTTTTGGGGGTATCCCTCGCGGCAACTGCGTTGCTGCTTATTCTGGTGAAGCCCATTGTGGCTGTGATGTCCACCCCGGAGGAGGCTGCTGCGGGCGCGGTCAGCTACCTTACGGTCTGCTTCCTGGGAATTCCCTTCATCACGGCCTACAACATCATCAGCTCCGTTTTCCGGGGGATGGGGGACTCCAAGAGCCCCATGTATTTTGTGGCGGTGGCCTGCGTGGCCAACATTGCCCTGGATTACCTCTTCATCGGTGCCCTGGGAATGGGGCCCGCCGGGGCGGCGCTGGGCACCACCTTGGCCCAGACCATCAGTGTGCTGGTCTCCTTTGCGGTGATCCGCAGAAAGCAGACGGGAATCACCCTGTGCAGGGCGGATTTCCGGCCGGAAAAGGGCATGATGGGCTCCCTCCTGCGGGTGGGGGTTCCGGTGGCCCTCCAGGACGGGTTTATTCAGATCGCGTTCCTGGTGATCACCGTCATTGCCAACCTGCGGGGCCTGAACGATGCGGCCGCTGTGGGCATTGTGGAAAAGATCATCGGATTTCTGTTCCTGGTGCCGTCCAGCATGCTCTCCTCGGTTTCCGCCCTGTGCGCCCAGAATATCGGCGCGGGGCGGCATGATCGGGCGAAAAAGACCCTGTGCTATGCCATCGCGCTGTGCGTGGGCTTTGGCCTGATCTGGGCGGGCGTGATGCTCCTGGCGGCGGAGCAGTTTGTGGGGCTCTTTGCCCAGGACGCGGAGGTGATCCGGCTGGGCGGAGAGTATATGCGGGGCTATGTCTGGGACTGCGTTCTGGCGGGCATCCACTTCTGCTTCAGCGGGTATTTCTGCGCCTACGGACTGTCGGGGTTCTCGTTCCTGCACAACAGCGTGTCCATTGTCTGCGCCCGGATTCCCCTGGCATATCTTGCGTCCAAAGCATTTCCGGACACCCTGCTGCCCATGGGATTGGCTACCACCACCGGCTCCGGGGTTTCCGTGGTCATCTGTCTGGTGGTTTTTGCCTGGATGCAGCGGAAGAGGAAGCGGGAGGAGAAAACATAAAAAAGGGTTTAATGAAAAAAGGGTCAATGAAAAAAATTGTGTGATCTGATTTTTACTGTAAATCTGAAGGAAATAACGCGCCATCTGTAGGGTGCGGTCATGACCACACCGCAAAGGTTATGGGATAGAGATGTAACGATTTTCAGAAAAACCTGCCGTGTTGCAGCCGAAACCCGGGCGGGGCGGTCATAACCGCCCCCTACAGATGGCCCCATCAAACAACTTCGGTGTTTGTGCATCCTGCGCCCGGGGGGGAATACAGATAAGGGAACGGGGTGCTCAAACACACAAACTTTTTCATTGAGGCACAATAAATTTGGATATCGTTGCATTTCTTGATGAAATGCCACATGATGCGATATCATTATTTCAATTTTATCCCCGAAGGGGATACCACAACTGTCCACTTTCCACTGTCCACTGTCAATTGTAGCCGTGCGTAAACAACAATTCATCAGTTTGCCGCCTCGGGCGGGCAAGAACAATGAAAAATCCCCCGATGATTCAGGCGGAATCATCGGGGGGATATTTTTGAGCAAAGAGGCAGGCTATTTGCCGGAGGGGTCCGGGAGGCGGGCTTTCTTTCCGGAGAGGGAGGCGGTTTTGGAGCGGGTGTGGGACAGGGAGGCATCCGTAAAGCTGCCCCGTTTTAGGGTGTAGCCCCCTTCCTTCAGGGCGCGGCTCACCGCGTCGGAGAAGGCCTTGTCCAGGGAGCTGCGCTGCAGCAGGTGCCGGAATTTCCGCAGGGTGGTCCGGTCCGGCACGGTTTCGGTGAGAAAATCAATGCCGGTGAATTTGCGCATACAGTAGCTGTCATAGATGGCGTCCTCCGTGGCGGCGTCAGACAGGCGGAACCAGGTCTGCAGCAGGTACATCCGGAGCATTTTCTCCGGTGCCATGGGCGGACGGCCCCGGCCGCCCTTGGGGTAGTGGGGGCGGATGGCATCCACCCATTCCTCCCAGGGGATCAGCTCCTCCATGGTGTCGAGAAACTGTTCCCGCCGGGTTTTCCGCTTGCGGAGGCTGTATTCAAAATCACTGATGGTCTGCTGCTTCATCCTTCCACCGCCATTCCTTAGAAATACCGACATTATAGCACAATTTTCGAAGAAATGATAGAGGGAATTCGGTGGATTTTACAAAATATGACAATCAGTTGTTCCTGGCGATCCGGAATGTCCCACAAAAGCACTTTTTGGAAGCTGGCTGATTTGTCAGCACGAGGATTCATCGATTATGGCGCATAAATCGATTTGACAATCGCTGCAGCTAAGGGTTATCCCGTTGCTGTAGCTGAATGACAAAAAGATTTTTTTCCCCTGATAGGTTCCATGAAAAAAGTAGTATGAGTTGTAAACTTGGAACCTGGGTTTAAAAAGCTCATAATCCACGCTGGCGAGAAATTCCTGAACACTGGAGTAGTAGTCGTGATCTGCATCGCTGTCGAAGCCGACATCGTGATCCCCTTCCCGTTCCCCACGGTCCAGCGCAACATCCGGATTGCGGATCATGGCTTTCAGGCAATCAATCACTGTGTACGGCTCAGAAATCCGATAGCGTTTCAAGACTTCGCCGTTCTCAAAGGCACTCATTTCTTCAAGATGCAGCATCTGCGTAACTCCTTTCTGCGGGGCAATGTCCCAGTATGAACAATTCTGAAAACAGCTGCATGGATCAGCCCTGGGGCATGATGGTGCGGCGAACCCAGCAGGGGTCGGGACAGTTATCCAGATAATTCAGCGCCTGAATCGTATCCCATATATTTTGGAGAATGCGCCCGGAAACCACCAGAGAGTGGTCGGAGAAGGGATTGATGACCACATCCCGCCCTGTCTGCATGATCAGGTTGAACATGGGAAGGGGATAGTCGTAGAGGAAAGCACTCAGATTGGTTCCACCCTTGCAGGCCTCTTCCTCCGAGGTGAACAGCGGCAGCTGGAGTCCCAGGTCTTCACGGTACTGAATCGAATTCAAATAGTCACAGTCAAAGCGGTCCGAAGCCTTTCTCCGGGAGGGAATGGGGGGAATATACACCCTGCTATTCTTTCCACCCTCTTCGTAGTGAATCCCGACCCAGGAGTACATGGGCACGGTGGTCAGCAGGTAGCCAATCAGTCGTGCGCTCTTCTGATCGCCGGTTCGGGCATATTGCGTAAGGGCCTCCTCCATTTGCTGCTGCGCGAACCACGCGGCGTCCATGGGTTGCTGCCGGGTTTGAGGAAGATACTCCACCGCGAATTTTGTGATGCCCCGTACTTCAATGGTATTGAAGCAGGGAATGATGTAACGGTTCCTGGGACGCAGGCGGACCCCGTTGAGCCATACGTTATAGGCTCCTTCCAGGCTAACAACATACCAACGGGCGTTGGCATTGTCAAAGCACAGCATGAGGATGGTTCCCGCAAGCATCGTTCTGCTGTAGAAAACCTCTTCTCCGGCTTTGCCGATATAGATCCTGTCCTGATCAAAGGAACGCAGCTGCATATCCTGATGCACAAACAGAAATACATTCCTTTCCGCTTTCGTATCCGCATCCGCCTCAAAGGGCATGGGCTCCGCCAGGGGAAAGCGTTCCGGCGCGGGTGCGGACGGGTCAGTCTTTTTGCTCTGCTCGTTTTCCTGATTCTTGTTAAAGAAATTCCATTTCATATTGTCCCTCCTCGTGGGATGTGCTGCCCGCCGGGGCGGATGGGCGCTGAGTACGGTCTGCTTCACCGGTGCCGGCGAGAGCTGCCGTATTTCATGCTGCTCCCGCATTTGGGGCATTTCATATCTTCGTACCGGTCAAAATACGTAAGCGCGCTCCCGCATTTCCAGCAGGGGGTGGGTATTTGAAGCACTCTTTCATAAGACGCTTCGCTGTTAAAGCCGGACAGTTGGTAAGAATCAAACCAGTCATTGTATTCCAGTTCCGCCCGTTTTCCCTTTTTGTGAATGTATACCGCGATTCTTCCGCCAAAATGGATTTCATCGCATCCCGGGCAATAGGCGTACTCATTTGATCCGGTTATGTACACGCTGTCCGGGGATTTCATCCTGTGCTGTAATTCCCGGCCATATTTCCCGGCGGCAATGGCTTGGGTGATTTCCGCGTGGTACTGCCAATACGATCGTCTGGAAAAGCCGATTCCGCCGGAGGTAAAGCGATATTCACAGGAACAAGACGGGTTGGAGCAGCTGCACTCGTGTAACACTGCCATTTGGAGAACTCCTTTCCAACGGATATTTTGCAGGTGGCCCTTGTATGGTGGAGGATATCATAGAAATTGGGCAGCTCGGTGCGTTCTTCCTTTATCGGGAGAATTCCGCTAACTGTTCCAGGATTCTCCCAATCGCGGTTCCGGCGTACTGTGCGTTAAAATCCATTGCGAAATAATACATACCCAGGTTTTCCTGGATTTTGCTGGAATCCTGAAAGAGGTTATACATGGAAGAATAACTGGCGTCGGACAATTTCTGCTTGTAATACTCTGCCTGTTCTGCAAGCTCCTGGAACATTCCGATGACTGCTTCCATATTTTCCGCATTCGGATCATACGCCTCAAGGTTTTTCAAGGCGCCGCGGGTCAGCTGCGAACATTCATCAAAGCCTTCAATTGCCTCATCAATCTTATCCCAAAGCAGCGCATCCAGAACCGCACCGGAGAATACGCTCATTGCTTCATGATAAATCTCCTTGTTGTTCAGGACTGCATGGACAAACTGCTCGTATTTTTCGTACTCCCCCAGGCTGATGACCAATTCGGCATACTCCAGCTCCGGGCACATTTCCACTGTGACACCGGCCTGCTGCGCGGCGCTCAGGGCCTGCTCGTAGGCCGCGATCAGTTCCGCATCCACAAGCGGGTCTGCAGCATAATCCTCCGCCTGATAGGTATACGGATGATCCTGGTAGAAGGTCAGATAGTCATCGACGGCCTTCAGAAGGTCATATTCCGCCCGGGCGCTGACCAGCACATCGTAATTTGTCACTTCTTCCTTGTTTTTCTCGGAAAGAGCGTTGTAGGCCTCTTCCGCTTCGACGATCTGTGCCTCGCTCTCGAGGGATACCGTCCCGATAGCGTCTATCAGCGCAACGGTCTTTTTGGGAGTGGCGCACCCGCAAAGCATACAGCAAATCAGCGCGCAAATCAAAAACAGCTTCCATTTCATAGGTTTGTCTCTCCTTTCTGTATAACCTGGAATCCTCTTTTGCGATTTATATAGACCGTTGTTTGATGGGCTTCACCTTTCGGTTTTCTGCCGTTGCGGGCCGGTGTGCAGGCCTTTTGTGACAATCCCCCGGATTTTCCGAAAATTCAGAAAAGCGGGGGAATCGTCTGCCTCGGCAGCCTGTAAAGTTTGGGATTGCCATATCGGGCCACGGCCTGGTTCGCAATCTGTTCCTCCCGGGGCCCCTTTTCGGCGCTGCGCACCGATGACGTGCGTTTACAGCTCCGGAGGGGGACCAAAACCGTTGTTCGGATTGGGGGTGCGATTCGGGGCGATTTTCGGGTTGGGGTTCGGTTCGGGTCTCGGGTTGGGGTTCGGTTCGGGTCTCGGGTTGGGGTTCGGTTCGGGTCTCCGATCGATGTGGGAAATGAAATCAACCTCCGAAGAGCCGCCCGCGAGTTCATCGTAGAAGCCTGCCCATACCGTATCGTAAAGCGCGAAATAATACATCAGTCCCACGAGCTTGAAGGAAAGAAGGTTCAGAACGTCCCATCCGAGGAATTTCAATCCCCGGACAAATAGCTCCATTTTGTGTCCCTGGGTCAGTTCCGCAGAGGTTTTCAGGGCGTCCTCCGCGGACATTTTGGGATTGTCATAAAGGACATAGGGGGCCAGCATATAGCTGTACCGCTTGATATAGCCGAACACGGGCACCAGCATCCACAAGCCGATACGCAGCTTGATCCAGAACATACCGGCCATGATCCTGCCGTAGTCATGCATACCCTCAAAAAGGGTGCCGACGGTGAGTTCTTCATCCCGGTACAGGCGCAGTCCGGCGACATTTTCCCCATACTCGAAAAGGTTGCCCAGAAAGATGCGATAAACAGCCTCCGCAATCAGGATACCCGCCAGCGAGAAGGCGAGGCCGCAGACCCAGCCAATCAGGAAGGAAAGAACCCAGCTTACCAGCCAGACCGCGATGAAGAAGGGAATCGTCTCCCCGACCCGCAGCACGGCGGCCTTGTGGGCCTGATGGAGAATCTTGTCCTCGGGCACAAGCCCGGCTTTCCGGCGCGTCCTGGGCTCCGGTTTGGGCAGGCCGCAAACGCGGCAGCGGGTTCCGGTGGTGGTACTCTCACAGTGTGGACATTTCCAGGCTTCGTAATCTCTCGTGTAGCTTGTCATAGATGGCATCTTTTTCTTCCTCCTTTATGATATGGGCGCCCGGGAGGGCTGCCCTTTTGTCATTCCTGTGCCGGTTCTGTTTCCGCGTCCGGGGAGGACGGGGTCTCCGGCTCTGTGAGGGTGTCTTTCGTCTGCGGGGGGACTGGTTCCGTTTCCGTGGGCGCTATCGCCATCGGTTCCCACTGGGCATAAAGCGTCACCGGTTCCCGCAGCGGAAGGTCAAAGGGGTCCCCCGGACAGACGCGCATACCCTTTCCCGCCGGGTCGGTATTCCAGCCCAGGAATCGCCAATCTCCGGTATCCGCCAGGGCGGGAACCGGCTGCCCCAGAAAGATCGGCGGGACATCGGCACCCTGTCCGTCCGTCAGGTTTCGGTCAAAGGACACCGCAAACTCCGGAGCCTGCGCGGCGGGAGCATTCCGGGCCTCCTCCGGCTGCAGCTGTCTGAGCTGAAGGACACTGAATATTTCAAGGGCGCAGGTTATCACCGCGACGATGAGGAGCGCGGCCAGAAGCCCGGGCTGGAAAGCGGGATTCCTGGGGCGGGAAACCGGACGCTCCCCGATCCCGGGGATTTTCCCGGGGCGGCTGCAGGTGCGGCTAATGAATTCCGTCGGCTGGCGGCAATACCGGCAGATTTCTCCCGTATCCGTTTTCCTGCCGCAGTGCGGACAAATCATGTTGAATTCCCCCTCCTGTCGTGTGATGAGCCCATTGTATCAGCACCGGCTTCCGGATGGGGGAGACCATGTCGAAACCGTACAGAAAATGTAATCAAATTTTCGTTGGGCAGGCAGGTTTCCGACAGCGGAAAGATAAATTGGTGTTTACGATTCGTTATCGTAGGGGCGGCTATTATCCGCCCGCAACCTTTCGTCTGCCAAAGCGCCCTGTTCTATGAAAACACTCAAAAAAACGGAACGTTTCGGGCGGATAATATCCGCCCCTACGGTGAAAACGCAACGTGTTTGAAAACTGTAAACAACAGTTTTTCTTTCTGCCGCGAAGGGCCGGGGGTTAAATGAGTGGGGAAAATTCTTCGCTGAGCAAGTCCGTACAGTAGCCGCTGTAGGCGCTGTGCAGGGCCTCGACAAAGGTGTTTCCCACCGGAATGCTGGAGCCGTTGATCATCTGAATTTGGGAGGAACAAAGCGTATGAACGTTTTGAAGGTTAACATAATAACTGCGATGACACTGGACGAAAACGGTGGTGCCGCTTTGCTCCAGGAGCTCTTTGGGGGGCTGATAGGTTTCGAAGGAACAGGTTTTCGTCACCACAAGGGTTTTCCGAAGAATCTTTTCCATGTACAGAATCTGGGAGCAGGGGATGATCCGGTGCTCCCGCCCCGCAATCAGATGGACGTACCGCTCACGCTTCCGCTCCAGGGAGGCGGCCAGACGGTTGACTACGGTGATCAGGTGCAGGGGAACCAACTCCTTCGGCAGCAGAACACTGTGGGACAGCCGGTACATTTCCGGAATCACGATGTTATCCTCACTTAAAAGAATCGCCATGCAGTGAGGGTTCCTGGCCCGTACCTTCAGAATGGTATCCACACCGCTTTCGGTTTCCAGCTTCTGGGAAATGATCAGGATGTCGAAGGATTCCGCGTTGGAGCACACATCCTCCACAAGCCAGCTGGGCTTGCAGTAGGGCACAATCAGACTTTCCCGGACACAGTCGATCTGGCGCACCAGACCGGTGAGCCATCGAACGTACCTCCAGTCGCTGTCGCATATCCCGATTCGCATGGAATCCCTCCTTCCCGGATGTTTCCCGCCCCAAAGAACAGCCGCGGAAGCGGGGAAGAGAAAACACCACAATATGTTTATCTTTATTTTACTATAGGGAAATTCCTAAATCAAAGAAGCGGCGCACAATTGGTCGATTTTTTGTCATAATTTGCAGATTCGGAGGAAATCGACCTCCTGCGCTCCCGGGGGAAGGAACCCCGGGGGCGATTTTCGGGTTTCGGGAGGCTGGCCCGCTGCGGAGAGAACACCGGATTTCATTACAATATTTTGGGTTTTCCGACAAGGAACTGCCCTGAGAAGGAAGGGAGAAGGTACAATATGACCAACGGGTACAGCCCCGGGAACCGGTTAACGGTAAAATATGGAAAGCCATGATTCGCAAGCGGAGACGGAGAAACTCCTCCGTTCCTGTGCGGGGCTTTCCGGGAAAAGAGGTTTTGATTATGAGTATGGGAAGTTATGCAGCTGCCGGCCGGGATGACGGACAGGGAAGCTACAGGGTCCCGTTTTCCTACGATGTGGACCTGGTATTGTGCATCGACGCCACCAAGAGCATGGAACCGGTCATTCAGATGGTGAAGGAAAACGCGAAAAGGCTTCCGGATGATATCCTGCGGGAGGCAGCGTCGAAGGACAAGCGGATCAACAGCCTGCGCATCAGGCTCCTGATATTCCGGGATTACCTGGTGGATGGGGACCACGCCATCGAGACCACGGATTTCCTGGATATGCCGGAGCAGAAGGAGCAGTTCTGCAGCGCGGTGAATTCCATCGAGGCCATCGGCGGAGGCGACGAGCCGGAGGACGGTCTGGAAGCGCTGGCCTACGCCATGGCATCCAAATGGCGGTGGCCCTCCGGAAGCCGGAAATGCCGGCAGATTATTGTGGTATGGACCGACGCGTCCACCCATGAGATTGGCTTTGGCAGGTCCGCCCCGAATTATGACCCAAAGATGCCGGGGGATTTCTCGGTGCTGACCCAGTGGTGGGGGGATGACCAGGACAATCCGAAGGCCAAAATGCACTATAGCTCCAAGCGGCTGCTGCTGTTTGCGCCGGATGCCAAATTCTGGAGCACCATCAGCGAGAACTGGGATAATGTGATTTCTGTCAAGACTATTGCCGGACAGGGAATGCGGGAGCGGGATTACGACGAAGTGCTGCGGCTGCTGGTCGGAAGCATCTGATGCCGCTCCCAATTGAGATTGCCGGAGGAATCGTATGGGTATCGTCACATTCACATTGTGTGTCTGCGAGGAAAAGCACGCCCAAAAGAGTGAGGACGCGCCCCTCAGACTGACCTGCGGCGAACGGGCGGGGATGATTGCCTGCATGGATGGCTGCGGGGGCAGCGGCGCCCGCAGATATCCCCGGTTCGGAGACTGGACCGGCGCCCGGGTTTCCGCATGGCTTATCGGAAACACACTGGCGGATTGGTTCCTGGCCGGGGATATGGGTGCCCGGGGAACCGGAGGCGCCGCGCCGGAGGCTCTGGCGGAGCAGCTTGAGACGCTGCTTTCCAGCCGCCTGAGGGAAGTCAAGGCGCAGATTCCCCCGGAGGATACGGCATTTCCCAGCCGCCTGAGCAAAACCCTGCCCTCTACCCTGGCTGCCGTGCTGGTGGAGGCAGCGGGGCGGAACCGCTGCCGGATATGCTCGTTCTGGGCGGGGGATTCCCGAACTTATTTCTTTCCGGTATCCGGACTGCGTCAGACAAGCCGGGATGACATCCGGGGCGGGGCAGACCCCTTCGACAGCCTGATGGGCGATGGCATCCTTTCCAATGTGATCAGCGCCGACTCCGACTTCCGGATTCACTGGGCACAGACCTTTACCCGGGAGCCCTGCATGGTGCTGACTGCCACGGACGGATGCTTCTCCTATTTCCCGTCCCCCATGCATCTGGAAGAACTGCTTCTGGACACGCTGATCAGCGCGGAGACACCGCTGGACTGGGAAAACACCCTGAGGGAGGAAATCGGTGCGGTGGCGGGGGATGACTACACCCTTCAGCTTGCGGTCATGGGGTTCTCCAACTTCCGGGCGCTGCAAACCGCTTACAGACCCCGACGGGAGTATTTCAGAGCCCGTTTCACCCAGTCCCTCCGCCGGGTGCTGGAGGAGAATGATTCCGTGGGCCACCGGGCCCTTTGGATGGCGTATAAACAGGATTACATGGCGGAGGAAACATGATGATGAACGCGGGTATTAACGGCCTGGAAATGGTCAACGGCTATCAGCTGATTGCCCCCTGGACAACCAGCGGCAGTGCCCAGTGGAGCTTTGCGGAAAAGGACGGCAGCGAGTGGTTTATCAAGCGCTTCCTGGCCCCCAAGCGCAAGCGCGCGGAGGAGGGAATTCCTCAAAGCGCGGTGGACAGCGCCAACGCCCGCTGTGACGCCTTTGAAGGGGCACAGCGGGAGCTGTACCGAAGGGTTCGGGAAGCCGATACCGGGAATATCGTTTTCGTATCGGACTTCTTCTGCTTCGGCTCCAGCTTCTACGCCGTGAGCCCCAGGATTCCCGCAGCCGGGTTCAGCGTAAAGGGCATTGCCGAGCAGCCCCAGGAGCGGAAAATCCTACTGATGAAGGTACTGACCTATTGCGTTCAGAGCCTCCATGCCCACGGCGTTGTCCACGGGGATCTGAAGCCGGCCAACATCATCCTCAAACGCACGGCAGCCGGGGGCTTTACGCTGAAGCTGATCGATTTTGACGCGGGTTTCCTGGAAGAGAAGCCCCGCAGCGGGGATCAAATCTCCTTTGATGCCGTGTATGTGGCGCCGGAAACCCTGCTGGCCATGGGGGATGACTCCATCCGGCTGACAAATAAGATCGATATTTTCGCCCTGGGACTGATTTTCCACGAATACGCCTGCGGCAGGCTGCCCGGGCTTCCGGAGGGCTGCCCCTCAGCGGTGTACGCGGTGCTGAACGGGGATATCCCCCGGGTCAGCGGGGAGCTGCCGGAATGGCTGCGGCAGCTGATTTATCGGATGCTTCTGCCGGATCCGGACCAGCGGCCGGATGCGCAGACGGTATTCCGGTGGCTGCAGGAGCAGAATGCCCCGGGCATGGAAAACGGAAAAAGTTTCTTTCACAGACCGGACCCGCTGTAGGATGGGAACACGCACCGGCCTGTGTCTATGGAATATCAGCGGGAATCATCGGTTCACAAAGATTATCACTATAGTATGGGAGGTTATGGAATGTACACGATAATCAGCGCCGAAGAGTTTGACATCGGTGCACACGACGACAGCTATCAGAAGCTGCGGGACACGGTTCAGCGTTCCTTCCTGGAGGAAATGGGGTTGGACGGCGAGCAGCTGTTCCGGACGGACACCACGGGGCTGTTCCAGGTTTATCTGGAATCACTGCCCGAGGGGATACGCCAGCAATATAACTGTTCGTGCTGCCGGAGCTTTATTCACCGCTATGGCGGCCTTGTCCGGGTGGATGACAGCGGGAAAACCCACGCGGTCATGTGGAGCCGTGAGCCCTCCGGTGTGTTCGCAATCCCGGTTCGCAGGATGCGGGAGATTGTGGAAAAGGCACACATCAACGGTACGTTTGAGCCGGCTGGCCAGCTGGGATATTCTCAGACCGGGCCCTGGAAGCACCTGATGGTGCAGGTACCCCAGCATATGGTGCACCGCGCAGACCCCTGCGAGGTGGAGGCGGCAAAGAATCAGGAATATACCCTGCTTGGTAGCGCTGTGGGAAAATACAGCACCCGCAGTGTGGAAACCGCTGTGAATCTGCTGCGTTCCGGCACACTGTACCGGGGAGACCAGGTGCTGGGACGGGCCGAGTGGTTCCTTGACGTGCTGAACCGGGTGCATGGGAACCGGAACGGGCGAAATCTGCTGTGGAAAGCCGCGGCGTCCGCGCCCGCCGGATTCTGCCATATCACCTCGGGCGTTCTGGGGACGCTGCTGGAGGATATTATGGACGGCCTGAAGCTGGAGGAAATCCAACGCAGATTCCGGGAGAAGATGGACCCCACCCAGTACCAGCGGCCCCAGGCGCTGCCGAAGGAGGGGAATGTCCGGCGGGCTGAGGAGCTGGCGGAAAAGATGCATCTTGCCAACGCACTCAAGCGGCGGTTTGCACGGCTTGAGGAAATTCAGACGCTTTGGAGCGCGCCCTCCCTGGGAGGCCGTGAGGGCGGCGTCTTTGCCGGAGTGCCCACCAGAACCGCAAAAACCGAAAACGATGCCCTGACGCCCAGGGCGAATATGACCTGGGTGAAATTCCGCGACACGGTGCTGCCCCGGGCTTCAAAGATTGAATTCCTGGTAAAGCCGGGCAGGGACAACTTCTGCGCCATCGTCACCGCGGAGGACCCCGAAGCGGTACCCATCCTCCAGTGGGACAGCCCGGAGCGGCGCAATCCCTTCAGCATCTATGTTTACAGAGGGGGGTCCACGCCCGATACCTGGGGGCTGACGCCCGGTTACTGTAAGGTGACGGCGGTCACCCTGCAGCCCAGCCTGTGGCAGCCCGGCTTCGAGTTCAAGGGGAAATCGGTGATCTTTGTTCTGGAGGGCTGCCGGGATCGCCGGAACTCGGGGCTGGCGCTGTTCCCGGAGATTCTGAAAAGTGAGTTCCATGAGATTCGCGCCACCATTGAGGCTTACTCCGACAGTCATTCTCTGTCGGGCTTCGAGGAGGCCTCTGCCTGCGGATTCGTTCTGTTTGGGTCTGCAAACAGCTGGAGCAATACCTTCCGGGTGACCACCGGTACGGGAACCACCATCTATACGCTGGACCGCTGGGATTGAGGACGGGCCCGCAGGATTACGCCGGGACGCGGGGAATTGGAGTGGACAATTGCCGGAAGCTGTGATACATTGATAATATATTTATCGGTATCCCTCGGCAGTGCGGCAAATTGGTGTTTGTAGGGATGCCAGCGAAATAATACCTTCCCCCGGGGGGAAGGGGGACCGCGCAGCGGTGGATGAGGAACGGCGACCACTGTAGATTACAGAGTTGTCCCATTTTTTCGGGATTCGTCCAAATGTTGTACTGTAATTCCAACCGCTGCGAAAAAGTTCAGGTTTCGCCATTCCTCATCCGCCCCTGCGGGGCACCTTCCCCCCGGGGGAAGGTATTGCTTTCCGTCATCCCTACAAACACCAATTTACCGTGTTGACACTGGGGCCGGCAGATGTTCCTGATAATCCTTTTCACGGGAGGATTCCCCATGGTCAAGTATTACGATCCGGTTCCCCTCATTGGCAATTTCCTGCTGTTTCTTCAGTGGTTCCTGCTGATGAACCACACCTTTCCCCGGCGCTTTTCGAAAACCGTCACCAGCCTGGGGTGCCTGACGTTGTTCGCGGTTCATATCTGGCTGGGCAGTACCCTGCCGTATATGTCGCTGATTCGGCTATTTTACGGCCCTTTCCTGTTCACTGCCGGTTTTCTGATCCTGTTTCGGGGACGGTGGCAAAAAATTGCCTGCGTGGTGGCGGGGCTGTACACGCTGGTATGGTTCACGGAGATGCTGTGTACCCTTTTCGTCTATACGCCGGAGATACTCGCCGGGCAGATGAACGCGCAACCGCTTTTCCGGCAGATGCTGTCGTATTTTTTCGTGATCCCTACGAATGCCACGCTGATCTGGATTCTGGATATTCTTATCAACCGGGCAAAAAACAGGCTGTCTATCAAGCAGTGGCTGCTGTGCGCTGTGTTCCTGATTGCTCAGCTGTTTATTCTGTTCGGCTATGTACGGGAGCTGTGCCTGGATGCCCAGGCGAACCAGAAGGCCTACGCACTGTTCGTGCTGATGGCGTGTGTGGTGATGGATATCTTCCTGGTTCAGTATGTCCTTTCGGAAGCCCAGCGGGAGCGGCTGCAAAAGGAGAACCAGCTGCTGGCCTCCCAAATGGACGGGCAGCTTCGGCGGTATGCCTCCATCACGGCGGAATATGAGGCTGTGCGCCGGATGCGCCACGACATTGCCAAGCACCTGACCGCCATGGAAAATCTGCTGCGCAGCGGAGAAAACGGAGAGGCGGCCCGGTATATTGCCGTGCTGAAGGAGCAGAGTTACAGTGCCGCTCCCCAGTTATGCGAAAATCCCGCGGTGGACGCGCTGCTGAACTCCTACAGGGAGCGGGCGAAGGAGCTGGGGATTTCCCTGAACCTCCAGGTCCAGGTTCCGGCGGATTCCGGCATCTCCAACCCGGACCTGGTCTGTGCCTTCGGCAATCTGCTGGACAACGCCATGGAGGCCTGCCCCCTGGGGCAGGACGGGTGTATCCGGCTCCGTTCCGCGCTCCTGCGGGGCTGCATGGTGATTTCCATCGAGAATCCGGTGGGTGACCGGGCAAAAAAGCCCCGGCAGATTTCGGAGCTGGAGCGAGGGGTTGGAACCCGGGTTCTGAACCACATCGCCGGAAAATACCGGGGAACCTATGAAACAGAGCAGGCGGGAGAAACATTTTTCGCGCGGCTGACTTTGATACAGGGAGAGAAGAGAAATGGTCCGAATAGCGATTTGTGACGATACGCCGGAGGCTCTGGCTGCGGCGGCCAGAGCAGTGGAAGGCGCGCTGCCGTCTCCGGGGCAGATACGCTCCTTTGCGGCCCCGGGGGACCTGCTGGACGCCGTCCGGCAGGGGTGGGAACCCGAAATCGCGTTGCTGGATATCCG
Source organism: Clostridiales bacterium (assembly GCA_004555705.1). Classification (GTDB taxonomy): domain Bacteria; phylum Bacillota; class Clostridia; order Oscillospirales; family Oscillospiraceae; genus Faecousia. The sequence continues at coordinate 744 of SFHI01000008.1, read as the reverse complement.
CATGGAACGGATGGACGGAATTGGACTTGCCCGGGAGCTCACGGTGCTCTGTCCGGGCTGCCGAATCATTTTCATGACGGATTACTTAGGCTATGCCATGGATGTCTATGAGGTGCGCCACAGCTATTTTGTTGTGAAGTCCCAACTGGAGCAGCGCATCGGCTCCGCGCTCCGCAGCGCCATGGAGGAGCGGCCCCGGGACCCCAGGCTCAGCTTCCGGGAGAACGGCGAAATCCGGCTGGTCAGCATCGGCAGCGTGCTGTATATGGAACGTAGACTGCGGAAAACCCTGATTTACTGCAGCGACGGCTGCCATGAGACCTCCGCCCATGCCACGGACATCCTGGGCCGGGCGGCGGAGGACGGGATGTTCTGCCAATGTCACCAGAGCTTCTGGGTGAATCTGAGCCGCGTATCCGCGCTGGCGGAGGATCACTTCCGGATGGATGACGGCAGTCGGGTGCCCGTCAGCCGCAGCTACCGAAAAGCGGCAAAGGAACGGTTATTCCAGGCGCTGCATCGGGAATTGAATCAGAATGCGGACGCGGCGCAGGAAGCCGGCCAAGTGTTTTAGGGCTGTTGACCGTTTGCGCCCCACAAGGAGATTTGACATCCGGCTTGGCCCGGTATATTGCTATAATATAGATTGTTGTTTACAGTTTTCAAACACCTTGCGTTGTTACCGTAGGGGCGGCTATTAGCCGCACGAAACGTTACGGTTTTTGAGCATTTTCGGATAAAATG
>SFHI01000091.1 GCA_004555705.1 Clostridiales bacterium | reverse complement strand
TTCGCCGGAGATGATCCGGCAGTGGTCCTACGGCGAGGTCAAGAAGCCGGAGACCATCAACTATCGTACCCTGAAGCCCGAGCGGGACGGCCTGTACTGCGAGCGGATCTTTGGACCCACCAAGGACTGGGAGTGCCACTGCGGGAAATATAAGAAGATCAAGTACAAGGGCAAAATCTGCGACCGCTGCGGCGTGGAGGTCACCAAGGCCAAGGTCCGCCGGGAGCGGATGGGCCACATCGAGCTGGCCGCCCCCTGCAGCCACATCTGGTATTTCAAGGGCATTCCCTCCCGGATGGGCCTGATTCTGGACATCTCCCCCAAGGTCCTGGAGAAGGTTCTGTACTTTGCCGCCTATATCGTCACCGATCCCGGCGACGCGCCTCTGGCATTGAACCAGGTGCTCACCGAGAAGGAGTACCGGGACATGCGGGAGAAGTACGAGGACGACTTCAAGGCCGGCATGGGCGCCGAGGCCATCAAGGAACTCCTGGAGCAGATCGACCTGGATAAGCTGTCCGAGCAGCTGCGCGAAGAGCTGAAAACCGCCTCCTCCCAGAAAAAGCTCCGTCTTGTGAAGCGGCTGGAGGTTGTGGAGGCCTTCCGGGAGTCCGGCAACAAGCCCAGCTGGATGGTCATGGACGTGCTGCCCGTGATCCCTCCCGATATCCGTCCCATGATTCAGCTGGACGGCGGCCGGTTCGCCACCTCTGACTTAAATGACCTGTACCGCCGGGTCATCAACCGGAACAACCGCCTGAAGCGGCTGGTCCAGCTCCACGCCCCCGACATCATCATCCGCAATGAGAAGCGGATGCTCCAGGAGGCCGTGGACGCTCTGATTGACAACGGCCGCCGGGGTCGTGCCGTCACCGGCGCCAACAACCGAGCGCTGAAGTCCCTTTCCGATATGCTCAAGGGCAAGCAGGGCCGGTTCCGCCAGAACCTGCTTGGCAAGCGTGTGGACTACTCCGGACGCAGCGTTATCGTGGTCGGCCCCGAGCTGAAGCTTTACCAGTGCGGCGTTCCCAAGGAAATGGCCATTGAGCTGTTCCGGCCCTTCGTCATGAAGAAGCTGGTCTCCGACGGTCTCGCCAACAACATCAAGTCCGCCAAGAAGATGATCGACAAGGGCAAGACCGAGGTCTGGGACGCCCTGGACGACATCATCAAGGATCGGCCCGTGATGCTGAACCGTGCTCCCACATTGCACCGTCTGGGCATTCAGGCCTTCGAGCCCATCCTGGTGGAGGGCCGTGCCCTGAAGCTGCATCCCCTGTGCTGCACCGCCTTCAACGCGGACTTCGACGGCGACCAGATGGCTATCCATGTGCCCCTGTCCCCCGAGGCCCAGGCGGAAGCCCGTATGCTGATGCTCTCCGCCAACAACCTGCTGCGGCCCCAGGACGGCAAGCCCGTCACCGTGCCCACCCAGGATATGATCCTCGGCGCCTACTACCTGACCTACACCAGACTTGGCAAGGCCGAGAAGGGCGCGGAGAACGTCTACGTCACTGACGCCGGCGACACCAACCTGCCCGTGAACGAGATCGTGGACGCCGACGAGTTCCTGGCCGCCAACAAGGCCGCCAGCGCCGTGGGCAAGGCCATCGCCAAGTTCCGTCCCATTCACAGCTATTCCTCCCCCGAGGAGGCCATTGCCGCCTACGCCGACGGAGCCGTGGGCCTCCATGCTCCCATCCGGGTCCGCTACGGCAAGGAAATTGACGGCCGCATGGAGTACCGGATCATCGACGCCACCGTGGGCCGGCTTATCTACAACGAACCCATCCCCCAGGACCTGGGCTTCGTGGACCGGACCGTGCCCGGCCATGAGTTTGACCTGGAGGTCAGCTTCCTGGTGGGCAAGAAGCAGCTGGGCAAGATCATCGACAAGTGCATCCGCCGTCATGGCTTTACCATCGCCACCGAGATGCTGGACCGGATCAAGTCCCTGGGCTACAAGTACTCCACCAAGGGCGCCATCTCCGTGTCCATCGCGGACATGGTGGTTCCCGCTGTGAAGTATGAGCTGGTCAAGGCCGCTGAGGGCAAGGTCGTTGAGATCGAAAACTTCTACCGCCAGGGCTTCATCACCAACGACGAGCGCTACCGTCTGGTGTGCCAGCAGTGGGAAAAGACCTCCGCCGATGTTACCAACGCCTTGCAGGGCAACCTGGACGAGTTCAACCCCATCTATATGATGGCGGACTCCGGCGCCCGTGGCTCCATGGCCCAGATTCGTCAGCTGGCCGGTATGCGCGGCCTGATGGCCGATACCGCCGGCCGTACCATCGAGATTCCTGTTAAGGCCAACTTCCGTGAGGGACTTTCCGTTCTGGAATACTTCATTTCCTCCAGAGGCGCCCGGAAGGGCATGACCGATACGGCCCTTCGTACCGCCGACTCCGGTTACCTGACCCGCCGTATGGTGGACGTGTCCCAGGATGTGATCATCCGCGAGCACAACTGCGGCACCACCCACGGCATCTGGGTGGGCGCGGTGTACGACAAGAACGGCGACATCGTGGACTCCTTCGGCAACCGCATCCGTGGCCGTTACCCGGTCAGCGATGTGCTGGACCCCCGCACCGGCGAGGTGCTCCACTCCAAGGATGTGATGATGATGCCCGAGGACGCCGCCAAGTTCGAGGCCCGGGGCATCAATAAGATTTATATCCGCACCATCCTGGGCTGCCGCGCCCGCAGCGGCGTCTGCGCCAAGTGCTACGGCATGAACCTGGCCACCTCCAAGGAAGTGGACCTGGGCGAGGCCGTCGGCATCATCGCCGCCCAGTCCATCGGTGAGCCCGGTACCCAGTTGACCATGCGTACCTTCCACTCCGGCGGCGTCGCGGGTGACGATATCACCCAGGGTCTGCCGAGAGTTGAGGAGCTGTTCGAGGCCCGCCGTCCCAAGGGTGAAGGTGTACCAGGTGCCCTACTCCGTGGGCCTGAAGGTCAGCCACGGCAAGGTGGTGCAGAAGGGCGAGCCCATCACCGACGGCGCCCTGTATCCTCAGGATGTGCTTCGGATTTCCGGCGTGGAGGCTGTTCAGGATTACCTGGTGCAGTCCGTCCAGGCGGTGTACCGCCAGCAGGGCGTGGAAATCAACGACAAGCACATCGAGGTTATCATCCGCCAGATGATGCGCAAGGTCCGCATTGAGGACCCCGGCGACACCAATCTGCTCACCGGTACCGTCATCGATACCTTTGAGTATGAGGATGCCAACGCGGCCCTCCAGGCCCGGATCGACGCGGGCGAGACCGAGCTGCGGCTGGCCCAGGCCACCGCTGTGCTGCTGGGCATCACCAAGGCCTCCCTGGCTACGGATTCCTTCCTGTCCGCCGCCTCCTTCCAGGAGACCACCAAGGTCCTCACCGATGCCGCCATCAAGGGCAAGGTGGATCATCTGGTTGGCTTGAAGGAGAACGTCATCATCGGCAAGCTGATCCCCGCGGGCTCCGGCCTGATGGCGTACCGGGACTACCAGCCCGGCGCCACCCCCGAGTCCAGAATCCCCGAGGAAATCACCGAAAACACCCTGAGCTAACCCAAAAGCCGCCGCCGGAAACCCGGCGGCGGCTGTTTTTCAATGTGGGAGGGGTGTTTAGAATTGACAATTGACAATTAACAATTGACAATTAAGGAATCCCTTCGGGATAAATTAGAAACAAATATGTCGAAAATGCTGCGTATTATTTCAAAATCGTCCCGGAGGGACACAATAATTGTCAACTGTCAATTGTCAATTGTCAATTCGGCGAAGCCGTTCGCCTTTCTCATAGTCAGCATTTCAGCGCAGTACCATGGCGGTGATGCCCTCTATGGTGCCGGGGAACACTTTGCCGGTGATGGCGTCCGTTTTTCCGGCAAGGTCGGGGAGGGAAACGGCGCCTTCCTGATTGTGGAACAGCAGGGTGACTTCTTCACCACCCAGGGCCCGGGTGATACGGATCAGACCCTCGCGGTCTGCGGCCTCCTCCCGGAGGGTTTCCCCTTGGGTGATGGCGGGGATTTCCCGGCGGAGCTGTAAGAGCCGCTTGTACCAGCGGAGCATTTCTTCGTCCTGCCGTTTCGGGTCCCACAGCATTCCCCGGCGGCAGTCCGGGTCCTTGCCGCCGGTCATGGCAACCTCGTCGCCGTAATAGATCATGGGCATTCCGGGAGAAAGCAGCTGCAAGGCTGCCGCCAGCCGGTGCTTCCCCTTGTCCTCCCCGCACAGGTGGAGAATCCGGGGGGTGTCGTGGCTGTCGATCAGGTTCCACAGCAGGGGGTAAGCCGCCGTGTGGGTGTTTCCCCGCTGAAAGCCCAGCGCGCCCAGAAATCCCGAGGCGCTCAGGCACCCTTCCGCCGCGAAATCCAGCACGGCCCGGCAGAAGGGATAGTTCATCACACTGTCCCACTGGTCGCCCTCCAGGAAATCCGGGGCGTGGTGCCAGATTTCTCCCACGATCAGAGCCTCCGGAAATTCCGCCTTCACCGCCCGGCGGAACTGCCGCCAGAAGTCGTGGGAGATTTCGTCCGCCACGTCCAGCCGCCAGCCGTCGATGCCCGCTTTGCGGAGCCAGTAGAGGCCTACCTCGGCAAAATACGCCGCGGTTTCCTTATCCCGCAGATTCAGCTTGGGCATTCCGCTGTAGTAGCCGAAGCATTTGAAATTGGGGCGGAACAGCTCCGAATTCAGGGGGAAGGATTCGGGATAATACCAGTTTTTGTACCGGGAGTCCGGGCCCTTCTGCTTCAGATCCGCGAAGGCGAAGAACTCCGGGGCGGTGTGGTTGAACACCCCGTCCAGAATCACCCGCAGACCAAGCCCGTGGGCCTTCTCCACCAGACGGCATAGGTCCTCTTCCGTGCCGAAGGAGGGGTCAATGGTCAGGTAATCGATGGTATCGTACTTGTGGGTGGAATGAGAGCGGAAGATGGGGGTCATGTAGACCACATCCACCCCCAAATCCCGGAGGTAGGGAAGCGCCTGGGTGATTCCCGCCAGATTTCCTCCCAGGTCAGCTTTGGCGGAGATGGGGGATTGATACCAGACTTCCTCCGAAATGCTCCGGGTGGTGGCAAACCGGGAGGGGAAAATCTGGTAGACCACCTTGCCCGCGGCCCATTGGGGTACCTGAAACCGCTCCTCCTCCCGCAGGGTCTGGGGGCAGTCGAAGAGCCGCTCGATGTCCTGGGGCATTTCCTTTGTAAAGCCGGAATTGCTGTAAAACACCCGGTTTCCGTCAAAATCCTCCAGCTCGAAGCAGTAGCGCAGACACACCACATGAAAGGATAGCTCCGCCTCGTAGTAGTCCCGGAGCCCATCGCAGGCCACTCTCTTCATGGGGGTGGCCAGACGGGTGTCCTTCCACTGCAGGGGCAGATACTTGTCCCGACTGTGGAGGGTTACGGATTTGACATCATCTTTCCCGGTCTGCACCCGGAACAGAAATCTCCCGGGCTCTAAGCAGAAGCAGAACCGGGACGTGGCCTCATGCCAGACAGCAGCGTAATTCATAGGCTCCTCCTTAATATCGTGGGCACCTCTAAAAACTACCCTTTTGGGTTTTGGACGGATCTTTTGCCGGAGCATGCATTTTGAAAAGTCCGCAATACATCCAGTATTCTTACGCTTCCAAAACTTTTGTTGAAACAAAATCTCTCGCCCAAAACACCAAAAAGTAGTTTTTAGAGGTTGCCATCGTGTGTACGGATCGGCGACACCCGGTGCCGAAAATTACTTTTCCCAAGTTCCAGGGAACCTCAGATCGACCGGTTTGCGGTCCGGCCGATCTGAGGTCACCTCAGCAGAGTATGTTGTTTCCAGCGGCCGGACCTCCAGCGAAGCAGGACGAATACCGCCCGGACGCACTCGTCCAGCGCCATGGCGGCATAGGCACCCATAGCCAGCCAGCCCAGCTTCAGCCCAAACAGCCAGGTGCCGCCCACCGCGCAGAGGAAGGCGAAGGTCACCGTAATCAGCATGGGGTACAGCGCATCGCCTGCGGCCTTCAGGGCGGAGCCGTAAACCAGATTGGACGCGCGGCCGATTTCCAGAAGAATGTCAATCCAGAGCATGGCTGATATCAGCCGGATCATCTCCGGTTTGGAGGTGAACAGGGACACCATCAGTGGGGCACTCAGGGCAAAGACTCCGGAAACCGCTACGCCCAGCCCGACAGCCAGCCAGGCGGTGCGCCGGGTGCCCCGGTCGCATTCCTCGGGATGCCCCCCGCCGATGCGCCAGCCTGCCAGAATGGCGTTTGCCTGTGCCAGCGCCGCCGCGGCGCAGTAGGACAGGTTGGCAAACTGAACCGTGTAGGCTCTGGCAGTGGCCTGCAGTCCGGTATTATCCATCCGGTTGAGCAGGCTGATAACCAGAGTCACAGCCAGATTGTACAGGGAGGTTTCTGCAGCGGCGGGAAGCCCGATACGCAGCACCTGCCGCAGCAGCATCTGCCGGACAGGGGGATGGGGATCCCCGGCTGCGGGGATTCGTCTGCGGGAGGCTGCCCAGACCCACAGGAGATTTACCAGCCTGGAGATGCCCGTTGCCAGAGCGACTCCCGCCACACCCCAGCCCAGCGCGAACAGAAACACCGCATTGAGAATCAGGTTGACGGCGTTGGATGCCAGGGACGCGGCCATGATGGGGGCCGTTTGGCCGAAGGAACGCAGGTAGCCGCTGTAGATAGGGGCCAGAGCGTTGCACAAACAGAAGGCACCTACAATCCGCATATACACGGCGGCGGAGTCCTTCAGCTGAGCCGCAATGCCGATGGCGGATAGAATGGGGCCTGCCAGACCCACCAGCGTGGCGGTGATGATTCCTCCAACGGCCAGATTTACGGCCAGTCCCAGCCGGAGCACCTGTCCGGCCACGCCGGGGCGACCGGCACCGATGTACTGGGCCATTACCGCGGTCATACCCGAGGAGATGATGTTGAACAGAATCAGGAAGATAGAGATATAGGTATTGGCGGTTCCCACCGCGCCTACGGCCTGGTCACCCTCGGAGGACAGCATCAGGGTATCCACCATACCAGCCAGCATGACGCAGAGGATCTCCAGAAACAGCGGCGCGGCCAGCTGGGAAAGCTTTTTTGCGGGAGTATTCATTGGGGAGTTCTCCTTTTGCGGTATTCCAATCATGAAAGGCCCGTTTATCGGCCTCATGTCAATTTTCAAATCTGAACGATTGTCATTATATCGCCCAAAATAAAATAATTCTAGCAGGATTTCAACTGAAAGTTGCATTATTTCCGCTTTGTGGTATAATTGAGTATATTAAGTCAGGGGGGGCGGCCTATGAATCCGCAGCTTCGGGAAAATAAAACCCACGGGAGCCCGGACTATCCTTACAGCCAATACAGCATCCGCACGGGAGTGGAGAGCTTTCAGTTTCCGGTACACTGGCACCGGGAGCTGGAGCTGATCTATGTCCGCAGTGGCTGTCTGCAGGTGAAGGTGGGCGACACGGACTACGCCGTATCCGGCGGCGAGGTGCTGATTGTGAATCCCCAGCAGCTCCACCTGATGGGCTCCGAGGGCGGGGATGTCCACTACCACACCATTCTGTTTCCCCTGGAGTTTCTCAGCTTTCAGACCATGGACACCCTGGAGGAGGAGCTGATGCTGCCCCTGCGCACCGGAAATCGGCTGCTTCCCGCCAGGGTGCCCCGCAGCGTGCTAACTGCGGAGAATCGGGGACTTCTGGATCAGGTACTGGAGACTAACCGGAGAAAGGATGCCTTCTACCAACTGGAAACTCGGGTGCTTCTGCTTCGTTTTTTGCTGGAGGTGATCCGGTGCCAGCCGCCCGTCTGCTCCGATGCTTCTGCCGGGGATGCCATGCAGAAGGAGCTTCTGGAGTATATTCGCCTGAACTATCGGGGCAAACTCACCCTGGACGAGCTGGGAGCACGGTTTCACCTGTCACCCAAGTATCTGTCCCGGTACTTCAAAGAGCATTTTCATCTGCCCTTCTCCCAATACCTGTCCCATCTGCGGCTGACCCAGGCGAAATTACTGCTTGAAACCACGGAACTCCCCGTGACGGAGATTGCCCTGAGCTGCGGCTACGGAAGCGTCAGCTTCTTTATTCGCGAGTTCCGTAAAGCCAACGGCACTGCACCGCTCCGGTACCGACGCGGGAAACGGGAGGAGGCTGCCCTTCGTGGAAAAACATCCGTCAGTAGGGAGAAAACGCCGGAAAAATCGGCGGACTGACTAAGAAATTCTTTGAATTTCTGTTGACATTTCCGAATTTTTGCGTATAATATCATCTTGTATGGATATGAAAAAGGATCGTAAAATACCGAACTGCGGCTCTTGGCCGGAGATGCCCGGGACAAAGATCGTGGTGGGCGCCAAGCAGCTGCGCAAGGCCCTCCTCGCGGGGCGGGCCCGGTATGTGTTTCTGGCTCAGGACGCCGACCCTGGCCTGACGGAGCCCATCGAGGAATTGTGCCGGGAAAAATCTGTACAGTATGCCTGGGTTCCCACCATGGCGGAGCTGGGCAGCGCCTGCGGCATCGAAGTGGGCGCGGCGGCGGCTGCGGCCGTCGATGAAATTGGTTCTACCGGATCAAATCCGTAGAATAGATAACCCGTCCTTTTGGACGAGAACAAAAGAAAGGAGAACGATGAATGCCTACTTTTAATCAGCTCGTCAGAAATGGCCGTCAGCAGGCTACCTACAAGTCCACCTCTCCTGCTCTGCAGAGAGGC
>SFHI01000090.1 GCA_004555705.1 Clostridiales bacterium | reverse complement strand
TCCGGAGGCTTCCCCACAAATTCCTCCGAAATAGGAGGAACCATTTTCTTCAGAATAAGCATTACCATCAACATTGGCATAGTTTATACAGCTGGTAATCGTCGCGCTATTGACAGAACCTGCAATGCCGCCAGAGTAATTAGAATTGTCTCCCGCATTGATATACACGGAATTGGTGCACTTTTCGATTACAAGGCTTGTTCCACCATAGCCATAGCCCACAATACCTGCCAGACAGCGAACCGAAGTATCATCGGAATCAATGCCGGAGATCGTTCCGCTGAGAGCATGACAGTTCCGAATTACAATTTGTCCGCCTGTATGGTCTGCAACAGCCGCAATACCGGCCAGATATGGCCCGCCGGAAAGGTCTACGGCCGCCACATTCACATTCTCGACCCGGGCACCACCGCCGAGGTAAGCGAACAATCCCAGATAGGAACCGGTGCCGGAGATGCCGGAGATGGTATAACCCTGTCCGTTAAAAATACCGCTGAATTTTGTGGCATCTGTACCGATGGGTGTCCATGCTTCGGTTAAAGTGATATTGCCGGTAAGGGTAAAATAAGTATTTGCCTGTGTATCTCCATCATATGTGCTCTGCGCAAGGGCGCGAAGATCTTCTTCATTATTGATGAGATAGGGACTGGAGGCAGATCCGGCACCGTCCCATATTGCAGTGACCAAAGAATTAAAATAATCAAACAGGGGAGCAAAAATTCCCTCCGCTTCGGGGAGCTGAGCCTTCTGGTCATCGGTCAGGGCATTGTAGGCATTGTAGGCTTCCTGCACCTGTTTGTAAACCTCTGCCTGCTCGTCCATGGGCATGGCCTTGATTTCCTCCAGGGTGGGGAGGGCCTCGATCAGGGCGCGGACGGCCTCTACGGCTTCATCCACTTCGGGCTCGGAGGGTTCGGAAGGATCCTCCTCAGGCTCAGAGGGTTCGGAAGGATCCTCCTCAGGCTCAGAGGGATATTCCGGGGCTTCCGCGCAATCCTGGCAGACATAGGCGCAGGGCTGCTCCGCAGCCGCTTCCACATAGCCGCAGCTCTCGTCATGGACATGGTGACAGTCCGGCACCAGCTTGAAACAGCCGTACTCCTCCGAGCAGACGTGGGCGCAGGAGGCGTCCCCCGCTTCCTCGGAATACCCGCAGGCTTCATCGTGGACGTGAACGCATTCGGCCACCGTCTGATAGCAATCCTGCGTATGTACATGGGTGCAGGGACTGCCCGGGATCGCCGGGGAGTAGCCGCACTCGGGGGTATGGACAGGATGGTGCTCGCAAAGACCGTCCGATTCCTCTGCAAAAGAGAACACCGGAATGTTCCCGAGAATCAGGGCCATCGTCAGCAGACAGCACAGCGTCCGTTTCCAAAGATGAGACTTCATATTGCTTCCTCCTACGTTCCAAGGGTATAAAACAGTACTATATAGAGTATAGCACATATTTCCGGATTGTCCATAGATTTCCGGGAATTCTACAGGGGGCTGCCGGAAGAATCCAGGGGCGAATATTGGCATTCGGCGAATCGGCCCGACTGGGCAGGGGGGAATTGTTGGCAACCTCTAAAAACTACTTTTTGCGGTTTTGGACGAGAGATTTTGTTTCAACAAAAGTTTTGGAAGCGTAAGAATACTGGATGTATTGCGGACTTTTCAAAACGCATGCTCCGGCAAAAGATCCGCCCAAAACCCAAAAGGGTAGTTTTTATAGGTGCCCTGTTGTTTACTGAGATTTTGCCGTAGGGGCGGCTATTAGCCGCCCGCTTTGCTTTCGTCTACCAAAGCGCCCTGTTCTATCGAAAACACTCAAAAACCTTAAGCGTTCGGGCGGATAATATCCGCCCCTACGGTGTAAACGCAATGTATTTGAAAACTGGAAACAACAATTTCCCGTTCTGCCGGGGAATGCGGATATTTCTTTTTAGTATACTGCCTTTTCCGGGGAAAAGCAATTAACTGGCTGCATAGTATTGGAAAAAATAGCTGGATTTGGGAAGCGGCGAAAGGAGCGGGAGGAGGGAAAAGAGGCCCCCCGCGGGGAAGCGCCAGCCGGCAGGGAACCGGCGCGGCGCCCTTCGCGGGAGGGCCTTTGGGTGTGTATGGGATTGACTCAGGGAATTGGTAAATTGTTGTTTGTAAGTGTGCGCTAAATAAAACGCTGTCATTGCGAGCCAGTGCGCTTGAGTGGCGTGGCAATCCCCCGGATTTTCCGAGAACTCAGAAAAACGAGGGAATCGTCTACCGCAGCAGCCTGAAAAGTTGGGGGATTGCCACACCAGCGTGCGCGCTGGTTCGCAATGACAGTTCTTTTTTAGTGCTGTAAACAACAATTTGTAAAACCGTCCGGGAAGGGAGGTTGGATTCCGGAATGTCAGCGAATTTGTTTTCTGCGGAATTCCCGGTACATCATGGGGGCAAGAAGAAGGGACAGCAGGGCGAAGGTCGGGAGCAGCAGGGCCATGGCGCTGAATACCTTTCCGCCGATCTCATATACATTGAAGTACCGCAGCGCCTGGTAAATCTGCAGGAGCTGGTCGGGGAAAAGCCCCAGGAGCCTGCTGATCCGGTCGCTGCCCAGATTGTCCAGGAAGCTGGGCAGGAACACCAGCAGGAAGGGAACGGTGGCAGCGAACATGGACGAGCGGGTCCTGGCCGAAACCCACATGGTGAGAAAGGCGAAGAACAGGTTCCCGATATAGCCGCCCACGCAGGTGAGGCACCAGGCCTGCCACAGCTTCAGGTGATAGAAGCTCTTCCACAAGTCGGTCTGCAGGGGGCAGTTCCAGCCGTCAAAGCCCAGACAGCCCAGGGTGATCAGGGTATAGAGGGCCACGGACAGCCAGTAGGTACAGGTGACCGTGAGAAAGCCCGCCTGAATCTTCGCGGCCACGGCCCGGTCCCGGCCCAGGGCGCTGCTGAAGAACACCGCGTCGGACTTCCAGCGGAATTCGTTGGCGAAGATTCCGGCGCACAGGTAGCCCAGAATCAGGGCCGAAATCATGATGACAAAGGGGGAATTGTACAGCAGTTGGGTCCAGCCCTCGGAGTAGTCATAATAGAACGGGGACTCCAGGGTTTCGTACTGCGCCACCAGGTAGGCCTGCTCCTTTTCCGTGAACAGGTGGGATGCGGTGGAGTTCTCCTCATGCAGCCACTGCTTCATCAGCTTGGTGCGGTTTAAGTAGAAGTCCCCGGCCTGGTCGGGGGTGACCCGCTCGTTGCAGTACCAGTCGAACTCCTGAAAGCCGGCGGCATAGGCGTAGTTCATCATGTCCAGCACCGGGCGGAAGCCCTGCTTCCAGCCATAGGCGATGTCGTTTTGCTGATAGTCCCTGGACTGGGCCTCCGGGGTGGCGCACAGGCGCTGGTTTTCCCGGATGATATCTTGCAGGCGCGCTTCATCCAGGGGGCCGGACCATTCCTTTTGGGCGCGGCGCAGCCTGGAGATGGCCGCGAACCCGGTTTCCGGGTCCCCCGCTTCGTTGATCCATTCCACGCCGGTGACGGCCATGTAGCTGCTCAGCAGCACCAGCAGGAGCATCAGCACCGCCGCCAGCCTGCCGCCCACCGTTCCAAATACCTTCTTCACTTCATAGCGTACCATCCGCTTCACCCGCCCTTTCTCCAAAATAATACAGGAACACATCCTCCAGGGTGGGCTCCGTGGGAACGGCGTCCGGCGTGGGCTTCCCGGGGGAGATGATCCGCAGCTCCACTGCGCCGGTGCCGGTTTTGATATTGACGACCTTGAAGGTTCGCAGGTACTCCTCGGTTTTCTCCCGGGGTACGGCGCAGCGCCAGACGGTCTCGGGCATGGCGGCGATGATTTCCTCCGCGGTGCCGGAAATGGTGAGACGGCCGTCCTTCATCAGCAGGATGTCCCCGGCGATATACTCGATGTCCGACACAATGTGGGTGGACAGCAGTACGATCCGGTCCTCGGACAGCTCGCTGATGAGATTGCGGAAGCGAATCCGCTCGCTGGGGTCCAGACCGGCGGTGGGCTCGTCCAGAATCAGGATTTTCGGGTCATTCAGCATGGCCTGGGCGATGCCCGCCCGGCGCTTCATGCCGCCGGAGAGGGTTTTCATCTTCTGATTCCGGGCCTTCGTCAGGCCAACCTGGTGCAGCAGCTCCTTTCCCCGCTGCTTTGCCACGGCGGGGCGGAGGCCCTTGAGGGCGGCAATGTACATCAGGTAGTCCCACACGGAAAAATCGGGGTAATACCCAAAGTCCTGGGGCAGATACCCCAGCAGCCTGCGGTATCTGCCGCCCATGGCGAAGATGTCCTCCCCATTCCAGGCAATGTGCCCGGAGGTGGGGGTCAGCAGCGTGGTCAGCATCCGCATCAGGGTGGTTTTTCCCGCACCGTTGACCCCCAGCAGACCGTAGACACCGCTGTTCAGGGAATAGCTGAAATCCGCGACGGCCCGAAAACCGTCGAATTCCTTTGTCAAATCAAATATTGTCAAGTCCATAATGGTTTCACCTCCATGGTGTTTCGCCATTCCCGCTGCCCCCGCAGGAGGATATATCCCATGCAGAAGAAGGAGGCGGCAAGCAGCGCGGCCCACACCGGGCCGGAGATGGCGAGAAATACAGCGTCGTTCAGAACAAGCAGCGACCAGACCCCCGCCCAGAGGACGCACAGCAGCAGGGAAAGGGTCCCGGAAGGGAAGCGCCTGCTGTAGAGCGTCCCAAAGCAGATGCAGCAGGTCACATTGCCCGGAAGCAGGAATTGGGTGAGCATTTCCCAGAGGGGCACCCGGGCGAGAAGGGAGGAACCCGCGAAAAAGGCCGACAGCAGCACCATATCCACCCCGGCAAAGAGGGTCAACCGGGCGGCATAGATGGCGCGGAGGGTGTAGAGCGTTGTGCCCTCCACCTCCAGGGCGCCGCAGCTCCGGTTTTTCCAGGCCTCCGGCAGGACCAGGATCACGAACAGCGGCCCGGTGAGCCCCAGCACCCGGCGCAGCTCGGAGCCCGTCTCCCCACAGCGCAGAGCAGCGCAGGCCAGCGCCAGCAGCAGCCCCTGCAGCAGCCACCAGTGTTTGCGGATGAACTTACTCTGCCGGTACAGAAATTCCAGGTGGGACACGGGGCGCTCCGCCTCCCCGGCGAGAAACGCGGACCTGGAAGCAGCGATGGCTTCCTGGATTTTTCTTTCGTCGCACTGCGCGTCAAGAGGGATAAACTTCTTCATTGCACGGCCTCCTTTTCCAACCAGTTTTTGAGAAGCTCCTTTGCCCGCCGGAGCCTGTACTTCACCAGGGGAAGTCCGATGCCCAGAATCCGGGCAATCTCCTTCTGCGGCTGCCCCTGGAGGAAATACAGAACCGTGACTTCCCGCAGCTCCGGGGGAAGCCGGCCCAGGGCCTGCCGCAGGTCCATGCGCAGGTCAAAGGATGCGATGGGGTCCACCGGCTGCTCCGGAAGGGTATCCAGCGGGATTTCGGCGGGTCTGCGGTAGTGGTCCCGGCAGAGGTTGCCTGCGATGACATAGAGATAATTGGCGGCCTTGCCGTAATGCCGGTATTGGGGCAGCGTCCGGAAAAAACGGGCGAAGGTCTCCTGGGTGCAGTCCTCGGCGTGGCCCGGGTCGCCGAGATGCAGGCGGCAGTATTGCAGGATCCTTGGGTAATACTTCCGCACAAAGGCTTCGATGGCCTCATCGTCGCCGTTTTGCATCCGGAGCAGCAGCAAAAGGTCCGCGTCCATTTTTCCTCCCCCCTTTGATAAAAGCGCTTTCACCCAGTATAACGGCGGAGGGGGGCAAAAAGATAGTGTTGGCAAAAAATATTTTGGCGGGGATATAGATAAATTGTTGTTTAGAAAATAAACACTGTCATTGCGAGCCAGTGCGCACACTGGCGTGGCAATCCCCCGGTTAGAGGTAAAATGTATTGACAATTGCCCTGCAG
>SFHI01000089.1 GCA_004555705.1 Clostridiales bacterium | reverse complement strand
CGGGCTGTTGCCCGAGTTGACAGTGGACAGTTGACAGTGGACAGTTATGGAGTCCCTTCGGGACGATTTAAAAAGATAGATTCGGATATCGTTACATTTCTATGTGAAATACGGACGTTTTCCGACATTCCTATTTCAATTTCATCCCCGAAGGGGATACCACAACTGTCAACTGTCCACTGTCAACTGTCAACTTCCGGCGAAGCGACAAACACCAATTTGTCATGCAGCTTTATATCGCTGAGAACCTGAACATTAACATTAGAAAAGGAGGCGGATTCCCTTGTACAAGATCGAAACCCATCTGCACACCCGCACCGTGAGCAAATGCGCCCACTTAGAGCCGGAGGTACTGATCCGGGGTTACAGGGAGGCGGGCTACGATGGAATTATTGTGACGGATCACTTCAACCGTACCACCTTTGACTATCTGGGCATCTCCACCACGGGGCCGGGGGACAAGGCGGAGGCCTTCCTGGCGGGCTACCGGGCCATGGCGGAGCTGGGAGAGAAGGAGGGCATCCGGGTGTTCAAAGGGGCGGAGATCCGCTTTGACGAAAGCGAGAACGACTACCTGATCTACGGCTTTGCCGACGACCTGCTCCGGGAGCCGGAGGCGCTGTTCCGCATGGGCATCGCGGCCTTTTCCTCCCTGGCCCGGGCTGAGGGGGTGCTGGTGGTTCAGGCGCACCCTTACCGGAAAAAATGCACCCCCGCCATCGCCCAGTACCTGGACGGGGTGGAGGTGCGCAACCAGAATCCCCGGCACGACAGCCGCAACGCCCTGGCGCAGGAATATGCCGAGCAGTTCGGCCTCCTGGGTCTGGCAGGCTCCGACTGCCACCGGACCGAGGACATCGGCCTTTCCGGCATCCTGACCGGCGAGCTGCCCAGCGACTCCATGGGCATGATGCGTCTGATCCGGTCAAGAAGGTATACGCTGCTGTAGAAAGACAAATTGGTGTTTGCCGGGATGACGGAAAGCAATACCTTCCCCCGGGGGGAAGGTGCCCCGCAGGGGCGGATGAGGAATGGCGAAACCTGAAATATTCCGCAGCGGTTGGAATTACGGTACAACATTTGGACGAATTCCGAAAAAATTGGATGGTTCAGTAATCTCCAGCGGTCGCCGTTCCTCATCCACCGCTGCGCGGTCCCCCAATTGAATTGTGGTATGATTGCCACTGGCAATCATTATAATTCTGATTCGCTGCGCGACGCACCGCCCCCGGGGGAAGGTATTATTCCACCAACATCCCTACAAACACCAATTTGCGTGACGGATGAAGCAGATACACGAAAACAAAAAAACGGGCGCGCCGGGGGGCGCGCTCGTTTTGCTTTGCTCAGAAGGGACGTTCGGCGGGTTCCCGGTAGTCCCGGGCGGTTTCGGCTCCGGTGAGTACCCGGACGGCGCCGTCGGCCAGGGCCTGCATCTCGTTCTCGCCGGGGAGCACCGTCACGGGGGCGATGAAGCGGACCCGTTTCTCAATTTTCCCGGGGAACAGCCCCGAATAGGCGATGCCGCCGGTGAGGAGGATCTGATCCACCTGTCCGTCGACCACGGTGGCCAGGGAGGCGATGCTCCGGCTGACGGAGAGGGCCATGGCGTCGTACACCAGTTCCGCCTCCCGGTCTCCTTCGGCGATGCGGCGCTCCACCTTCCGGGCGTCGGATTCGCCCAGGAGGCTGGTCATGCCGCCGCCCCGCTGGAGGAGCTTCATCAGCTTGCCATAGTCCATTTCCGGGGCGCAGGCCAGCTTTGCCAGCTTGAAGGCGGGAATCAGCCCCGCCCGCTCCCCGGAGAAGGGGCCCTCGTCGTCGGAGATCATGTCGATGATGCGGCCTTTATGGTGGAGGCTCAGGGTAATGCCGCCTCCCAGGTGGGCCACGATCAGGGTTTGCTCCCCGTAGGCCAGGCCCCGTTCCTCGCAGTAGCGCAGGGCGGCGGAGCGCATATTCAGGTTGTGGCCCTGGCCGTGGCGGCGGACCTGCTTTAAGCCCGTGATCCGCACCAGGTCGATCATCTCGTCCACGGTGACGGGGTCATAGATGTAGGCGGCAATCCCCAGGGGCTTGGCGATGCGGTAGGCAATGGCGGCCCCCAGGTTGCTGGCATGGTGGTTCATGGGCCGGTGCTCCAGCACATCCAGCATCTCCGGATTCACCCGGTAGGCTCCGGAGGGCAGGGGCGGCAGCAGCCCGCCCCGGGACATGACGCAGGAGAATTCTGTTTCCCGTTCCCCGTGGCGCTTCAGGGCGGCACGCACCTGCTCCGTGCGGAAGTCCAGCTGGGCGAAGATGGTGGGATAGCTTTTGATGGTTTCCCCGTCATGCTCGATGTTCTCCTGCCAGACCTGCTCCCGGGCTTCATAGACCGCGATTTTCGTGGAGGTGGAGCCGGGGTTTAAGACCAGGATTCTCATAGGGCCTCCCCTCCGGCGGTCACCGCCGCCAGGGCGATGGAGTAGTATTTTTCCTCCGGGGAGGCGCCCCGGGAGGTCAGCACCACGGGGGCCTTGGCGCCCACGATGATTCCGGCCATCATGGCCCCGGCGGTGACGATCCAGCTCTTGCTGAGGATGTTGCCGCAGGTCATGTTGGGCACGATCAGCACGTCAAACTCCCCGCAGAAGGGGCAGTCGAAGCCCTTGTGCCGGGCGATTTCCGCGCTCATGGCCACGTCGTAGGAGATGGGGCCCACCACGGTGCAGCCGGTCAGCTCTCCATCCCGGTTCATCCGGGCCAGCTCTGCCGCGTCGGTGGTCTCCACCATCTTGGGGTTGACCTTCTCGATGGCGGCCAGCACCCCCACGGAGGGGTTGGGATTGCCCATGGTGTGCAGGGTACTTACGGCGTTTTCGATGATGGCCTTTTTATCCGCCAGGGTGGGGTACATGACCATGCCCCCGTCGGTCTGGAGAAGGAGTTTATGATAGTGGGGAATCCGGTCGAAGAACACCACATGGCTCATCAGGCTGCCGGTGCGCAGGTTATTTTCCTTTTTCACCAGGGGCCGGAGCATGGGGCCGGTGTCCACCATGCCCTTCATGAGAATCTCCGCCTCCCCCCGGCGGACCAGCTGGGCGCTGAGGTCCGGCTCTTCCCCGCTCCGGGCGTTTTCAATGGGGAAGGCGTCCGCCGCCACATCCATCCGGGTCAGAAGCTCCCGGATTTTCTCCCGGTCGCCCACCAGGATGGGACTGACGATGCCCTCCCGGGCGGCGTGGACTACGGACTGCAGCACGGCGGTATCCGCCGCCCCGGCCACGGCCAGGGTGCGCTTGCGGGGGTGGGCCTTGGCCGCCGCCGCGATTTCCTCAAAGCTGCGATACATTCCGGGCCTCCTTATTCCATGGCGTAGCCCGCGTCATAGGCCGCCAGATTCATGGCCACGGCCTTGGGGGGTACCATTTTCTCAATGAGCCCGTGCCAGTCCGCTTTTTCCAGACCCATGGCCCGGACCAGGGTCCCCAGCAGGACGATGTTCTGGGCCTTGATATTGCCCAGGGCCTCGGCTTTTTCCGCCGCCCGGATGACCATGAGTTTGGGCACCACAGTCTTTAATTGCTCCAGGGCGTCATGGGGATAGGCGCAGGCCCCCGTGAGGACGGGCACGGAGTAGATTTCCCGCTCGTCGGTGATGATGGTGCCGCCCTTTTTCAGGTAGGGCAGGGCCCGGAGAGCCTCGGACTTTTCGAAGGAGATGATGATGTCCGCCTCGCCCAGGCCCAGGTTGGGGGCGTAGACCTTGTCGCCGTACTTGACCTGGGTGCTGACGGAGCCGCCCCGCTGGCTCATGCCGTGGATTTCGCTCATTTTCACGTCATAGCCCAGCTGGGCCAGGCCCGCGCTGAGGATTTTGGAAATCAGAATGGTGCCCTGGCCGCCTACGCCCACCAGCAAAATACTCTTAACCATATTAACCTCCCACCTTCGTGATGGCGCCGGATTTGCACATGGACGCGCACAGTCCGCAGCCGGTACAGCCGGAGCCCTCGGTGATGGAGGCCTTGCCCCCGGCGAAGGAGATGGCGGGACAGGCAATGCGGGTGCACAGCTTGCAGCCGACACATTTGGTTGGATCAATGACGCACTTCTTCCCGGCGTTGGCCCGGGCCACCTCCTTAATGAGGACGCAGGGCCGGCGGGTGATGATGACGAAGGGGCCGGTGACCGCCGCGCCGTCCCGGATGGCGGCCTCCATGGCGGGCAGGTCCAGCGGGTCCACCACCCGAATCCGTTCGGGGGCCAGGCCGGTGCCCTTCACCATGCCCAGAATGTCGATCACCGGAGAGGGCTCGCCCATCAGGTTGTACTGGGTGCCGGGGTTCTGCTGGTGGCCGGTCATGGCGGTAATGGAATTGTCCAGGATGCAGGCGATCACGTTGGCGTCCGCGGCCACCACATCGATCAGGGAGTTGATGCCGGAGTGGAAGAAGGTGGAGTCGCCCACCATGCCCAGCACCTTCCGGGAATCCCCCTGGCGCTTGAGAGCCTGGGCCAGGCCGATGGTGGAGGAGATGCCGGAGCCCATGCAGATGGAATAGTCAAAGCCATTCAGAGGAGCGTTGATGCCCAGGGCGTAGCAGCCGATGTCGCCCACGGGGACGATGCGCTTCAGGTTCCGGCTGATGGTGTAGAAGAAGCCCCGGTGGGGACAGCCGGCGCACATGGAGGGGGGACGGGCGGGGGCCTCGGCGTCCACATGGTAGGTTTCCGGGGCGGGGGCGTCGGTGAGGGCCTGGCGGATGATCTCCGCGTTCAGCTCACCGCAGATGGGGATTTTCGCCTTGCCCACCACATGGCCGAAGCCCAGGGCCTTCACGGCGGTTTCCAGATAGGGGTCGTTCTCCTCGATGACGTAGAGGGTCTTAAACCGGGCGGCAAACCCGGAAATGAGCTTGCGGGGCAGGGGATAGGTCAGGCCCAGCTTCAGGTAGCAGGCGGTGTCGCCGAATACCTCCCGGGCGTGCTGGTAGGAGATGCCGGAGGTGATGATGCCGATGGCCGCGTTGGGGTCCCCTTCCTCCCGGTTCAGGGGGCAGTCGTTGGCGTATTCCTCCATCCGGGCAAGGGACGCCTCCCGCTGGGGGTGGCGGGCCCGGGCCACCGCGGGCAGCAGGGCGAATTTCTCGGTTTTCCGCTCATAGGGCCGGACGGGCACCTCCTGCCGCTCCGAGCACTCCACCATGCTCTTGCTGTGGCAGACCCGGGTGGTCATGCGGATCATCACGGGAATGTCGAACTGCTCCGACAGCTGGAACGCGGCCATGGCGTAATCCCGGCATTCCTGGGAATCCGAGGGCTCCACCATGCCGATTTTGGCGTGGGGGGCGTAGTAGCGGTTGTCCTGCTCGTTCTGGGAGCTGTGGCAGCCCGGGTCGTCGGCGCTGACGAACACCAGTCCGCCGTTGACGCCGGCGTAGCCCATGGTGAAGATGGGGTCCGTGGCCACGTTCATGCCCACGTGCTTGAAGGCGCAGAAGGCCCGGGCGCCGCCGATGGAAGCGCCGGAGGCGATTTCAAAGGCCACCTTCTCATTGCAGGCCCACTGGCAGTAGATATCCTTTTTGTAATGTTCTCCGATGTTTTCCAGAATTTCCGTACTGGGAGTTCCGGGATAGGCAGCGGCAACGTGACAGCCCGCCTCGTACACACCCCGGGCGATGGCTTCGTTGCCGCTGAGCATTTTCTTGTCCATGACAGCCTCCTGTTTTTATGCTTGGTAAGACGGCAGAATGTTGTGAATTGACAATTGACAATGAACAATTGACAATTGAGGTATCCCTTCGGGATAAAAATGATTTGCTTGTCGGTTTCACGCAGTGACTGACAAATTGGTGTTTGTCAAATATATGCTGTCATTGCGAGCCAGTGCGCACACTGGCGTGGCAATCCCCCGGTTGAATGGAATGGGGTATCGATTATCACC